>NZ_JAIZRS010000016.1:0-176817 GCF_020419985.1 Burkholderia sp. AU32262
CCCCCCCCCCCCCCCCCCCCCCCCCCCCCCCCCCCCCGCCCCCGGCATCCGGCAGGATACGGACATCCCGGCGCGCTGTAAATTGCGCGCGCAACCGTTCGACGGCCCGCTGGCGCGTCAGCCCGCGAGCTTCTTCAGCGCGTCGAGCACCGCATCGCCCTTGAACGGCTTCACGATCCAGCCCTTCACGCCGGCGGCCTTGCCGCGCGCCTTCATCGCCGGGCTGCTTTCGGTCGTCAGCATCACGACGTTGACCGCCGTGTTCGCCAGTTCGCCGCGAATCTTCTCGACCATCGTCAGGCCGTCCATGTTCGGCATGTTCACGTCGCTGATCACGAGGCGCACGCCGGGCGTCGCCTTGAGCTTCGCGAGCCCGTCCTTGCCATCGACGGCCGTCGCGACGTCGAGCCCGTGATTGCGCAGGAAGCCGGCCACTTCGTCGCGCACCGTGCCCGAATCGTCCACCACCAGAATCTTTGCCATGTCGTATTCCCCTTTCGTCGTTGCCGACTTCAACATTCAAAACAGTTCGAGTTCGCCCGCTTCGACCATCGGCCCGACGTCGTGCACGGATTCGCGGAAATCCTCCGGCGACCAGCTCAGGCTGAACACGAAACGCTGGTCGAGACGGACCGAGCGACCCGAAGCCGGATCGGTCATCCGGTACTTGAAACAGAGCTGCGGACAGTCGCCGCCGAACGAGATGAACTTCTGCTTGTGATTGACGACGAGCGGCACCTGCACCGGATGGCGCGCCAGCGCCTCGGCGTCGCCGAGATAGCGGTTCTTGAACGCGCCCCACACGAGGTTGGTCAGTTCGCCGAGCACGCTGTTCACGTCGCGGAAATCCGGCGCGCGACCGCTGTCGCGCGTGCCGCCGAGCATGTCGAGCAGCGGCTGCTCGCTCGTCTGCAGCAGCATGTAGCCGCGGCACCACGCGCTTTCGAGCGCGATCAGGCTGAACACTTCGCCGAAGATGATCTGGTCGCGCACGATGCACGGCGTGTCGTGCTCGATCGTCATGCCCGGAAACAGGCTGTCGATGCGCGCCTCGGTGATCTCCGAGATGCCGCGCACGAGCGCGTTCGGGTAGTCGCGGCCGAACAGGTATTCGTCGATCGCGCGCGCGAGCGGCGTCATGTCGTCGGCGACATAGGCCGCGCACGCCACACGCGCGAGCGCATCGGGCAGCCCGTCGCGCGACGCGAGCGATTCGCGGCGCAGGATGATCGGCAGCTCGGGCCGCAGCGCGTCGATCTGCGTCGCGATGATCGCGCTCTCGGCCGGCGAGCCGCCGTAATCCTCGGCCAGCAGGATCGCGCCGAGATCGATGTTCGAGCGCAGCACCTTCAAGAGCCGGCTGCGCCGCACGGTCAGGCCGACCAGATTGTGCTCGTCGCAGAAACGCTTGATCGCGTCGGCATGCACGCGGCTGTCGTCGAGCACGAGCACCTTGCTGACGGGTTGGTCTTCGGTCATCGGATGGATTCCTGATGGTCGGTCAGAACAGTTCGAGCTCGCCGCCGCTCTCCACCGTGGCCGTTTCCGGCACATGGAAATCGACCGGCGCGTTCGCGCACACGCACAGCGTCGCGCCGACGCGTACGTCGCCGTCGAGCGTCAGGTCGTACGCGGCCACGTAATCGGGCGAGAGCGTGTGCATGGCGTCGATGCTCGCGCCGCTCAGCAGGCAAGGCGTCGACATCCCGAGATCGGGGAACGGCGCGGTCAGCGCCTGGTTGATCGCGCCGCAACACAGGTTCGCGACTTCCATGAACGCGTCGGTCAGCGGCCGCTGGCTGCTCGCGCCCGCCGTCGCGCCGGCGAAATGGCGGCGCGTCGGGTCGTCGTCGCTGAAGCGCAGCGCAAGCAGCAGGCGAAAATGCAGCGCCGAGATCGTCAGCACGACCACATGTTCGGCTACCGTCGGCTTCGAGCGCGGCTTCGCGCGCACGCGATCGGGCGCGTCGTGTGCGTGCCCGGCGGCCGGCCGGATGTCGCACGCGCCGCCGGCCGCGAGCCGCGTGCGCGCGGCATCGAAAAAGATCCGCTCGAAACCGGCCCTCGCCTGCGCGCTGATCACGGGGCCGCTCCTTCGATCCGCGCGTGCAGTTGCCCGGCCAGCGTCGCGACCGTCGCGAGCGCGGCCGTGATCATCTTGCCGCCGGCCTGAATGTCCTGGAACGTCGCGGCCGTCACGAGATCGTTGCGGTTCAGGCTGTCGCGATAGCTGTTCGACAGTTCCTGCGAGCGCGCGGCCAGCCCGCGCACCTCGCTCGCGACGATCGAGAAGCCGCGCCCGGCCGTGCCGGCACGCGCCGCCTCGATCGACGCGTTCAGCGACACGATCGACACGTGCGCGACGATCGCCGACAGCTCCAGGTTCTTCGCGCGCATGTCCTGGTTCTGCGTGGTCAGCGAGATCATCTGCTCGTGCCAGCGCTCGAACGTGCCGGCGAGCCCGCGCAGGCGCGCGGCTTCGTCGGCGATCTTCATCGCGTGCTGCGCGAGCGCCGCGCGGTCGGACGACAGCGCCTGCAACGCGTCGCGCTGCGCGGCGCTCCCGGACACCTCGCGCGCCAGCGCCTCTTCCAGTTGCGCCTCGCGTTGCGCCCATGCGTCGGCCGCTTGCGCATGCGCCGACGCCGTCTCTTCCGCCCTGGCCTCGGCCGCGTGAAGCGCACCGCGCAACGCATGCGCGTCGCGCTCCATCGACGCGACGAGCCGTTGGCGCATCGCACGACACACGATCGCCGCCGCCACCGCGACGACCACGCCGCCCGCGAGCGCGGCGGCCATCTGAATCATCCACGCCTGCACGATCACGCCGTCACTCCGCCGCGCCGATATCCGCGAGGCGCGCCGGCTGCGCGTGCCCTGCGCCGTGAGTGGCACCGTCGGCCGCGAAGCGCGCCGGCAGCGACACGATCGTCTCGAACGCGCGATACGGCGCCCCGACGCGATCGTCGGTGAAGCGCAGCGCGATATCGCCGCCGTCGCGCTTCAGGAAATTGCGCACCGCGTCCATGCCGACGCCGCGCCCCGATACTTCGGTCACCGCTTGCGCGGTCGAGAAGCCCGGCCGGAAGATCAGCTCGGCGACATCCTCGTCGGACAACGCCGCTTCGCTCGCGGCATCGATCCAGCCACGTTCGCGCGCGATGCCGCGAATCCGGTCGAGCGCGAGGCCGCGGCCGTCGTCGCCGAGCACGAACCACAGTTCGCCGCCGCCCACGCCGACCGCGATGTCGATCGTGCCGGACGCCGCCTTGCCGGCCGCGCGCCGCTCGTCGGACGATTCGATCCCGTGGTCGATCGCATTGCGCAGCAGGTGCATGAAGACGTTCTTCAGCGTCGCAACGATCTCGCTGCGCACGCGCTGGCCGTGGCTGTCGATATGCACGACGGGCGCCGGCTTGCCGAGCTCGGCCGCGAGCGACGGCAGCGATTCGATCACGCCGCCGAGCGCGTCGCCGATCCCTTGCGTGCCGAGCTGGCTCAGCATGCGGCGCACGGCATCGCGCGCCGCGCGCCAGTCGGATGCGTTGGCCGGATCGGCGCCGTCGAGCACACGCAGGCTCTCGCTGATGTGCGCACGCTCGACCATCAGGAAATCGGCGCCATTCTGCGCCGGCTCGCCGCTGCGGCCGAGCGTGACCGCGTTGATCGTCGCGTAGTGGTCGACGGCTTCGCGTACGCGCGCCAGGTCGTCCATCAGCGCGTCGCGATTCCACTCGGGGCCGCTGTCCGCGCGGCGCAGCGATTCGTACGCCTGCTCCGCTTCGTGGACGATGTTCGTCAGGTGCTGAAGGCTGTACGTGCGCGCATTGCCCTTGATCGTGTGCATGTTGCGGAACAGCGCCGCGACGATCGAGTGATCGGCGCGCTCGTGCTGGCGGATCATCCGTTCGTTCTCGCTGAGGAAGCCCTTCGCGCTGTGCACGAAGTCGTGGAACTTGTCCTGGCTGATCGACAGAATCTCGCCGATCATCTCGAGGCGGCGCTGCTGCTCGCCGGTCTGCGCGGTCAGCGCGCGTATCTCGGTCACGTCGCGCACGCACAACATCAGGCGCACCACCGTGTCGGTTTCGTCGGTGATCGCCGACCAGCTCAGGTCGAGCCACTTCTCGCGGCCGTCCGGCATTCGCTTCGCGACTTCGTTGACGAGCAGGTGCTCGTTGAACTCGAAGTTCATGCTGTCCTCGCCGAGGCACGCGTGCACGGCCGCGTCGACCTGCGAGCGCGCGTCGGCGCCGATGGCCGAATCGTCGAACACGAGCGCCATCAGGTCGCGGCCGGCGATGTCGTTCGTCTCGAAGATGGATTCGAGGTACGCCGAATATTCCGCGTGCACGACGCCGCCTTCGACGACGGTCAGGATGCCCTGCTGCATGTTCTGCAGCATCGCCTGGATGTCGGCCGTCTTCTGCTTCAGTTGCGCGGCGTTCTCCTGGATCTTCTCGATCATCCCGTTGAACGCGACGATCGAATGGCCGATTTCGTCCATCCGGCCCACCGGCACGCGGCGTGTGAAATCCTGGCTCGTCGCGATCTCGCTCATCGCCGTCTGCATCCCGATCAGCGGGCGCGTGATCTGGCGATACAGCACGAAGCCGAGCGCGGTCAGCAGCACGATCACCGTGCCGGCGACGCCCGCGATCGCGGTGGCCGTGGTCGCGAGCATCCCGTTCAGCGCGCCGATCGCGTCGTCCTTCTGGCGGTTCTTCTCGACGCGCAGCGTGTCGACGATGCTTTCGAGTTCGTCGCGATACTGCGCGACGTTCGCGAACAGGTAGGCCTGCGCCATCTCGGCCTTGCCGTCCGTCTTCATCTTCACGGTGTCGTCGATCGCCGCGAAATAGTTGGCGGCGCTGTCCTTCGCCTGCGTGACGAGCCCTTCCTGCGCGCGGCCGACCGCCGATTTCGCCTGCGCGTCGAGCGCGGCGCGCAGCGCGGCCTGCTTCGCCTTCAGCTCGTCGCGCGCCTGGGCGGCGGTGTTCGCGTCGGGCGCGTAGACGAGCGTCATCGCCGCGATCTGGATATTCTTCACCTCGGCGACGAGATCGGCCGACGCGAGCGCGCTCGGCACGATTCCCTGGGTGACCTGACGCACCTCGGACGCGCTCTTACGCGTCTGGTACACGGCATAGACGCCGATCGCGGACAGCGCGAAGAACGTCAGGACGACTAGCAGCGTGATGCGATGACGGATGGTCATGAGTACAGCTCCCCGCGGCGATCCGGGTGCGATCGCCCTTTGGTCTGTTGAAAGAGTGTGAGCGCCGAATTATCGGGGATGGCGTATGACGGTCCGATGACCGAAAATCAATCGGTCATTGAGGAAAATGGAATGAATAATTGTGCGGGGAAAAGCCTAAAGTCTTTTGCGGATTTGCCGTTAACTTCGCGCCGCCTTACCGGCGTGGAAGCTGCGCCTGAGCAATCGTCGAAATAGCGGATATTTATTGTTTTATGCCGGCTCCGCAAAATCCGTTTTATTGAATGCCGGCAAAACGTTTGCGTATTATCGGCGAGCCGGTTTGTTTTGGTATTTTTATAATCGTTGCAGTATTCGCCGGGCTGGCTCGTCAGTGTCCGTCCCGCATGATCGACTGTTCAGCCTTCGTTCGGCTCGGCGAGCCAGTCTTCGCATTGCAGCCGCGGAACGCGCTCGAATTCGCGGACGTTGTGCGTGACGAGCACCAGGTGCCGCGCACGCGCCTGCCCTGCGATCAATGCATCGTAAGGGCCGATCGGCGTGCCGGCCGCGATCAGATGCGCACGAATTTCGCCCGCATGCTGCGCATCCTCGGTGTCGAACGGCACGACCTCGAACTGCAGCGCGTCGACACGCGCGGCGTTCGCCGCCGCTCGCTGGCTCTTGTACGCGCCGTAGTAAAGCTCATGCGCGACGATCGCCGGGATGCCGAAATCGGCCGGCTGCCACGCATGCAGGCGGGCCAGCATCGCCGGCTCGCCCTTGAGAATGGCGATCACCGCGTTGGTATCGAGCAGGAACTTCATTCGAACACATCCAGGCCCGAGCGCTCCTGAGCGGACGGCTGCGTGGTCGCGGCAGCCTCGAAATCGGCGTCGACCGGGCCGATCAGCGGTGTCAGCCAGGCCCAGTCCTGCGGCACCGGCTCGAGAACGACGGACGCCCCGTGGCGGCGGATGCGGACCTCGGCCGTATCGAAGCGAAATTCCTTCGGCAGCCGGACGGCCTGCGAACCGCCATGCTTGAAGAGCTTTGCAGTATCCATGTTTCCGCCCTCACGTATCTACAGAATGTATCTATTTTATCAATTGAACGTGAGAATGACGAGTCGTCCGATCGGCCTGGTGTGAACGGATTGCCGGGCCGCCGGCCCATGCCCGATCGCGTGACGTCGCGATCCGTTCCTGCAACGTACCGGGCCCAGATTCGTTCCGGTCACGAAACAATCAATCCCGCCCCGGCGATTCCCCTCCCGATCCGCCCGCTCTAGACTGTTGCATCGTTCCCCTTTCGGACCCACGCAATGACCGACGTCCTGCCGCTGACCACCGAGCCCGAATCCGGCCTTCAATACCGGCTGCGTCCGGCCACTGGCGGCCCGGCCGCCCGCCTGTTGCTGCTGCACGGCGTCGGCGGAAACGAGACCAACCTGTTGAACGTGGCCGACGCGATCGATCCGCGCATCGAAATCGCGTTCCTGCGCGGCCCGCTCACGTTCGGGCCCAATCAGCATGCATGGTTTCCGGTGCGTTTCGGCCCGAACGGCCCTGAAATCGATCCGGCGCGTGCGGACGAGAGCCGCGTGCAATTGATCACGCTGCTGCATGCATTGCGCGCACAGGATGGCGCAGCCCCCGCGTTACCGACCGTGATCGCCGGCTTCAGCCAGGGCGGCATCATGAGCGCGAGCGTCGGCCTCACGTCGCCGGGCGACGTGAGCGCGTTCGCCGTGCTGTGCGGGCGCATCCTGCCGGAAATCGATCCGCTGATCGCGCCGCGCGCTGCATTGAGCACGCTGCACGCGCTGGTGATGCACGGCCGCTTCGACGACAAGTTGCCCGTCGCATGGGCCGACACGGCCGACGCGAAGCTGACGGCGCTCGGCGTCGCGCACGACACGCGGCTGTATGCGGCCGGCCACGAGCTGACCGCGGAGATGGCCGGCGATTTCAGCCGATGGGTCGGTGAGCGCGCCGGGTTGAACTGACTCGAACCAAACGGACCGGGGGCGCCAGCCCGCGAACGGACCGGCGCCCCCGGCGCATGACGTCACGCGTTCGTCACGCGTTCCGCGCGGGATCCGCCACGCCACGCACGGATGCGGGCACCGCCGCCGCCCGCTCGCGCTCGGCGCCACGTTTCGCCAGCTTCCAGCCGATCACCAGCGCGAGCACGACGACGGGAATCGTCGCGATGGTCCACGTGCCGCCCGGATAGTCGAACGCCATCAGCACCAGCACGCCGACGAGAAACGCGAGCGTGAGCCACGACGTGAACGGCGCGCCGGGCATCCGGAACGACACGGCCTTCATCTCGCCGCGATCGACCGCGCGGCGGAACAGGATCTGGCACATCACGATGAAGCCCCACGTCGTGATGATCCCGAGCGACGCCATGTTCAGCACGATCTCGAACGCCTGGGCCGGCACGATGTAGTTCAGCGGCACGCCGATCGCATTGATCGCGACCGTGATCAGGATGCCGCCGTACGGCACGCCGCGGGCGTTCATCCGCGACACGAAGCGCGGCGCCGAGCCGCCCATCGCGAGCGAGCGCAGCACGCGGCCCGTCGAATAAAGGCCGGAATTCAGGCTCGACAGCGCGGCCGTCAGCACCACGACGTTCATCACGGTGCCGACGTAAGGCACGCCCAGCTTGCTGAAGAACGTGACGAACGGGCTTTCGTGCGCGCTGTACGCCGTCCACGGCAGCAGCAGCGTCAACAGCACGACCGAGCCGACATAGAACAGCGCGATGCGCCACATCACGCTGTTGATCGCCTTCGGCAGCACCTTGCGCGCGTCGGCGGTCTCGCCCGCCGCAACGCCGACGAGCTCGATGCTCGCGTACGCGAACACGACGCCCTGCACGATCAGCACCGCCGGCAGGATCCCGTGCGGGAAGATCCCGCCGTGATCCGCGACGAGATGCAGCCCCGTCATCTGTCCCGCCACCGGATGGCCGCTCGCGAGAAACACGGCGCCGACCGCGAGAAACACCGCGAGCGTGCCGACCTTCACGAGCGAGAACCAGAACTCCATCTCGCCGAACACCTTCACGCCGATCATGTTCATCACCGACACGATCCCGAGCGCGCCGAGCGCGAACACCCATTGCGGCACGTCGGTGAACACGGCCCAGTACTTCATGTAGATCGCGACCGCGGTGATGTCGACGATGCCGGTCGTCGCCCAGTTCAGGTAGTACATCCACCCCGCGACGAACGATGCGCGCTCGCCCATGAACTCCCGTGCGTACGACACGAAGCTGCCGCTGGTCGGCCGGTGCATCACGAGCTCGCCGAGCGCGCGCATGATCAGGAACGCGAACACGCCGCACACGAGATACACGAGCGCGAGCGCCGGCCCCGCGCTTTGCAGGCGCCCGCCCGCGCCGAGAAAGAGGCCGGTGCCGATCGCACCGCCCATCGCGATCATCTGCACGTGCCGCGGCTTCAACTGCTTCGCATAGCCGGCTTCGTGCGACGCGAACATCGCATCGGGATCGGCGTGCACGGCATCGGCGCCGCCGGCCGGACCGGCCGGGCGCTCGGTGGGGTGTTTCATCGTGAGTCTCCGTTGTTTGTCGATGTGTTTCGCCCCGCTGCGGGGGCGCTTTCGGTTGGGCCGCGACCGGCCGGCGTCAGAACACGCGCGGCCGGATCAGCGCTTCGGGCTGCAGTGCTTCGTCGAGTTGCGCCTCGGTCATCAGTTCGCGCGCCAGCACGACCTCGCGGATCGACTTGCCGGTCGCGTGCGCTTCGGCGGCCACGGCGGTCGCGCGCTTGTAGCCGATGTACGGATTCAGCGCGGTGGCGAGCGCGACCGAGCGCTCCATCGTTTCGCGCAGCCGTTCGGGATTCGCGGTGATGCCGCTCACGCATCGCTGCGCGAGCGTCGTGCAGGCGGCCGTCAGATGGCTGAAGCTGCGGAACAGCGCGCTCGCGATCACCGGTTCGAACGCGTTGAGCTGAAGCTGGCCGGCCTCGGCCGCGAACGTGATGGTCACGTCGTTGCCGAACACCTCGAACGCGACCTGGTTGACGACTTCCGGGATCACCGGGTTCACCTTGCCGGGCATGATCGACGAGCCGGCCTGCACGGGCGGCAGGTTGATCTCGCCGAAACCCGCGCGCGGGCCGCTCGACAGCAGCCGCAGGTCGTTGCAGATCTTCGACAGCTTGACGGCGATCCGCTTGAGCACGCCCGACACCTGGACGAACGCGCCGCAATCCTGCGTCGCCTCGATCAGGTTCGGCGCGGTGCTCAGGTCGAGCCCGGTGATGCGGCGCAGCGCGGCCAGCGCCTTCTCCGCGTACTCCGGATGCGCGGTGATGCCCGTGCCGATCGCGGTCGCGCCGAGGTTGATCTCGCGAATCAGCCAGCCGGCCTCCTGCAGCCGCGCGATGTCTTCCGTCAGCATCACCGCGTAGGTCGAGAATTCCTGGCCGAGCGTCATCGGCACCGCGTCCTGCAACTGCGTACGGCCGAGCTTCAGCAAGCCGGCGAACGCGTCGGCGCGCTCCGCGAAGGCATCGCGCAGCCGCGCCATCGCCTCGAGCAGGTGCTCGACCGCGAAGCACGTCGCGATCCGGATCGCGGTCGGATAGACGTCGTTGGTGCTCTGCGCGAGATTGACGTGCTCGTTCGGATGCAGATATTCGTACTGCCCGCGTGCGTACCCCATGATTTCGAGCGCGCGATTGCAGATCACCTCGTTCGCGTTCATGTTGGTCGACGTGCCGGCGCCGCCCTGGATGACGTCGACGACGAACTGGTCGTGCAGCCGCCCTTCGCGGATCTCGACGCACGCCGCGGCGATCGCGTCGCGGTACGGCCGCGGCAGCAGACCGAGTTCGCAATTGGCGTCGGCCGCCGCTTCCTTCACGGCCGCGAGCGCCATCACGAGGTACGGCAGCGACGCGATGGTGCGGCCCGAAATGTCGAAATTCTCTTTCGCGCGCAGCGTATGGACGCCGTAATACGCGGTAGCCGGAATGCTTCGTTTCCCTAAAAGATCCGCTTCGACGCGGAAGCCGCTTTCTGCCATCGTGCCCTCCTGAAATGTCTCGTGCCGCTCGCCGGCCGCCGCTTCCCGACGCGACGGGTTCGCATTCTATGCCTTTGCAAAAACATGCTCGCTTCTGTATTATCGAAAGCGGTTTTGCGTGGGACGCAACAGCGAGAATCGAATGAAAAAAGGTGCGAGAGAAACCGGCATCGATCACCTCGGCGCGATGCGCGCGTTCGTGCGCGTGGTCGAAACGGGGAGTTTTTCGGCGGTGGCGAAGGAGATGCGCGTGTCGACGTCCACCGTCGCGCGCAAGGTCACGGCGATCGAGGAGGCACTCGGCGTCGCGCTGCTGCACCGCTCGACGCACAGCGTGACGCTCACCGAAGCCGGCCATATCTACCTGGAACGCGCGGTCACGCTGATCGCCGATCTCGACGACACGCTGCGTGTCGTCGCCGAACTGAATGCGCAGCCGAGCGGCCCGCTGAAGCTCACCGCGCCCGTCGCGTTCGGCCGCCGTCATCTCGCGCCGCTGATCGCGCCGTTTCTGGCGCGCTATCCGACGATCCAGCTCGACGTGCGGCTGACCGACAACCACAACGACCTCGTGGCCGGCGGCTTCGATCTCGACATCCACGAAGGCGAGAACTACCTGGACAACCTGGTCGTCCACCGGCTGTCGCGCAACGACAGCATCCTGTGCGCGACGCCCGGCTACCTCGACCGCTGCGGGCGCCCGGCGACGCCGGACGACCTGAAGCACCACAACTGCCTGCGCTACGTGCACCCGGAAGGCGATCCGCGCTGGGAGCTCGTGAGCGGCGATGCGCGGCACAGCGTGCTGCCGGCCGGCAATCTCGTCACCGACCATTCGGAGCTGCTACTGGAAGCGACCTGCGCGGGGCTCGGTATCGCGGAATTCGAAATCTGGCTGGTGCGTGACCTGCTCGCGAGCGGCGAGCTCGAACCCGTGCTGCCGCGGCACCGGCTGCAGAACCGGCTGACCGGCGAATACATCTACATCGCGTATCTGGCGAACCGGCGCAGCTCGGCGAAGCTGCGCGTGCTGAAGGACTTTCTGGTGGAACACCTCGCGCAGATCGGCGAGCTGTCGGCGCGCGAACTCGCGAGGATTCGCGACGCACGCGCGTAGCGCGCGCCGATGCGCATGCCCGGGTCACGGGCCGGCGGCATCGGCGCGGTAACCGCGCTCAGGCCGCCTGCAATTCGAACGGGAACGTCGCGTGCCCGAACTCGACGCCCTGCGTGTTGAGCATCGGCGGGCGGTGGAAGCCGGCCAGTTGCGCACGCTGCTCGGCCGTGCCGATCTGCAGCCGCTCGAGGATTTCGCTGACGACCATGTACAGCACGTCGAGATTGCCGTCCTCGATCTTCACGGAGATGCCGAGCGCGCCATCCGCGCCGAGTTGCCGCGTGCGTTCCGACGCGCGCACGCCGATCCCGTAGCACGCATCCGCGCCGAGCTTGCCGACCACCTGCCCGCCGAACGCGTTCATCAGTACCGTGCAATAGCGCCCTTCACCCGCCACCAGTTCCGGATGGGCGGTCATCGCGCGATGAATGCGCGCCAGTGCGCGGATCCGGTCCGTCACGTGGGCACCGCCCGCTTCCACCGCGTCCGCGCCGTCGGCCAGCGACGCGTACAGGCGCGCCAGCCGATCCAGCGGGAACGCCGGCGTCGGCAGGTTGCAGCCGTCGATGCCCCAGACGACTTCATCGTCGCGCAGGCCGCACGCATCGGCCACCACCTGCTTCACGCGCACCTGCATCGGATGGTCGGGCAGATGGTAATCGGCGATCGCCGCGCCGATCGCCTGCGCGCCGGCCAGCATCCCGACATGCTTGCCCGAACAGTTGCTGCATACGCCGGTCGGCGTGTAGTCGCGCTTGATCCATGAACGGTACACCGCGTCGGACAACGGCGGATGGCCGCCGCAGCGCAGATCCGCTTCGTGCGCGGCGACCTTCGCGAGCATCGCGCGCGTGCGTTCGATGTGACGGTCCTCGCTGCTGTGCGATGCACACATCAGCGCGATGTCCGCGTCGTCGAAGCCGAAGCGCTCCGGCGCGCCCGTCTCGATCACCGACAGCGCCTGGGCCGGCTTGGCCGCCGACCGCGCGAGCGTCATCCGGAACGGATCGCCGAACCGGGCCAGCAGCCGGCCGCGTGCATCGACGACCGCCACATGGGCGACGTGCGTGTTCTCGATCGCATTGCCGCGGTACGTGACGACCGCTGCGCGTGGGGTGTCCATCCTCTTTTGTCTCCTTGCTCGGGGGCCTGACGCCGGGGCCCGTCCAACCGGTACGGCAGTGTAGCGAGTCGTCGCCGCCGCGCGTCGGCCCTGACATGGAAAGCGGTGTTGCATGCGACGCAAAGGCAAGCGCGCCCCACGAACGCCCGTGGCGCGCTACGCGTCCAGCGCGAGCAACGCGAACGTGGCGAGCCAGTGCTCGCCCATGTAGTCGCCGGCCACGTGCGCGAGCGCGCTCGCGAGATGCCGGTCGGCCGCGTCGAGCAGCTTCGCGCGCCGCTCGTCGCCTTGCGGCAGCGCGCCGGCCAGCGACCGCTGGCACCACGCACGGCTCAGGTTCAGCCCGTCGAGGTGCGCGATCTTGCCGTCGCTGCGGTCGCTGACGGTCGCCGGCTCGAACAGCGTCGCCGGTTCGCCGCGCGCGAGATCGGGCAGGAAGCGTGCGAACCAGCCGTCGAATTCGGCGGCCGGCAGCACGCGCCGCATCAGTTCGGCTTCCATCAGCGCGGGCGACAGGAATTCATCGCCCGACGGCTCCCACGCCTGGCACGCGACGTCGTTCAGGTGCCAGCGCTTCGCGGTATCGACGATCAGCGCGGCGAGCCCGTCGCGCTGCGTGTCGCGGGCGAAATCGAGCGCCAGCGCCAGCGCGAACGCGGTGTTGAAATGCGTGCCCACGCGCAGCGGATAGGTCGCCTTCGGCAGGAAAGTCTCGAAGCGCGACACGAACAGGTCGGCCAGCGGCGCCATCGTCTTCGCCCAGCGCGCGGCCTGCGGCAGCGCGCCCTTCAGCGCAAGCCGCTCGAGTTGCGCGGCGAGCGCGAGCAGCCACGCCCAGCCATACGGCCGCTCGAAGCCCGCGTTGTGCGGCAGCGCGAGATACGCGCGCTCGCCGGCGACGTTCGCGTCGGTAAAGTGCGCATCGACGATCGCGACGATGCGCTCGGCCTCCGGCAATGCCGGGTAGCGTTCGAGCACGCGCAGCACGAGCCAGTAGCCGTGCACGCACGAGTGCCAGTCGTAGCTGCCGTAGAAGATCGGGTGCAGCGCGCGCGGGCCCTGCACGTCGTGCGGCCCTTCGAGCGCGTGCGTGAGCTTGTTCGGATATTCGCGAGTCAGGTGCGCGAGCGCGAGCGACGCGAATTTCGACGCGAGTTCGGGGGTGAGTCGGTCGGTCATGAGGATCTCTTCCATCGAATCAGAAGCGGAATACGAACGCGTACATCAGCAGCGTGTTCACGGCCAGCAGCAGCACGGCCGTCGGCCACTGCGTCTTGATCACGCCGTTCTTGTCCTTCAGTTCGAGCAGCGCCGCGGGCACGATGTTGAAGTTCGCGGCCATCGGCGTCATCAGCGTACCGCAGAAGCCGCTCAGCATCCCGATCGCGCCCATGATCGCCGGATTGCCGTGGAATTGATGGACGATCAACGGCAGCCCGATGCCGGCCGTCATCACCGGAAACGCGGCGAAGCCGTTGCCCATGATCATCGTGAACAGCGCCATGCCGACCGTGTAGGCCGCGACCACGGCGAACGGCGAATCGATCGGCACCCACTCCTTCACGAGCCCCGACACCACGCCGCCGACGCCCGCGACCGCGAACAGCGCGCCGAGCGCCGCGAGCATCTGCGGCAGGATCGCAGCCCAGCCGACCGCGTCCATCGTATGGCGCGCTTCCTTCAGCGCATGCACGGGCGAATCGCGCAGCATCGCGAGCGCGACGACGAACGCGACGATCGTGCCGAGCACGAGCGAGATCAGCGTCACGCTCTTCGGCTCGACGAACGGCAGGAGTTTCAGCGCGAACGTGCCGATCAGCGTGACGACCGGAATCAGCAGCGCGGGCAGGAACAGCCGGTTGCCGAACCGCTGCGCGAGCGTCTCGCGCCGCACCGCCGCCGCACCGCCCGCCTCGTCGGACTGGCCGCGGCCAAGCTTGCCCGAACCGGCGATCACCGCGAGCGCGATCGCGAGGCAGCCCGTCACGAAATGCGGCAGCAGCGCACCGAACAGGAACGTGACCGCGTAAATGGCCCAGAACGCGAAATTGACGACGCGACGCGGGTTCGTGCGGTCCGTCAGGTTGAAGTACGCGAACGCGGCGAACATCAGGCCCGCGAGCGTGTACAGCGATTCGAGGCCGATCATCGCGCGCCCTCCTGCTTCACCAGGCCGAAGCCGCGCGCAAGCCGGCGGTCGAGCAGCGCGAGGCGCGTGCAGTGAATCAGCAGCGCGGCGACGGCGGTCGGGATCGCCCACACCGACAGGTGCAGCGGCTCGATGGAGATGCCGTTCTGTTCGAGAAAGCCCTTGATCAGCAGGATCGACTGGATCGCGATGAAAATGTCCTCGCCGAAGAACACGGCGACGTTGTCGGCGCCCGACGCATGCGCGCGGATCTGCTGGCGCACCGACTCGGGCAACTCGCCGTGCCGGCCGACCGCGGCGGCCTCGGCCATCGGCGCGATCAGCGGCCGCACCATCTGCGCATGGCCGCCGAGCGACGTGAGGCCGAGCGCGGCCGTCCCCTGGCGCAGCACGAAGTACAGCATCAGCACGCGGCCCGTGGTGGCCGCCTGCACCCGCGAGATCATCCGCTTCGCCTGCTCCTTGAGCCCGTTGCGCTCGAGCAGCGCGATCACCGGCAGCGTGAGCCAGATCAGCCCCATGTAGCGGTTCTCGGTGAACGCCTTGCCGAACGCGCTGACGATGTCGACGAGATTCAGCCCTCCCGCCAGCCCCGTCGCGAGCCCCGCGATCGTGACCACCAGCAGCGCATTGAAGCGCAGCGCGAAGCCGATCACGACGATCGGCACCCCAATCAGCACCAGCATTTCTCCTCCTCGTGTCTGGGGACGCGCGGCACGTCGGCCACGCGCGGCCGGCCCGGTTTGCATCGGGCTCGGACGGCGAAATCTAACACGAGACTTTATCGATAAAAAGTCGACAATTTGCAGGTTCGGGTAAACGTTGAAGCGGCACACCGTGCGCGCACCGTGTGTCGGCCGCCTTTCATCCGATGAATCGGGCGTGCCGGCCCGCCCGCGTGGCGCGGCCGCGGCACGCCGACTACACTGGAAAGCATCGGCAACGTACGGGAGAGCCGCCATGATTGACGTATTCCAGACCATCGGCAGCCGCGCGTTCTCCGCCCATCTGGCGAAGGACGGGATGGTGACGCTGATGGAGCAACGCCATGAAGTCGACCGCGTGACGCTCGCGACCGCCTATGCCGCGCTCGTCGAGGAAGCCGAGCAGGAAGACGACCTGCGCGATGCGACGGTCGAGGGAATGATGCGCGCGCTGATCCAGGGCTACGCGCGCAGCCATTGACGGCGCGGCGGCGCGGCCGCTGCCCGATGCGCGGTACGGCCCGCTACGCGGCCGGCGTGCCCGCGCCCACGCCGAACCACCGGCCCTCGCGCATTTGCCGGTAATCGGCCTGCGTGAAGATCCTCAGCAGGTTCGCCACCGCGCCGTTGCTCGCGCGATCGCGTTCCGTCATGAAGGCTTCGACCTCGTCGCGGCCGGCAAACAGGATCGTGCCGAAATGGCGCTCGCGCTCCGCGTCGGAGAGGTTCGTCGCGCGCAGCTGATACGGATGGTGAAGCGCGGCGAACAGGAAGTAGTAGCGCTCGGCATCGTCGCGCAGCACGCGCACCGCGTCGGGTTCGACCGGGAAATCGCGGTGGAACGACGCGTGCCCGCTCTCGATGTGGATTCGGTACAGCAAACGGCCGTCCTGCTCGATCACGATCGGCGCGTATGGAGCGCGGCTGACGAGTACGGTTTCGGGCGCGGTCATCCGGTTCCCTCCTTTCTTTTTGTCGATGCCGGCACGGTAACATGCGGACTTTCGCGGCCTGCCGGGACAGGATCGACTGGCCCGCTGGCACGCAATGCGGCATCGCCATAGAGGAAACGTACTGAAACGGCGCAATGCGCAAATTTTTCGATTGCCGCCGCCCGCGCCGCATGACAGCATTCGGGCGTCGCCAACCGAAAAGAATGCCGCGCCGTCCGGCCGCCGATGCCGTTCGGCCGCGCCGAACAGGCTGCCCCCTCCATGAACCCGGCCCAGCTCCAACACCACGAACCGACCGGAGAATTCCGCTTGTGAACATCGGCATCGTCAACGACCTCCCGCTAGCCGTCGAGGCGATGCGCCGCGCGATCGCGCGACGGCCCGAGCACCGCGTGCTGTGGGTCGCGACCGACGGCGCGCAGGCCGTCGAACTGTGCGCCACGCAGCCGCCCGACATCGTCCTGATGGACCTGATCATGCCGAAATGCGACGGGATCGAGGCGACCCGCCGGATCATGCGTTCCGAACGGCCATGCGCGATCCTGATCGTGACGAGCTGCATCGGCGCGAACGCGTGGCGCGTGTTCGAGGCGATGGGCGCCGGTGCGCTCGACGCGGTCGACACGCCGCGGCTCGGCGACGGCGCGGCCGACGACACGACGAAACTGCTGCTCGCAAAGATCGACCAGATCGGCCACCTGCTCGACGCGCCGGGCGGCACGCGCGTCGCCGGCGCGGCCGCGCGCACCGGCGGCGGCCCGCTGGTCGCGATCGGCGCATCGGCCGGCGGCCCCGGCGCGCTTGCGTCGATCCTCGGCAGCCTGCCGGCCGATTTCAATGCGCCGATCGTGATCGTGCAGCACGTCGATCGCGCGTTCGCCGAAGGCATGGCGCAATGGCTCGACGGCCAGACCCGGCTCACCGTGCGCGTCGCCCGCGCGGGCGACCGCCCGCAGCCGGGCGTCGCGCTGCTCGCCGCGACCGACGATCACCTGCGCGTCACGCGCGCCGGCACGCTCGAATACACGCGGGAACCGGCCGCCACGCCGTATCGCCCGTCGGTCGACGTGTTCTTCAACAGCCTGACCGAGCACTGGCCGGGCCGCGTGATCGGCGTGCTGCTGACGGGGATGGGCCGCGACGGCGCGATCGGCCTGAAGGCGCTGCGGATGAAGGGCTACCATACGATCGCACAGGACGAAGCGACGAGCGCCGTGTACGGGATGCCGAAGGCGGCCGCGACGCTCGGCGCGGCGCGCGCGATCCTGCCGCTCGGGCGCATCGCGGGCGAACTGGCCGCGCTCGCGCGTATCTGAGCCCGACGATGACCACGTGCAACACCCATGCCTGCTCCTGCAACAACCGCAACAACCCGCATCGACCATGACGATTGACCTGACTCGCCCGCCCGGCGGCCCGAGCGCGTCGCCCGCCGACGCGCCGGCGATGGTGCTGCTGGTCGACGACCAGACGATCGTCGCGGAAGCCGTGCGGCGCGCGCTCGTCGACGAGGAAGGCATCGACTTCCACTACTGCCCGCGCTCGGACGACGCGATGGCCGCCGCGATCGAGACGCGCCCGACCGTGATCCTGCAGGACCTCGTGATGCCGGGCACCGACGGGCTGAGCCTCGTGCGGGCGTACCGCGCGAATCCGGCCACGCGCGACGTGCCGATCATCGTGCTGTCGACGCAGGAAGAGCCGGTGATCAAGAGCGCCGCGTTCGCGTCCGGCGCGAACGACTATCTGGTCAAGCTGCCCGATCGCATCGAGCTGGTCGCGCGCATCCGCTACCACTCGCGCTCGTACCTGAACCTGCTGCAGCGCGACGAGGCCTATCGCGCGTTGCGGCAGTCGCAGCAGCAACTGCTCGAGGCCAATCTCGAACTGCGGCGCCTCACGCACTCCGACGGCCTGACCGGGCTGTCGAACCGCCGCTATCTCGACGAATACCTGGCCGCCGAGTGGCGGCGCGGCGCGCGCGAGCGCAGCGAGCTGTCGCTGCTGATGATCGACGTCGACAACTTCAAGCTGTACAACGACACGTACGGGCACGTGTCGGGCGACAGCGTGCTCAAGCAGATCGCGTCGACGATCGAGCGCTGCCTCGGGCAATCGGGCGATCTCGCCGCGCGCTTCGGCGGCGAGGAATTCGCGGTCGTGATGCCCGGCACGTCGCCCGGCGCCGCGCGGCTGCTCGGCGAGAAGATCCGGCTCGCGGTCGAGGGGCTGCGACTGCGGCACGCGCATTCGTCGACGGGCAACCAGACCGTGACGATCAGCATCGGCGGCGCGAGCATCGTGCCCGCGCCCGGCCTGCCGACGACCGTCCTGATCGAGGCGGCCGACCGCGCGCTCTATCGCGCGAAGCACGCGGGCAAGAACCGGGTCGAGATCGATCCGTCGTCGACGCCGCCGGACGCCGGCGGGTTCGGCGCTCGGTAGCGGCTGCAACCGGCGAACGCGCCGCGCTCAGGCGGCGCCGAGCCGGCGCGCGTAGTCGCCCGCGTCCAGCGGGCGGCTGAACAGGTAGCCCTGCTGCATGTCGCAGCCGATCTGCTGCAGGAACCACGATTGCGCCTGCGTCTCGACGCCCTCGGCCGTGACCTTCATCCCGAGCGAATGCGCCATCGCGACGACCGCCTGCGTGATCGCGACCGAGTCGTGATGATCGGGCACGCCCGACACGAACGAGCGGTCGACCTTCAGGTTGTGCAGCGGAAAGCGCTTCAGGTACGCGAGCGACGAATAGCCGGTGCCGAAATCGTCGACCGAAATGCGCACGTTCATGTCCGTGAGCGCTTCGAGCATCGGCAGCACGGTGTCCGTGTCGTTCATCAGCACGCCTTCGGTGATCTCCAGCTCCAGCGCGGACGGGTCGAGCCGCGTTTGCGCGAGACAGCGGCCGACCGATTCGACGAGCCCCTCGTGGAACTGCCGCGGCGACAGGTTGACGGCCAGCATCAGGTCCGGCGCGATCGTGCGGCGCCACTCGGCGGCCTGCCGGCACGCGGTTTCGAGCACCCACTGGCCGATCGCGACGATCAGCCCCGTATCTTCCGCGACCGGAATGAATTCCGCCGGCGACATCGGCCCGAGCTCGGGGCTCGTCCAGCGCAGCAGCGCCTCGGCGCCGACCGTGCGGCCGCTGCGCGCATCGATGACGGGCTGATACGCGAGCCGCAGCGTGTCCGACGCCAGCGCGCGCCGCAGCGACTGCTCGATCGCGAAGCGGCGCTGCAGCCGCAGGTTGAGCTGCGCGGTGAAGAACGTGAAGTGGTTGCGGCCGCGCTGCTTCGCGTCGTACATCGCCGAATCGGCGTTGCGCATCAGCGTCACCGCATCGTCGCCGTCGCGCGGCGCGACGCTGATGCCGATCGATACGCCGAGCCAGTATTCGTTGTTCGCGATCGCGAACGGCTTCGCGATCGCGTCGATCACCTCGCGCGCGAGCACCGCGAGACGGTCGGGATCGTCGCAGTCGTCGACGAGGATCACGAACTCGTCGCCGCCGACGCGCGTGAGCGCGTAGCGGCCGTCCGCGCAGGCCGCGAGCCGCGACGCGACGCTGCGCAGCAGCGCGTCGCCCGCGTCATGGCCGGCCGTGTCGTTGACCTTCTTGAAGCCGACCAGATCGATGAACAGGATCGCGACGCGCGCGGGCCCGCCCGCCGCGTCGGGCGCGCCGAACAGCTCGCGCATGCGGTCGCCGAGCCAGCGGCGGTTGTAGAGGCCCGTCAGCGCGTCGCGGGTCGCCATGTAGCGCAACTGCTGCTGCGCTTCGCGCACGGGGCCGATGTCGTTGAACGACACGAGCACCGAATCGGCCTGCGTGTCGCCCGGCCTCACGATCGGCACCGCGTTGCCGCGCACCCAGATGATGTCGCCGTCCGCGAGACCGAAGCCGACCGTATAGTCGAGCATCGGCGTGGCCGTCTCGAGCGCGCGCCGGCTCGGCCAGTCGTGCGGCTCGATCGGCGTGCCGTCCTCGCGCAGCTTGCGCAGGATCACCGTCGACAGCCGGCGGCCGACGAGCTCGCCCTTCACGCGCATCATCCGGTTCGCGCTCGGATTGCTCGCGATCACGACGCCGTCGCGCGAGACGACGAGGATGCCCTCGCTCAGGCTGTTGACGACGAGCCGGTGATGTTCCTCGCTGCGCGCGAGCTGGCGCGCGATCCGGTCCTGATGCACCGCGAGGCCGACGCTGTTGCCGATATCGCGCAACAGCGCGGTTTCCTCGTCGCTGGGCCGGCACGGCCGCGGGTGATAGACGGCGAACGCGCCGAGCACGGCGCCCGCATCGTCGAGAAACGGCACCGACCAGCACGCGCGCAAGCCCAGCGGCAACGCGATCGCGCGGTAGTCGGCCCATAGCGGATCGGTTTCGATGTCCTCGACGGTGACCATCCGGCGCTCGTACATCGCGGTGCCGCACGAGCCGGCCGCGGGCCCGATCGTCGCGCCGTCGATCGCCGCGCTGTACTGCGCGGGCAACGACGGCGCCGCGCCCACGCGCACGTGCATGCCGTCCGTATCGAGCAGCAGGATCGTGCACGACGCGCCGTCGCCGAGCAAAGCCTCTGCACGCCGGCAAACCTCGACCAACAGTTCCGGCAGCGGCGTGTTGCGTGTGATCAGCCTCAGCACGCTCTGCTCGGATGCGAGCACTTCCGCGGCGAGCCCGAGGCTGTAGCGAGAACTTTGCGGTTCGGTATTCAAAGTGAATCCTGCCGTCTGTCCGACCGGGTCTGATGCGCCCGATTCGTTTTCGATATTTCGTGCCCTGTTCCGCCTCGGGTTTACGCCGATGCCCGGTGCGCCCCGTTTGCGCGCCGAGCGAGGGCGCGCCGAAATCTATTTAACACCAATCCGTGACGATCGGCATACCTGCTTCCATCAGGGGATACGCTCGGTTGCCGCGCTGCCCCCGCCAGCGGCGAACGGTTCGCCGCCAGGTTGCTGCACCGCACGAAGGCCGCGCGCGCGTTCTCCGAAAACGATCCGTCAGAATGTGTCCGCGCCCCGCTCCGTTCCCGGTCGGTCGTCCGCGCCAGGATGCGTGCGCGTCACCGCGCTCAGCGCGTCGATCGCCGCGGCGATCGACACGCTCGCCGGCGCCGCATACAACGCACCGACCGTCTCCGGCATCGTCGACAACTTCAGCGGCAGCCGGCCGACGCGCTCGCCGGCCCGCGCGGCGAGGTCGAACGCGCGGGCCGACTGCACGAACAGGCACGGCGACTGGTCGGCGACCGCGCGGTTGGTCTGCCACGACACCGACTCCATCAGCACGGCCGGCGGCGCCAGGCCGGCCTTCGCGAACTCGGCATCGAGCGCCGTGCGCGCGGGAGAACCGAACGGCGGCGCGATCCACGGAAACGCGGCGGCGTCGCGCCAGCCGATCCGCGCACGCCCGAGCAACGGATGGCGCGGCCCGCACACGACGATCATGTCGTCGCGGTACAACGGCGCGACGGCGAGCCCCGCGCTCAACGCCGACGCGTCGAGCCGGCACACGAGCAGGTCGAGCTCGTGGCGCCGCGCCTGCACGAGCATCCGGTCGAGCGTGTCTTCCCGCACGTTGAGCTGTACGGGGCGGCCGGCTTCCCGCAGCCACGCGAGCGCGCCCGGAATCAGTTGCGGCGCCATGTTCGGCAGCAGGCCGATCGACACCGGTCGGCCGGCGCCGGTCCGCAACGCGTCGAACGCGGGTGCGACGCCGCGCATGTCGGTCAGCACGCGGCCGATGCATTCGAGCAGCGCATCGCCGTATGCCGTCGGCGCGACCCGCCGCGACGTGCGCTCGAACAGCGGCAGCCCGAGCGAGTCCTCGAGCTCGCGCAGCCATTTCGACAGCGCCGGCTGCGTGATCGACGCGGCCTCGGACGTGCGCGCGAAGCTGCGTGTGCGGCCGAGCGTATCGAGCGTTTCCATGTCGCGCACACGCAGCCGCCGCAGCGCCTGCGCGATGCGCTGCTCGTGGGCCGGCGCGAGCGGGTCCGGTCGCGTGCGGCCGGCCGGGCCGCGGGGGTCGAGGGTCACGGGCGTCTCCGTCATTCATGTTCGTCAGGTTATCGATCGACCCTGATCTTTCATCGATCGATACGCGATCCTGCCGCATAGTCGTCGGCATGAAAACCCCCGGCACGAGCCGTGCATGACCAGGAGACAGCCGACGTGAAAGACGATCAGGACGCCCCCGCCACCGAGCCCACCGCGCGGCGTCGGTTCCTCAAGCTGGCCGGTGCGGCCGTCGCGTCGGCCGGCTTCGGCGCCGATGCGCTGGCCGCGAACCCGCCGCCGCCGGCCCCGGCCGCCGGTACCGCGACCGCCACGACCGCCTCAGCCGTCGATCCCGGCTTGCGCGGCGCCGCAACGGCGCCCGCCACTCCGCCCGCCGGCTACAACATCCTGTTCATCCTGACCGACCAGGAACGCCACTTCGACCGCTGGCCGTTCCCGGTGCCCGGCCGCGAAGCGCTGCGCCGCGACGGCATCACGTTCATGCATCACCAGATCGCCGCATGCGTGTGCTCGCCGTCGCGCTCGACGGTCTATACGGGGCAGCACATCCAGCACACCGGCGTGCTCGACAACGCGGGCCTGCCCTGGCAACAGGACATGTCGCCGGACATACGCACCGTCGGCCACATGCTGCGCGATGCCGGCTACTACGCCGCCTATCTCGGCAAGTGGCACCTGAGCGCGTCGATGCACGAAACCGCGAGCCCGTACACGGCGCCCGTGGCCGACTACAACCGCACGATCCGCGCGTACGGCTTCGACGACTACTTCGGCGTGGGCGACCTGATCGGCATGGTGCGCGGCGGCTACCAGTACGACGGGCTCACGGCCGAGGCCGCGGTGAGCTGGATGCGCAACCATGCGCCGCGCCTCGCGAAGGAAGGCAGGCCGTGGTTCCTCGCGGTGAATCTCGTGAACCCGCACGACGCGATGTTCGTGAACACCGACACGAACGGCTCGACGGTGCAGGATGCGAACCACCCGATGCTCGGTAACGCGCCGCCGCCGAACGACGCGCTGTACCGCACGTCATGGCGCGACGTACCGCTCGCGGCGTCGCGGCGGCAGCCGTACGACGAGCCGGGGCGGCCGCCCGCGCACGGCATGTTCAACGCCGCGCATGCGAACCTCGTCGGGCGCTACCCGTTCACCGACGAACGCGTGCGCCTCTATCAGGACAACTACTTCAACTGCATCCGCGATTGCGACACGCACGTCGTGCGCCTGCTGCAGACGCTGCAGTCGCTCGGGCTCGACGAACGCACGATCGTCGTGATGACGGCCGACCACGGCGACCACGTCGGCGCGCACCAGCTCGTCGGCAAGGGCGCGGCCGCGTACCAGCCGCAGAATCACGTGCCGCTCGTGATCCGGCATCCCGCGTATCCGGGCGGCATGCAATGCGATGCGCTGACGTCGCACATCGACATCGCGCCGACCTTGCTCGGACTCACCGGTCTCGACGCCGCGCGGCTCGCGACGATCCGCGGCAGCGCGTTGAAGGGGCACGACCTCACGCGCTGGCTCGCGAAACCGGCGGACGCGAAACGGCGCGGCGCGCGATGCGACGCGGCACGCGATGCGACGCTGTTCAACTACGCGATGCTGCTGTACTACGACAGCGAATGGATGCTGAAGGAACTCGGCACGCTGCGGCAGAAAGGCGTGCCGGAGGATGAACGGCTGCGCCGCGCGCTCGCGCAGCAGCCGGATTTCCGGTTGCGCGGCACGATCCGCAGCGTGTTCGACGGCCGCTACCGCTTCACGCGCTATTTCTCGCCGCTCGAATTCAACCGGCCGACGACGATGGAGGATCTGTTCGCGCGCAACGACGTCGAGTTGTTCGACATCGCGAGCGACCCGGGCGAGATGCGCAATCTCGCGATGGACAGGAAGCAGCACGGCGAATTGCTGCTCGCGATGAACGGCCGCCTGAACGACCTGATCGCCAGCGAAGTCGGCGACGACAGCCCGGACGTGATGCCGATTCGCGACGGGAAGGTGCAGGTGCAGGTCCGCAAGCGGCACTGACCGCCTGAACGCACCGGGCCCCAGTCGAGGTTCGGCGCGCGCGTCAGCCGGTACCGTCCGTCCGGCCGCCGCGCGCCGTCGCCGCGCGCGCCGGCTCCGGCGCGACCGGCGCGCGAGCCACGCACCGCGCCCTCCCGGGCCGGGTTTTCGTATCCGTGATTCAATGTCGATCGAACCGGCGCCACGCCATCCGGCGGCACGGCGATGTGACCCCTCATCGAACGACCTTCACTCGATCACCATGACGAACCCTGCCGAAATCAAGGCGCTCGTTTTCGATGTCTTCGGAACGATCGTCGACTGGAGAAGCGGCGTCGCGCGCGGCGCCGCCGCATTCCTTGAGCGTCACGCGCCGACGCTCGACCCGTTCGCGTTCGCCGACGCGTGGCGCGCCGAATATTCGCCGTCGATGGAAGAAATCCGCAGCGGACGCCGCCGCTACGTGCGGCTCGACGTGCTGCATCGCGAGAACCTCGTGCGCACGCTCGACCGTTTCGGGATCGTCGACGTGCCCGATGCCGACATCGACGCGCTCAATCTCGCATGGCACCGGCTCGATCCGTGGCCCGATTCCGTCGCCGGGCTGCACCGGCTGAAGCAGCGCTACATCATCGCGCCGCTGTCGAACGGCAACATCCGGCTGATGGTCGACGTCGCGAAACACGGCGGGCTGCCGTGGGACGCGATTCTCGGCGCCGAGGTCGCCCGCGCGTACAAGCCGTCGCCGGCCGTCTATACCGAAGCGGTCGAGATTCTCGGCCTCGCGCCGGCCGAGCTGTGCCTCGTGGCCGCGCACAACGGCGATCTGGCCGCCGCGCGCCGGCTCGGGCTGTCGACCGCGTTCGTGCTGCGGCCGACCGAGCACGGGCCCGGCCAGACGACCGACCTGCAGGCCGACGACGCGTGGGATTTCGACGTCAGGGATCTGAACGAACTCGCTGATCGGCTGGGCTGCCCGGGTTGACAGCAATGCCGCCGAACCACTCCACGCAGGCGAATGGCGATCACGACGTTAATATTGCTACCCCTGCACGTTCGGCTGCTCCGCCGCCTTCGCTACAAAGTGTCGCCAGTTACCACGCCTGGCTCTTGCTAAGCGAAATGCGTTCCAAATCCACCAGCGAATTCAATCGCTCCAATTCCACAGTAAGAAATCCGTGATCTTTTGTAGCAGTATACTCAATGAAATTGATCTTCAATGATTCCGCCAAAACATCCTTCACTTGCTGACAATAATTTTTCTCCGCAGTCACAAAATAATGACTTTGCCCATATGGATGTCGATAACGATAGTTCTCGAGAAGAGACCGAATATCCGGATCATTAATTCCACATCCAACAAATATGAACGTGTGCGTCCGAAGAAGAGCGTCCATCAACTCGTAAAACTGACTATGCTGATTACGAGCCCTTGCATAGTCCGTGCGAGTAAAAATGAGATTATTTGGCGATGAAATTGAACCATGACTCTTAATTAACACACGCTCGTGCCGCCGCAATGAATCGGCTATGTCGTTTTCATTGTACACCTTAACGGTTATCGCCCCAGCCCCTCGCTCCGCGGCAGCCGTTTCATAGATGCTATCGAAATTCGGAGTAATAGAAATACGAAGATCAAGATTATAAAGGAATTTATGAATTGGCGCCGCCTTAAAATCAGGTGTATGAAAATGCAATTTCACCAAGTTCGCAAATTTTTCGACCTTTATTTCATTTCTAATCACCTCCGCCGCAGTCAAATAGTCAGAATCCAAAATTAACTTCTTCACCTCCTTAACTATTTTTTTATTTGGCGCCCCCAACTCCTTCGTCGCCTTCACAAGAAAATCACTCCAACTCGGAGGGCGCACACCACCCTTGCCGGTTGAATTCATCGAGACTCCGGCTCCGAAAAAGAGAACGCACCGACGGCACGCAATGGCGTGTACGAGTTCTGGCGGCCAAATAGTTTTCATTTAATAGATCCAATGTTGGCTGCCAAGTTACTAGCAATTTCCGAAATTACAGCCTCAAACTGCTTCACCTTATCGAAATGCGCACCAACAACACCATCAGCGGATTTCAGTGAAAAAATTGGCTTAGTCGACGTTTGCGCCATTGGAACCAAACTACTAAAGTATGGTATCTCGCCGAGTTTATAATTCAGCTTTTTACCCCCATTTATCTTATCGATCAGACTCTTTTTTATCTCAGGATCAATTCTTTTAATAATCTTCTCATAAGCATCCACCGGCTGCTTTTTCCCAGCAACCGTTTTTGCAGTATATTGCTGAGTCACATACCCCAAAAATTTTATGGCCGTAACATTTGGCGTTCCCGCGTCGTCAAACTCAAAATCGACACCATTATCTTCTTTGTAACTCGCCAACCCGCGATCAAGCCCCTTACTCCAACTTGTAATAGCGACCTCGATATTTTGCAAACCACGAAGACTAAAAATATCCGAAGACATTGGCAAAATAAAGTAGTCGCACGAAAGCAAAACCGTCCGATTTATGGCCCCAAGCGACGGCCCGATATCAAAGAAAACATAGTCATATTTTTTCGACTCAGCCCACACCAACAAAGCTCGAAAGAGAAAAGTCGTCTTGAGCCCACGCTCCTGACCACTAGTTGCATCCACCCAGTCTTTCGCCAGAAAATCCTCCGCCAATGAGAATCGCGGATCTCCCGGCACAACATCAACACCAAAACTGTCACTCCTTTTTATAGGAATATCCGAATATCCCCTCGATTTTTTCAGAGACGTAACTAGTTGATTTATGGTCTCCCCATCCTTCGATGATGAATACAGATCATCCAACGCCTTCTCTTTAAACATATAAGCAGTAGCATTGCACTGCGGATCTGCATCAACCACCAAAACTTTCTTTTTTAATTTAATGGAGAAATAAGCCGCAAGATTACACAGCAAGGTGGTCTTCCCGACACCACCCTTATTGTTAAAAACACAAAATGCCTTCATTAACACACTCCTCTCAAATTAACTCATCCGTACAGTGTATCTCATGAAAGATGAAGAACGTGAACTTTTTCTATTTCAAACATCCAAAATCGAAGTTCGCGCCTATCCCACCAGATCCATATCTTATAGACGCGAATAAAAATCCACCCTGTATCGTCAACGACAATGTCCCGCCCACCTTGAGTGATTTGTCGCATCTTGCCTAATAAATGAATCCGTTGCGCGCGGCTGATGCGCGTACATTGGTGCCCCCCGCGTCAGTGCGGTAGCCGCAGGTGTGAGCTCTATCGAATTCGTCTTGCGTGGGCGGACGACGCTAGCTCGCTCTCTCCGATAAAACGTACCGCCCCCGACTCCCCCGCCAGCAACGCACGGTTCGCATCCGCCGCCGCGCGCAGGTAATCCCACAGCGCGGTCACGCGCCGCAGCTTGCGCAGATCCTCGCGGCACGTCAGCCAGAAACATCGCGTGACGACCACGTCGTTCGGCAGCACGGGCACCAGCGCCGGCTGCGTGGCCGCGATGAAGCACGGCAGGATCGCGAGGCCGCCGCCCTGCAGCGCCGCGAAAACCTGCGCGATCACGCTCGTCGTGCGCAACCCGGCCGTCGCGCCGGGCACCGCGCGATCGAGGTACAGCAGCTCGTTGCTGAACGCGAGATCGTCGACGTAGCTGATGAACGCGTGCCGCGCGAGATCGTCCGTGCAGGTAATCGGCGCGTGGTTCGCCAGATAGTCGCGCGTCGCATAGAGCCGCAACTGGTAGTCGCACAGCTTCGTGACCACATAAGGCCCGCGCTCGGGCCGCTCGAGCGTGATCGCGAGATCGGCCTCGCGCTTGGGCAGGTTGACGAAATGCGGCACCGGCAGCAGATCGACCGTCACGTGCGGATGCGCGGCGCGGAACCGCGCGAGCTGCGGCGCGAGGAAAAAGCAGCCGAACCCTTCGGTCGAGCCGATCCGCACGTGGCCCGACAGCGCCTCGCCGGTGTTCGCGACCTGATCGCACGCGGATTGCACGGTCGTCTCCATCGCGTCCGCATACGCGACGAGCCGCTGTCCTTCGGCCGTCAGCGTGAAGCCGCCGGAGCGCGACTTGTCGAACAGCAGCGTGCCCAGCGCGGCCTCGAGCGCGCGAATGCGCCGCGCGACGGTCGTGTAGTCGACGCCGAGACGCTTCGCCGCGCCGCTCGCGCGCTGCGTGCGCGCGACTTCGAGGAAAAAGCGCAGGTCGTCCCAGTTCAGGTTGCCGGAAACCGGCTCGGTGGCATGTCGCATCGGCGAGGGGAAAAAGGCGGGCGTCTCCGGGCCGGCCGTCGATATGCATAAATGCATATCCAACCGGTTTCTTTGTCGGTACATCATGAATCCGCGCATAACTATACTCGACCGTGACCTGCGGACCATGAGCCGCGGGCAATAAAACCGGAGACACCATGCAGACCCGATCCACCCTCGATGAGCATGCGACCATCGCGACGCCGGCGCCCGAGCGCACCGCGAAGCACCACCTGCTGGCCGGCTGGGCCAGCATGGCCGGCACCACGATCGAGTGGTACGACTTCTTCCTGTACGGCACGGCCGCCGCGCTCGTGTTCAACCGCATCTTCTTCCCGTCGCTGGACCCGGTCGTCGGCACGCTCGCCGCGTTCGGCACGTTCGCGGTCGGCTTCATCGGGCGGCCGATGGGCGGCATCGTGTTCGGCCACTTCGGCGACCGCATCGGCCGCAAGTCGATGCTGATGATCACGCTGCTGCTGATGGGCGTGCCGAGCATGATCATCGGGCTGATCCCGTCGTACGACAGCATCGGCTACTGGGCCGCCGCGCTGCTGATCGCGATGCGCTTCCTGCAGGGGATGGCCGTGGGCGGCGAATGGGGCGGCGCGGTGCTGATGGCCGTCGAGCACGCGCCCCAAGGCCGCAAGGGGCTGTTCGGCAGCCTGCCGCAGACGGGCGTCGGGCTCGGCCTGATCCTGTCGTCGGTGGCGATGGCCGCGGTGGCCGCGTTGCCGGAAGCCGACATGCTGTCGTGGGGCTGGCGCGTGCCGTTCCTCGCGAGCATCGCGCTCGTCGGCCTCGGCTGGTTCATCCGCGCGAAGGTGCCCGAATCGCCCGACTTCGAGAAGATGCAGCGCCAGGGCAAGGCCGAGAAATCGCCGGTGACGGCCGCGCTGCGCCGCCATCCGCGCGAAGTGCTGACGATCGTCGGCGCGCGCGCCGCCGAGAACACGTGGTTCTACATGGTCGTTACGTTCGCGCTCGCTTACGCGACGCAGCAGCTGCATCTGCCGAAGGCCGAGATGCTGCACGCGATCACGGCAGGCGCCGCGCTGTCGCTCGTGACGATGCCGCTGTGCGGGCATCTGAGCGACCGCATCGGCCAGCGCCGGATGTTCGCGATCGGCCTCGTGCTGATGTGCGCGTTCGCCGCGCCGTTCTTCATGATGCTCGGCACGCAGCAGACGTCGACCGCGTGGTGGGCGATCGTGCTCGGCCTCGGCGTCGTGTTCCCGATTCTCTATGCGCCGGAATCGCTGCTGTTCGCGCAGCAGTTTCCCGCGGAAATCCGCTACAGCGGCATCTCGCTGTCGGTGCAGCTCGCCGGCGTGATCGGCGGCGGCTTCGCGCCGATGATCGCGACGTCGCTGCTCAAGGCCGGCGGCGGCCAGCCGCACTACGTGATCGCGTATCTCGTCGGCTTCGGCGTGTTCGCGCTTGCTTGTACCGCGCTGATGCGTCCGGCGCGGACGTAAGCCGACCGGCTCGCAGCGCCCGCATTCATTCGATTTCCCTTCGACCTGCCGCCCGCCGTGCCTGCGCGCGCGGCGGACGCAGCCCCTTTTTCATCGTCACACCGTTTCCCCGGAGCATGCCATGAACGCCGCAGTCCCCCAGACCACCCTCGCCCTGCCCACCGCCAAGCTGCTGATCGACGGCGCGTTCGTCGATTCGCAAAGCGCCGAATGGGGCGACATCGTCAACCCCGCGACGCAGGAAGTGATCGGCCGCGTGCCGTACGCGACGCTCGACGAGGTCGATGCCGCGATCGCGTCCGCGCAGCGCGCGTTCCAGACCTGGAAGACGACGCCGATCGGCGCGCGGCTGCGCATCATGCTGAAGTTCCAGGATCTCGTGCGCCGCAATCTCGAACGGATCGCGCACACGCTGACGGCCGAACAAGGCAAGACGCTGCCCGACGCGCAGGGCGACATCTTCCGCGGCCTCGAAGTGGTCGAGCACGCGTGCTCGATCGGCACGCTACAGCAGGGCGAATTCGCGGAGAACGTCGCGGGCGGCGTCGATACCTACACGCTGCGCCAGCCGATCGGCGTGTGCGCGGGCATCACGCCGTTCAACTTCCCCGGCATGATCCCGCTGTGGATGTTCCCGATGGCGATCGTGTGCGGCAACACGTTCGTGCTGAAGCCGTCCGAGCAGGACCCGCTGTCGACGATGCAGCTCGTCGAACTCGCGATCGAGGCCGGCGTGCCGCAAGGCGTGCTGAACGTCGTGCACGGCGGCAAGACGGTGGTCGACCGCCTGTGCACGCACCCGGACATCAAGGCGATCTCGTTCGTCGGCTCGACGCGCGTCGGCACGCACGTGTACAACCTCGGCAGCCAGCACGGCAAGCGCGTGCAGTCGATGATGGGCGCGAAAAATCACGCGGTCGTGCTGCCCGACGCGCATCGCGAGCAGTCGATCAACGCGCTCGTCGGCGCGGGCTTCGGCGCGGCCGGCCAGCGCTGCATGGCGACGTCGGTCGTCGTGCTCGTCGGCCAGGCGCGCGACTGGCTGCCCGATCTCGTCGAAAAGGCGAAGGCGTTGAAGGTCAACGCGGGCGCCGAAGCCGGCACCGACGTCGGTCCGGTCGTGTCGAAGGCGGCGAAGGCGCGCATCCTGTCGCTGATCGACGCCGGCGTGAACGAAGGCGCGACGCTGCTGCTCGACGGCCGCGACGTGAAGGTGCCCGGCTACGAGCACGGCAATTTCGTCGGCCCGACGATCTTCTCGGGCGTGACGACCGACATGTCGATCTACAAGGAGGAAATCTTCGGGCCGGTGGTGGTCGTGATGGAAGCGGACACGCTCGACGAAGCGATCGCGCTCGTCAACCGCAACCCGATGGGCAACGGCGTGGGCCTGTTCACGCAGAGCGGCGCGGCCGCGCGCAAGTTCCAGAGCGAGATCGACGTCGGCCAGGTCGGCATCAACATCCCGATTCCGGTGCCGGTGCCCTACTTCAGCTTCACCGGCTCGCGCGGCTCGAAGCTCGGCGATCTCGGCCCGTACGGCAAGCAGGTCGTGCAGTTCTATACGCAGACGAAGACGGTCACCGCGCGCTGGTTCGACGACGACGCGACGGCCGGCGGCGTGAACACGACGATCGCGTTGCGCTGACCCGACGGAGCCCGGACATGGAAATCGCCTTCATCGGACTCGGCAACATGGGCGGCCCGATGGCCGTCAACCTGCTCAAGGCCGGCCACGCGCTGACGGTGTTCGACCTCGACGCGAACGCGGTCGGCGCCGCGGTGCGCGCGGGCGCGACGGCGGCGGCGTCGCCGCGTGACGCCGCCGCGCGCGGCGCGTTGATCATCACGATGCTGCCGGCCGCGCAGCACGTGCGCGCCGTCTACCTCGGCGACGACGGCGTACTGGCCGGCGCCCGCGCCGGCGCGACGCTGGTCGACTGCAGCACGATCGACCCCGGCACCGTGCGCGCGGTGGCCGACGCCGCCGCGCGGCGCGACCTCCCGCTCGCCGACGCGCCCGTGTCGGGCGGCACCGGCGGCGCGCAGGCCGGCACGCTGACCTTCATGGTCGGCGCGGACGGCCCGCTGTTCGAGCGCATCCGCCCGGTGCTGCTCGACATGGGCAGGAACGTCGTGCACTGCGGCGGCACCGGCACCGGACAGATCGCGAAGATCTGCAACAACCTGCTGCTCGGCATCTCGATGATGGGCGTGGCGGAAGCGATGGCGCTCGGCGCCGCGCTCGGCATCGATCCGGCCGTGCTGGCCGGCATCATCAACACGTCGACCGGCCGCTGCTGGAGTTCGGACACGTACAACCCGTACCCGGGCGTGAGCGACGCGGCGCCGGCCGCGCGCGGCTATGCGGGCGGCTTCGCGGCGAACCTGATGCTGAAGGATCTCGGGCTCGCGACGGAAGCCGCACGCGGCGCGCATCAGCCGGTGTGGATGGGCGCGCTCGCGCAGCAGCTCTATCAGTCGATGAGCCAGCAGGGGCTCGGCACGCTCGACTTCTCCGCGTGCGTGAAGCTGTACGAGGCGCAGCCGGCCTGACCCGCCCGGCCGACGCCGGACGTGCGCCGGCCCGCGATGTGCCGATACGGCATCGCGGGTCGGTTTGCCATGCGGGGGAAGGAAAACGCGGGCGGCGCAGTCATGCCGCCGGCCGGTCAACCGCGCGGGTTAGACGCCGTCTCGAAGGTCGGATGGCACTCGAACGCGAGTTCGGAGCGCGCGTCGACGCGGCGGCCGCCGGTCAGCGATTCCTGCTTCACGCTCGCGCGCATCCCGCGCTGCGAGCAGTAGTTCGTGGCTTCGCTGACGGCCTTCGCATGGGCGTCGGCCCATGTCGTGGACACGCCGAGCGTGCGCGTCGTCACGGTGAATACGTTCGGGTTCGACGTCGTGGTGACGTCGGAAGCGGTCGAACACGCGGCGAGCAAGCACGCAGTAGCCGCAATGGTCAACCATCGCACGGTTCGAAAAGAGACTGGAATGGACATGGAGGGCAAGCGCACGCCGTTCGGCGCGCATTGAGCAACATAGGCGACAGTATGCCTGCTCGATCGCCGGAGATCATGCCCCTTTCGGTGAACACATTGTTTCGAATGGTTAAACGATGGCCGAACCCGGCAAGAATTACAGCCGTCGCCGGCCATCGTTTTCGTGCGGCATGTCATTTCGCCCGGCGCGCTGGCCACGCGGGATGCGTCGGGCCGCCCGCGGGCATGGGGACCGGCTGCGCACTGGTGCTTGCCTATGCCACACGGTTAGCGACCGCACGCGCCACGCCCTTTTTACAACCGCGCCACTCGCGCGGTTCGCGCCCGCGCCTCGCGCCGCCATCCCGGCCAGTGCGCGCCCGCCTGCGTCCGTCGCGCCTGGTCTTCCCGCAGGCACGTCGATTGCGTCACCCTCGCGCCCGCCCTCCGGCGGACAGCCAACTTCCTTCCAACCGGCGCTGCGCCCCGCGCGATCCTTCACGCGGCGGTCCCGCATCGCAATACAGGTTTCCTGAACGAGAGGACGACATGAAATCAATACGAACGATAGTGGCCCTGTGCTCCGTCATTTCCATGCTCACGGCATGCGGCGGCGGCGACGACGCCGGGACCGTACTCGGCATCTCGAAGCCGCAGGCGCGCTTCATCAACGCGGTGCCGGCCGGCCCGAACCTCGACTACTACCTGAATGCGAAGGTCGACCAGGCGGGCGTCGCCTACAAGGGCGTGACGCGCTATCACGACATCGATTCGGGTAATCAGACCGCGAGCTATGACGTATCGGGCACGACGACGACCATCGCGTCCCAGTCGTTCAGCGCGGCGAACGGTCACCATTACACGACGATCGCGCTGCCGAGCACGACGTCGCTGATCTCCGTCATCGACGATCCGTACGACAAGGGGCTGCTGTCCGACAAGGCGCGCGTGCGCAGCTTCAACGCGTCGCCGAATGCGCAGAACGTGGACGTCTACGTCGTGGCGCCGGGCACCGACATCACGACGGTCAGCCCGACGATGGCGGGCGCCGCCTACCAGAATGCCGTGCCGGCAACGACGCAGGATTCGGTCTACCTGAACGGCGGCACCTACCAGGTGGTCGTGACGACGGCCGGCAGCAAGTCGCCGATCCTCAAGACCGCGCCGGTCAACATCGGCAACAACGCCGACTGGCTGCTTCTGACGATTCCGTCCGGCGGCATCGGCGACGTGACGCCGAACGACATCCACGTGCTGGTCGCGCAGGGCAACGACGCCGATACGTCCGCGCAGGAGCTGGGGCCGCAGTAACGCGGCAAGGGTCCGAAAACGGTCGCGGCGGCCGGTGCGATTGCATCGGCCGCCGCGTGTCGTATACCGGGATCAAACGTCGCGGGATCAAACGCCGGCATCAACGCCGGCTATCAGTCGTCCACCCGCTCCAGGCAGATCACATGCTCGGCACGCGTGCCGTCGCCGTGCGCGATATCCACGTCGCCGACATGGCGCACGCGCCAGCCCGGCCGCGTCGCGATCTGCGGCATGTTGCCGGACGGACGGCTCTCGATCCCGCCCAGCCCTTCGTCGGGCGTAGCGACCGCTTCGTCGAGCGACGCGTTCGAATAGATCACGTTGTCCTGCAGTTCGGACGCGCCGGTGCGCGCCTCCATGCCCTTGCCGTCGACGTCGACCGTGTTGTCGGTCATCGCCATGTTCGCGTTGTCGAGCGTGACGATCCGGCCGGCGGCCCGGCGCACCGGATCGCCGCTGTCGACCGCATGCGCGTCGACGTCGATCTCCGGCAGGCCGGTCGGCATCTTGCCGGCGACCGCCTCCGGCGTCAGCGGACGCCGCGCGACCTGCTCGGCCTGGGTCGCCGCGTCGGGCATGTCGCCGGCGGCCGGCGTCTTCACCGGGCTCTTCTCGATCTGTTCCCGCTGCTTTTCGGGGGTAGGGTTCGATTCCGCGTTCTGCATCGCACCTCCTTGGCCGGCCGACGCACGCCGGCGTCACGCCGTCGCCGCCAGGCCGGAAATCGCTACAACGGTCCTTGCAAATCTTTCATGCGCACCACTGCGCGCGCGCCGTCCGTCTGGCGCACCTGCCGCCGGGCACTGCAGCGGCCGGGAAGTGGGCGACACGCTCGCGCGCCGCCCGCCTGCCGCCTGAACGCGGGTCAACCGCCGCCGCTCGCGCCGGCCGGCGCCGAAGCCGCGCCCGGCAGGCTCGCGCCGGTATCGCCGCTGCTGCCGGCCGCCCCGCTGCTGGGCATGCCCGACGGTGCGGTGGAAGGCGCGGTGGAAGGCGCGGCCGACATGCCGCTCGATGCGCCCGAGTCGGCGTTGTCGCTCTTCTTCTGGCAGCCGGCGCCTGCCGCGAGGCCCGCGATCAGGATGCCGGCGAAGACGGCTCGCGATACGTGACGAAATGAATATCGCTGCATGACACCTCCGCTGATGTCGATGTGAAGGGAACCCGTTGACCCGCAATTTGCGTGCCGCGCGCCGGCCGGCGCGGCCGGGCGCGTTCCATTTGTTTTTCGAATGCCCCCCAGCCGAATATTTAATTTCCCATCGCCGTACCTGCCGCCCATACTCGCGAACAAATCCGAGACATAACGTCCACGGCGGCCGGGCCCGCGCCGCGTGCATACGCGGCCGGTTTCGCGCCCCGCACATGGAAGGAGACAACGGCGTGCAACTGGAAGCCATCCACCGCGCGAGCATCGGGCTCGGCGCGGACGACGCATCGCATCGACACGATACGGCCGCGCGCGAGCCCGCGCCGAGCCCGCGGCTGCACAACCCCGATCTCGCGCCGACCCGGGCCGAAGGCCGGACGTGGGGCCGCTACAGCATCTTCGCGCTCTGGACCAACGACGTGCACAACATCGCGAACTACTCGTTCGCGATCGGGCTGTTCGCGCTCGGCCTGTCGGGCTGGCAGATGCTCGCGTCGCTCGCGATCGGCGCGGTGCTCGTGTACTGCTTCATGAATCTCACCGGCTACATGGGCCAGAAAACCGGCGTGCCGTTCCCGGTGATCAGCCGGATGAGCTTCGGCATCTACGGGGCGATGCTGCCCGCGATGATTCGCGCGGTGATCGCGATCGCATGGTTCGGCATCCAGACCTATCTCGCGTCGGTCGTGCTGCGCGTGCTGCTTACCGCCATCTGGCCGGGCCTTGCCGCGTTCGACCGGAATGCGATCTTCGGGCTGTCGACGCTCGGCTGGATCACGTTCGTCGCGATCTGGCTCGTGCAGATCGGCATCCTCACGTACGGGATGGAGATGGTCCGCAAGTACGAGGGGCTCGCCGGCCCGGTGATCCTCGTCACGACGCTGTCGCTCGCCGCGTGGATGTTCAGCCGCACCGGCGGCCACCTCGCGATGTCGATCGGCAAGCCGATGACCGGCCTGAAGATGTGGACGGAAATCTTCGCGGGCGGCGCGCTGTGGCTCGCGATCTACGGCACGCTGGTGCTCAACTTCTGCGATTTCACCCGTTCGTCGCCGAGCGCGAAGACGGTGCGCGTCGGCAACTTCTGGGGCCTGCCGGTCAACATCCTCGTGTTCGCGACGATCAGCTTCGTGCTTGCCGGCGCGCAGTTCAAGCTGAACGGCCACGTCATCCACAGCCCGACGGAAATCATCGCGACGGTGCCGAACAAGCTGTTCCTCGTGCTCGGCTGCCTCGCGTTCCTGATCGTGACGGTGGCCGTGAACATCATGGCGAACTTCGTCGCGCCGGCCTTCGTGCTGACGAGCCTCGCGCCGCACCGCCTGTCGTTTCGCCGCGCGGGCCTCATCAGCGCGACGATCGCCGTGCTGATCCTGCCGTGGAACCTGTACAACAGCCCGATCGTGATCGTCTATTTCCTGTCCGGCCTCGGTGCGCTGCTCGGCCCGCTGTACGGGATCATCACGGTCGACTACTGGCTCGTGCGCAAGCAGCGCGTGAACGTGCCCGATCTCTATTCCGAAGCGCCGACCGGCGCCTACTTCTACACGCGCGGCGTGAACCGCAACGCGCTCGCGGCGCTCGTGCCGTCCGCGCTGATCTCGATCACGCTCGCCGTCGTACCGGCCTTCAGCGCGATGACGCCGTTCTCGTGGCTGCTCGGCGCGGCGATCGCGGGCGGCGTGTACTGGCTGCGGGCCGATCGCAAACGGCACTACGAAGCGCGCTCGGGCGAACACATCGCGGTTGCCTGCGCGCGACACTGACACACACGCATACGGAGTCACGGATGAGGATCCTGGTAGTCAACGTCAACACGACCGAGTCGATCACCGACGCGATCGCCGCGCAGGCGCAGGCCGCCGCGTCGCCCGGCACGGAGATCGTCGGGCTCACGCCGCGCTTCGGCGCGGAGTCGGTCGAAGGCAACTTCGAGAGCTACCTTGCGGCGATCGCCGTGATGGATCGCGTGATGAGCTACGAAGAACCGTACGATGCGGTGATCCAGGCCGGCTACGGCGAACACGGCCGCGAAGGGCTGCAGGAATTGCTGACGGCGCCCGTCGTCGACATCACCGAAGCGGCCGCGAGCGTCGCGATGCTGCTCGGCCATCGCTACTCGGTCGTCACGACGCTCGACCGCACGGTGCCGCTGATCGAGGATCGCCTGAAGCTCGCCGGGCTCGATGCGCGTTGCGCGTCGGTGCGTGCAAGCGGTCTCGCGGTGCTGGAACTCGAGGAGAACCCGGCGCGCGCGATCGAGTCGATCGTCGGCGAGGCGCAGCGCGCGGTGCGGGACGATCATGCGGAAGTGATCTGCCTCGGCTGCGGCGGGATGGCCGGCCTCGACCGGCAGATCGAGGAATGCACGGGCGTGCCGGTCGTCGACGGCGTATCGGCCGCGGTCGCGCTCGCCGAGTCGCTGGTGCGCCTGAAGCTGAAGACGTCGAAGGTCCGCACCTACGCGCCGCCGCGCCCGAAGCGGATCGTCGGCTGGCCGGGCACCTTCGCGAAATGACGGGCCGCCGGCCGGCCGCCGCGTCGCGCGGCGGCCTCGCCTCGCCGGGACGCGTATCGACATGCGCGATCCGCTAGACCCGGCCGCGCCGCCCCGCGACGCGTCCGACGACTCGGGCGCGCTCGACGTGCTCGATGCGCGGCTGATGCGCATCCTGCTCGTGCTGCTGACCGAGCGTACCGTGTCGCGTGCGGCCGTGCGCCTGAACATGTCGCAGCCGGCGACGAGCGCCGCGCTCAAGCGCCTGCGCACGCTGCTCGGCGATCCGCTGCTGGTGCGCAGCCGCTACGGGATGGTGCCGACCGAGTTCGGTGCGCGACTGATCGAGCCGCTGCGCAACGCGCTGCGCGTGATCGATTTCATCCGCATCCAGCAGCCGACGTTCGACGCGCGCACGTCGGTGCGCACCTACCGGATCGGCTGCCCCGACTACCTGAACGTGCTGTTCATGCCGAAACTCGTCGCGCTGTTTCGCGAGCGTGCGCCGAACGCGCAACTGGTGTTTCATCCGCTCGGCGACGGGTTCGACGACGAGCGCGCGCTGGCCGACGGCGAGCTCGACGTCGTGATCGACAACCGGCCCGCACGCCGGTCGCGCTTCCGTCAGGACGACCTGTTCGACGACCGCGTCGTGTGCCTGATGCGCGCGACGCATCCGCTCGCGCGGCGCGGCGCGATGACGGCCGCCGCGTTCGCGGCGGCGCCGCAGCTGTGCCCGACGCCGTCGTGGCTCGAAGCGTCCGGCGCGATCGACCGGCAGCTCGAACGCGTGGGCCTGCAACGGCGCATCGCCGTCACGCTGCCGCACTTCGAGCTCGCCGCGCATGCGCTCGTGCGCGCCGACCTGATCCTCACCACCACTTACCGGCTCGCGCGGCACTACGCGAAGCTGCTGCCGCTCGCCGCGGTCGCGCTGCCGGCGGAACCGCCGGACATCGTGTACCGGATGACGTGGAACGAATCGGGATCGTGTGTGGAAGGTGTGCGGTGGCTGCGCGGGCTGATCGCGGAAGCGACGCGCGCATGGCTCGACGCCGACGCCACGCTGCCGGCCGTCGCCGCGATCGCCGCTTCGGGGATCGATGCGGATACCGCGAAAACCGCACCGAACGTCGCCGATTCCTCGGAGCCGACCCGTCGCCCGCGCCGCACACCGGCCGCGCATGGTCACGCGTCCCACCCGGCGCGCGTCGCGCAAGCGGCACGCATCCATCGCCTCGCGACGAAACCGCACTGACCGGCGCAGGCGTCACGCGGCGCTCCCCTTCCGCCGCCCGCGGCTGCAACGATTCGCTGCTCAACCCGTGCACGCGCGGATGGTCCGTGCGATTCCCTATTCGGACTCAAGTCAGACTAATCCTATTTACGCGCCCGGTACCGAATCGTCAAAATGCGTTCTCGAAACATCGCCGCGACCGTACCGCATCGCTGATTCACCCGGCCGCTATCCTGTCGAGAACCCCACCATGAAGAAAACGCTCGTTATCCTGGCCATTCCCGCCGCACTGCTCGCGAGCACCGGCGCCTTCGCCGATACGCAAGATTGCGCGACACGCATTCGTGCATTGCAGACGCAGATCGACAACGCGACGCGATTCGGCAACACGCACCAGGCGATGCGCCAGCAGGCCGCGCTCGAACAGATCAAGGCCAATTGCATGGACGCCGGCCAGCTCGCGCGCGCCGAGCGCAAGGTCACCGACAAGCAGCGCGATCTGCAGCACGCGCAGGACGAGGTGCGCGACGCACAGGCACGAGCCCATGCAGCCGAAGCGCTCGGCGATGCAAAGAAGTTGAACAACGCGCAACGCAAGCTCGCCGACAAGCAGGCCAAGCTGCGCGACGCCATGCGCAAGCTGCACGACGCGCAAGTCGATCGCGACGCACTGAAAGGCTGACGGGATGCGTCAAAGGACGTACCGGGTCATACGTGCCGCGTGAGAGTGCGAGCCGCACCGGCAGCGAGACGAGCGACCCCGAGCATCGACAGCAGAACGATGCGCTGCGCATGCAAGCGTCCGCGTCACGCTGGTTCGCGCATCGGTTGCGTAAGCAACTTGTACGCAACGACGGCCGCAACCAGCGCCAGTACGCCGCTTACCTTCAGCGCATCGGCGAATCCGCTCGCGAACGCGCCCGGCACCGCCTGTGCGAGCGCACCGGCAGCCGACGGCGGCACGCGGCCGAGCGCCTGCGCGAGGTCGCCGGCCAGCAGGCTCGACATGAACGGCGCGTCGACGAATGCGCGCAGGCCGGGCGTCGCGGACAGCAGCCCGTCGAGCCGCGCATGCGTACTCGCCGCCAGCACCGCGCCGAGCACGCCCACGGCCGTGACGATCGCCGAGAAGCGGGTCGTCGTGCTGATGCCCGACGCCATGCCCGTGCGATTCGGCGGCACGCACGCCATGATCGCTTTCTGCGTGTCGCCGTTCATGATGCCGGCGCCGCACCCCGTCACGAACATGCCAAGCGCGACGAGCCGGTAGTCGCCGCCGCCCGTCAGCGCCGCGGTCGCGAGGTTGCCTACACCGATCAGCGCGAGGCCGCCGGCCAGCACGCCGCCGGACGACACGCGCGCGGCGAGCGCCGCGCCGAGCGACGGGCCGGCGATCATCGCGAACGCGAACGGCAGCATCCCGAGCCCTGCATCGATCGCCGACATCCCGAACGCGTTTTGCAGGTACAGCGGCAGGAACGTCATCATCACCTGCGCGCACGCCGCGTAACCGAACATCGCGAGCACGGCGCCGACGAAGCGCGGCTGGCGAAACAGCGCGAGATCGATCATCGGCCGCGCCTGCCAGCGCTCCGCGCCGACGAACGCCGCCAGCAGCGCCGCCGCGAGCGCGAACCGGCCCAGCGTCGCGATGGACAGCCAGCCGTGCGACGGCGCGCCGATCAGCGCAGCGATCGCGCAGGCGAGCGCCGCGCCGAACAGCAGGCTGCCGGCCACGTCCACGCGCTTCGCATGGGGATCGTTCGATTCGTCGATCGCGACGTGCGCGCCGGCCGCCAGCAGCAGGCAGACGGGCAAGTTCAGCAGGAACACCCAGCGCCATCCGATCCATTGCGTGATCGCGCCGCCGACGAGCGGCGCGATGGCCGTCGCGATCCCCATGCACATGCCCCAGATCGCCCACGCGCGTGCGCGCTCGCGCCCGTCCGGGAAACGGTTCGCGATCACCGCGAGCGCCGCGGTCAGCAGCAGCGCGGCGCCGCCGCCCTTCACCGCACGCGCGGCGATCAGCCAGCCCGCCGACGGCGCGACGCCGCAGCCGAGCGACGCGATGAAGAAGAGCGCGAGGCCCGCGAAGAGCATCCGCTTGCGCCCGAAGCGGTCGGCGAGCCCGCCGGCCGGCAGCAGGCACGCGGCGAACGCGGTCATGTACGCGCTGACGACCCACTCGATATCGGCGAAGCTCGCGTGAAAGCCGCGCGCGATGCTCGGCAGCGAGACGGCCACCACGTTCGTGTCGAGCACGATCAGCGAACAGGTCGCGGACGCGACGGCGAGCGTCGCGGCGGCAGGCAGACGGGCGCCGGCGGGCGGGGCGGCGGCCGCGCTTGCGCGCGACGCCGGTGAAGACGGAGACATCGGCCACTCCGGAACAGGATGAACGAGCCGTATGCTAGGCTCGCCCGGTATTGCCTGTCATTGATACTTCCATGCTGTTTCATTGACGAAAACTGCAACCATGGGTCACCTCGAATTCCGTCATCTGCGCGCGTTCCTGAGCGTCGCGCAACACCTGCATTTCGCACGCGCGGCCGAGGCGCTCGACATGGCGCCGCCCGCGCTCACGCGGCAGATCCAGGAAGCCGAGCGCGCGCTCGGCGTGCGGCTCTTTCACCGGTCGCGCCGCGCGGTCACGCTGAGCGCGGCCGGCGAGGCGTATCTCGCGGAAGCGAGGGCCGCGGCCGAGCACCTGCAGCGAGGCCGCGAACTCGCCGCGCTGGCCGAACGCGGCGAACTCGGCCGGATCGAGATCGGCTACGTGTCGTCGGCCGTCTATTCGGGCACGCTGCAGCGCACCGTCGGCGCGTTCCGCGACGCGCACCCGCGCATCGAGCTGAACCTGCGCGAGGTGCCGATGGACGACGTCGCGAACCAGCTCGACACGGGCCGGCTCGACCTCGCGTACGTGCGCCCGCCGCTGGCGCTGCCCGGCGGCCTGCGGATCGTCACGCTGCAGCGCGACGTGTTCGTCGCGGCCGTGCCGGCCGATTCGCGTTATGCGGCGATGGCGACCGTGCGCGCGGCGGACCTCGCCGACGCGCGCTTCGCTGTGCCCGAACAGGCGCTCGGCACGCTCGAAGTCGCGCGCCGCGGCCGCTTCGCGCCGGTCGTCGCCGCGCGGCCGGGCGGCCTGCTCGCGGTACTCGCGTGCGTGTCGGTGAACGGCTGGGTCGCGGTGATTCCCGATGCACTTGCCGGTTGCGTGTCGCTGCCGGGCGTCGTGTACCGGCCGATCGCAGGCAAGCCGATCATGTCGGCGCTCGCGCTCGCGCACCGGCGGTTCGAAAAGGCGCCGGCCGTGCGGGCATTCCTGCGGACGATTCGGCCGGCCGCGTAAGACGTGCGCGCCCGGGCGCCGGGTCGAGCGCCGCCGCACCGGCCAAACCGGCCGCCCTCCGCACGAATATGCATTTCACGATTCGATGTTTGTCGGCCGGAAACCGATTCCGTAACCTGCCCGGCAGCCGCGCCGTCCGCGCGCGGATCACCGAGGACACGCCGCCGATGACCCACTCTTTCGCCACAGCGCGCCGCCGCGCGCTGCAGCGCCTTGCCGCCCTCGCCGCCGCGCCGCTCGCGGGCGGCCTCGCACTGCCGGCCCGCGCGGCCGGCGCCGACCTGTCGGGCGTCACGCTCGTCCTCGGCGACCAGGCCGGCGGCCTGCGCGCGCTGGCCGAAGCGGCGCGCGTGCTCGACGGCACGCCGTACCGGTTCCGCTGGGCCAACTTCCAGGGCGCCGCGCCGCTGTTCGAAGCGCAGCGTGCGGGCGCGATCGATCTCGCGCCGGCCGGCGACCTACCCGTCCTGACGGCCGCGCTCGGCGATCCGTCGCTGCGGATCGTCGCGACGCGCGTCGGCTCGCCGACGTCGCTCGGCATCGTCGTGCAGCCGGACTCGCCGGTTCGCACCGTGGCCGACCTGAAAGGACAAACCGTCGTCGTATCGTCGGCGCGCGGCAGCATCTCGCAATACCAGTTGTACGGCGCGCTGCGCGAACATGGGCTCGCGCCGCGCGACGTCGAGGTGCGTTTCGTCCTGCCGGTCGACGCGTTCGCCGCGTTCGAGGCGAAGCGGATCGGCATCTGGGCCACGTTCGATCCGTACTACGGGCATGCGGTGCGACGCGGCGCGCGCATCGTCCGCGACGGCAGCGGCATCAACTCGGGGCTCGCGTTCCTCACGTCGCCGGTCGAAACGCTCGACGATCGCGGCAAGCGCGCGGCGCTCGCGGACGTGCTCGCGCGGCTCGCCCGTGCGGGCCAATGGGCGCTCGCGCACCCGGCCGACTACGCGAGCGTCTACGCGTCGCTCACGCGCCTGCCGCCCGACGCCGCCACCGATATCGCGCGCCGGGCCGCGCTCGCGCAGCGCAGCCTCAGCGGCGCCGACATCGACGTGCTGCAGCGCGTCGCCGATCGCGCGGCGGCGGACGCGATCCTGCCGCGCCGCGTCGACGTCGCGTCGATCGCCATCCGGAACGTGTCGGCCTGAGTGGCGCCGCGCGGCGCGCGACGCACGGTCAGCGCGGGCGCGCCATATCGAGGTCGGGCACGTCGTCGCCGAACGTCGACGCGACGATCGTGCGCATCGCGGCGATCAGCAACGTCGGCCCCGACTGGTTGAACGTGCAGCGCTCGCCCGCGGCCGGCACGGCCCGATGCAACACGGCGCGCCACGCGCCCCGCCCGCCATCGCGCTCGAACGCGGCGAACGGCCGCCGCTCGACGATCGGGCCGCCGTCCGCCCAGGACGACGACGGCGCGAACGGCGCCGGCACGCCGCCCGCCGTGCGAACAGACGTGCATCCGTACGCGTCGGCACGTGGCGCATCATGGCCTTCCGCGATCGCGACCCAGTAATCCAGCGCCGCGCCTGTCAGATCCTGAACTTGCATGCCCCTCTCCGTTACCGTCGTGACAGCAACATGCTAACGGTTGCGCGCGTATGCAGGCCGGTCGGAACGCCAACGCCCCTCGGCACGGGCGGCATCGCGGAAAATCCCCCCGAGCAAACCCGCGCATGCTGTCACTCGCGTGCCGTTCGTGCTTAGAATGATCCGACGGTTCGCCGCCCGGCCGGCGGCAGCCAGCGAGGCCGTCATAACCGCGACATGCGCACCGGTCCGGGCCCGTTTCCGCACGTTCGGCGGCAACAGAACCGGACAACGCGCCGCAGACCGGATCTCACGGGGGACGTATGTCCAGACACACCCTGAAGCCGTTGGTATCGCTCGTCGTGCCGTTTCACGACGAAGCGGAAGCGATCGATGCGTTCTTCGCGACCACCGTTCCGATACTGGAAGCGATCGGCACCGCGCGCTTCGATAGCGTTTGCGTAAACGACGGCAGCCGCGACGGCGCGCTGGACAAGCTGATCGGCATCGCGGTCGCCGATCCGCGCGTGCGCATCGTCGATCTCACGCGGCGCTTCGGCAAGGAGGCCGCGCTCAGCGCGGGCCTCGACGAGGCGGCCGGCGCGGCCGTGATCCTGATCGACGCCGACCTGCAGGACCCACCGGCCCTGATTCCCGCGATGCTCGAACGCTGGCGCGCAGGCGCCGAGGTCGTCGCCGCGAAGCGCACCGACCGGATGTGGGATCCGCTGATGCAACGCGTGGCGGCCTCGCTCTGCTACCGCGGGCACAACCGGCTCTCGGAAGCGCCGCGCAATCTGCCGGCCAAGTAGCGCCGCATGGATATTTCCGGCTCGCCGATACGGCGCGGCGAACGACCCGTCCGCGCCTGGCTCACCCCCGCACGCATCGCGCTTTACAGTGCGGTCATGCTGGCGATCGGCGTACTGCTGGGGGCGATCCTGCTCTGGATCGGCCTTCGCTCGACCGAACCGGGCACGTTCCGCCCCGGTTCGGGGTACATGGTGTTCTGGTCCGCGTCCCATCTGATGCTCCACGGCTCGCCGTGGCAGGCCTACGACATCCCCGCGTTCTCGCGCGCGCTCGCCGGACTGTTCCCGTTGGCCGGCCGCCATGCATTCCTGCCGTGGCTGTACCCGCCGTCGTATCTGCTCGCGGTGACACCGCTCGCGCTGCTGCCCTATGCGATCAGCTATCCGCTGTTCGTCGTGCTCGGCGTCGTGCTGCTCGGCATCGCGGTGTGGCGCGTATCGGGGCTCGGCGCCGTGCCCGACGCGACACGCATCGGCTGGCTCGCGCTGCTCGCGTGCCCCGGGGTGCTCGTCACCGCGATATACGGACAGAACGCGATGCTGACCGCCGCGTGTGCGGCGCTCGCCGTGTATTTCGTCGACCGGCGGCCGATGCTGGCCGGCCTGTGTATCGGACTCCTGTCGGTCAAGCCCCAACTGGCGGTGCTGTTCCCGTTCGTGCTGATCGCCGCGCGCGCGTGGCGCGCGTTCGCATGGGCCGCGGCATGGGCGATCGCGATCACCGCACTGGGCATCGCGGCGGGCGGCATGGAACCGCTTCGCTTGTTTCTGCGGAATGCCGGCGCGCTGCGCTCGCTGATCATCGAGCATGGCGTGCCGTTCTGGTTTGCGTCGCCGACACCATTCGCGGCGTTTCGGCTCGCCGGCCTGTCGCCCGCCGCCGCGTTCGCCGGCCAGGCCGCCGTCGCGGCGATCACGCTCGCGGCGGCGTGCCAGGTCTGGCGCCGCAGCCGGGACACGCGGTTGCGCGGCGCGGTACTGGTCGTCGCGACGCTCGCCGCCAATCCGTATGTCTGGCACTACGAACTGTCGTGGCTGTGCATTCCGATCGCCTGCATGATCGCCATCGGCTCGCAGCATGGCTGGCGGCGCGGCGAGCAATGCGCCGTCGCCGCGATGTGGGCGCTGCCGCTGTACGAGTTTCTGAATCCGTGGATGATGCTGCCGCAGATCGGCCCCGCCATCACGTCGATCGCGCTGCTCGTGCTGCTGCAGCGCGCTCGGTCCCTCCCGCGATCCCCCGCGCGGCGATAAGCATAGTTCAAATCGTTGCTTGTCCGGCCTCCGGGCGTCATCGAGAATGACCCGACGGGCTGCGGCCCGGCCTCGTTCCCCAACGTTCCGGATCCATCGATTCATGCTTCCACTGCGCCTGCTGCGATCACTGCTGATCGCGTCCCTCGTTGCGTTGCCGGCCGCCGCCGCGCACGCGGACAAGCCCGCCATTCTCCGCATCGGCGTCGCCCAGCAGGGCGCCGGCGACCCACCGACGTTCGGCGGATCGAGCGCCGCGACGGTGCAGTTGCAGCAGCTCGTCGAAAAGGAATTCGCCGCCGACGGCATCAAGGTCGAATGGCTGTTCTTCAAGGGCGCGGGGCCGGCCGTCAACGAGGCGATCGCCAACAAGGCGCTCGACTTCGCATACCAGGGCGACCTGCCCGCCGTGCTCGCGCGCTCGAACGGGATCAAGACGCGCCTGCTGCTCGCCGCGAGCGTGCGCTCGGGCATCAAGATCGCGGTGCCGCCCGACTCCACGATCCGCTCGATCAAGGACCTGAAGGACCGCCGCGTGTCGATCTTCCGCGGCACCAACCTGCAGCTCGTCGCCGACAACGCGCTCGCGAAGAACGGCCTCGGCGAACGCGACCTGCGCGTGATCAATCTCGACGCCGCCAGTTCGCTCGCCGCGCTCGCGTCGAAGGGCATCGACGCGTCGGTCGGCGATTACGGGCTCTACAAGCTGCGCGACGCGGGCCTCGCGAAAATCATCTACGAATCGCAGAACGACGGCCCGCAGTTGACGCGCCAGACCCACCTGCTCGTACTCGACGATTTCGAACGCGCGCACCCGGACATCGTGCAGCGCGTCGTCACCGCGTTCGTGAAGGGCGCGCAATGGTCGTCCGACGAGGCGAACCGCGATGCGCTGTTCAAGCTGTGGGCGAAGAGCGGCGTGCCGTACACGTCGTGGCAGGCCGACTATGCGAACCAGCGCCTGAAGGACCGCCTGTCCCCGCTGATCGACCCGTTCGTCGTCGCGCGCTACAAGGCCGTCGCGCAGGATGCGCTGAACCTGAAGCTGATCCGCCAGCCGGTCGACGTCGACGGCTGGTTCGAGCCGAAGTATCTCGACCATGCCTTGCGCACGCTGAAGCTCGAAAACTACTGGCCGCGCTATGACGCGGCCGGCAAGCCTCTCTCCTGACCGGATCGACCCCGATGAGCGACACCGCGTTTCCCGTCCCGTCGTCCGAGTCGCGCACGCTCGCCGTGCCGCCGCGCCGCGCGGCCGCGCTGGAACGGCTCGCGTGGCGGCTCGCGCCGTGGGTGCTGCCCGCGCTGCTGTTCGCGCTGTGGAGCGTGGGCAGCGCGCGCGGCTGGATCGCGCCGCAAATCCTGCCGCCGCCCGAACGCGTGGTCGACACGCTGGCCGAGCTCGCGTCGAACGGCGATCTCATGCGCCACACGCTGATCAGCCTGCAACGCGTGCTCGTCGGCTTCGCGGCCGGCACGCTGCTCGGCGTGTCGATCGGCGTCGCGCTCGGGCTGTCGCGCACGCTGGAAGCCTACGTGCTGCCGAGCTTCAACGCGCTCGTGCAGATCCCGGTGCTCGGCTGGCTGCCGTTCCTGCTGCTGCTCGTCGGCGTCGGCGAGCCGCTGAAGTACCTGCTGATCGCGCATGCGGCGCTCGTCCCCGTCACGCTGAGCACGCTGCAGGGGTTTCGCCAGACGCCGCCCGCCCTCGACGAAGTCGCGCGCGGGTTCGGCTACACGCGCCGGCAACGCATCGTCCACGTCGTGCTGCCGGCCGCGATCCCGACGCTCGCGACGGGCGTGCGGCTCGCGTTCACGAAGTCGTGGCTCGCGCTCGTCGTGGTCGAACTCGTCGCGTCGTCCGAAGGGCTCGGCTACCTGATCGTGTACGGGCGGCAACTGTTCCAGCTCGATCTCGTGATGGCGGCCGTGGTCGTGGTCGGCGCGGTCGGCCTGCTGATCAACCGTGCGCTCGACGCACTCGAAGCGCGCCTGCGCCGCGGCGTGCCGTCCGCGTTTCGCGGCTGAACGGGCCCGCCCGCCCAACCGAAGGAGAATCGCCCGTGCCGCCTGCCGCCGCGCCGTCAGCCACACCGCCCGCTACCACCGCTACATCCGCTACATCCGCCGCGGCCGCCCGCCGTCCGCATGTGCCCGACTGGCGCGGCTTCGTGCTGCCGCTCGCGGCGTTCGTGCTCTGGTGGGCGATCGCTTCCGCGCATCTCGCGACAAGCGGGCTGCTCGTCGGCCCGGCCGACGTGCTGCACACCGCGTGGGCGCAGGCGGCAAGCGGCGCGCTCGGCCGTGCGCTGTCGGCGTCGCTCGCGCGCGAAGCGTGCGGGTTCGCGATCGGCGCGACGGGCGGCCTCCTGCTCGGCGCGGTGCTCGGGCTGTCGCGCATCGCCGCGCGGATGGTCGGCCCGAGCTTCGACACGTTCAAGCAGATCTCGCTGTTCGCGTGGATTCCGCTGATTTCCGTGTGGTTCGGCCTCGGCGACGTCGCGAAGGTCGTGTTCCTGTCGCTCGCCGCGCTGCTGCCGGTCGCCGCCCATACCTGCGACGGCATTCACGCGGTGCCGCGCGCGTATGTCGACGTCGCCCGCGCGCTGCGCTACTCGCGGCTCCAGCTGATCCGCCACGTGATCCTGCCGGCCGCGCTGCCGTCGATCTTCACCGGCCTGTATCTCGGCCTGATCTATTCGTGGCTCGCGACGCTCGGCGCCGAATACCTGCTCGTCGCCGGCAGCGGGATCGGCAACACGCTGATCGACGGCAGCGAGCAGTTCCGGATGGATCTCGTGCTGTTCGGGATCATCGTCGTCGGCGTGACCGGCTGGGCGCTGAACGCGACCGCGCGAGCGATCGAGCGCAAGGTGCTGGCCCGGCGCGGCGACCTCGCGCGCTGAGCGCCTCTTGCCTCCTTTCCGCCCCCTTCTTCGTACCGCCATGACGACCCTCGCCTCCGATTCGCTCGACATCCTCCATGTAAGCAAGCACTACGCGCGACGTGACGCGGCGCTCGCCGTGCTCGACGACGTATCGCTGCACGTGCGTGCCGGCGAATTCGTCACGATCGTCGGCGCCAGCGGCTGCGGCAAGTCCACGCTGCTGCGGCTCGTCGCCGGGCTCGACACCGACTACACGGGCGAAATCCGCGCGGGCGGCGAACGCGTGCGCGACACGTCACTACGGCGCGGCATCGTGTTCCAGGATCACCGGTTGTTTCCGTGGCTGACCGTCGAACAGAACATCGACGCCGCGCTGCGCAACGCGCCGCTGGACGCCGCCGCGAAACGGCGTGCGGTCGCGGAACACATCGCCCTCGTCGGGCTGAACGGCTTCGAGCACGCGTTTCCGAACCAGTTGTCGGGCGGGATGGCGCAGCGCGTCGCGATCGCGCGCGGTCTCGTGAACCGGCCGCGCGTGCTGCTGCTCGACGAGCCGTTCGGTGCGCTCGACGCGCAGACGCGCGCGAAGATGCAGAACGAACTGCTGCGCATCTGGGAACAGGAACGCATCACGATGCTGCTGGTCACGCACGACGTCGACGAAGCCGTCTATCTCGGCGACCGCGTCGTCACGATGGCGCCGCGTCCAGGCCGCATCGCGCGCATCGTCGACGTCGCGCTGCCGCGCCCGCGCCGGCGCGATTCGCCGGCATTCGCACGATTGCGCGACACGGTGCTCGCCGATTTCGACGACAGCGACGCGCCGGGCGACGACGCGTCGGGTGGCAAGCGCATCGACGCGGCGCGAGCGCACCCGATCGGCGAATGGCGGCTCGCGTGGTAGCGATGCAACGCGTTTGCATTGCTCAGCATGACGACACATATCGTTCAGCGCAGCCCGCACGCTAAGGTTGTGACGATTCATCGGTTCCGAATCCGCGCGGCGCCTGCTTGAATGGAGGCTCGACCGACCCGACTCCAGGAGACTCCCGATGTCCGATATCCAGCACGCCGCTCACTCGCCTTCGCCTGCTTCGCACGCCGCGCCGCGCACGGCCGCCGTCCCGCTTCAGCTTCGCCAGGTCGCCGGCCGGATCGGCGCCGAAATTTCCGGCGTGCGGTTGTCGTCCGCGCTCGACGACGCGACGTTCGACGCGATCCACGCCGCGCTGCTGCGCCACAAGGTGCTGTTCTTCCGCGGCCAGCACCATCTCGACGACACCGCGCAGGAAGCGTTCGCCCGCCGCTTCGGCGACACGGTCGCGCACCCGACCGTGCCGTCCGTCGACGGCAGCGCGGCGCTGCTCGAACTCGATTCCGCGCACGGCGCACGCGCGAATTCGTGGCACACCGACGTGACCTTCGTCGATGCGTACCCGAAGGTCTCGATCCTGCGCGCGGTCGTGATCCCGCCGTTCGGCGGCGACACCGTATGGGCCAACACGGCCGCCGCGTACGCGCATCTGCCCGATTCGCTGCGCGCGCTCGCCGACACGCTGTGGGCGCTGCACACGAACGCCTACGACTATGCGTCGACGCACGTGCACGCCGACGATGCACAACTGAAGCGCTACCGCGAAGTGTTCACGTCGACCGTCTACGAAACCGAGCACCCGGTCGTGCGCGTGCATCCGGAAACCGGCGAGCGTACGCTCGTGCTCGGACACTTCGTGCAGCGGCTCAAGGGGCTGTCGGCGCAGGATTCCGCGCACCTGCTGCAGGTGTTCCACGAGCACGTGACGCGTCTCGAGAACACCGTGCGCTGGAACTGGCAGGAGGGCGACGTCGCGATCTGGGACAATCGCGCGACGCAGCACTATGCGATCAACGACTACGGCGATGCGCGCCGGGTCGTGCGCCGTGCGACCGTTCACGGCGACGTGCCGGTCGGCATCGACGGCCGCCGGAGCGTCCTGCTGAAGGGGCCGGGCGCCACGCTGCAATAACGTCCATGTCCCGCGGCGGCGCCCTTTTGCCTGTTTCCTTTCCCTTTTTCCCGCGCGCCGCCGCGCCACTCCCTGCCGGACACCCGCCATGAACCTCGCGCCACCGGACCGACGCTTGCACGCGCAACGATGTCGTCCGTCTTCCCCGTTCACTTCCGCCAGGAGCGTCGCATGAGCGCCCTACTCGAACCCGCCGCCCAGCCGGTCGACGTGATCCCGCTGTCCGCCCACATCGGTGCGGAAATCCGCGGCGTCGACCTCACGCAACCGTTGACGACGCCGCAGATCGCGGCGATCCGCGCCGCGCTGCTGAAATGGCGCGTCGTCTTCTTCCGCGAACAATTTCTCACGCACGAGCAGCATGTCGCGTTCTCCGCGCAGTTCGGCGAGCCGACGGTCGGCCACCCGGTGTTCGGGCATGTCGACGGCCATCCGGCCGTCTATTCGATCGCGAAGCATCGCAAGGCGACGCGCTTCGAAGGCGAACCGGTGCGCCGGCCCTGGACCGGCTGGCACACCGACGTGACGGCCGCCGTGAATCCGCCGTGGGCATCGATCCTGCGCGGCGTGACGATCCCGCCGTACGGCGGCGACACGCACTGGACCAACCTCGTGCGCGCCTACGAAACGCTGTCCGCGCCGCTGCGCGGCTTCGTCGACACGCTGCGCGGCATCCATCGCTTCACGCCGCCGCCAGGCGCGCGCGCGACCGGCGCATTCGACGATGCGGTCGAGCGCCGCCCGCTCGTGACCGAGCATCCGCTCGTGCGCGTGCATCCGGAAACCGGCGAACGCGCGCTGTACGTGAGCCCGAGCTTCCTGAAATCGATCGTCGGGCTGACGCCGCGCGAGGGCCAGGCGCTGCTCGAACTGCTGTGGGAGCACGTGACGCGGCCGGAATTCACGGTCCGCTTCAAGTGGGAACCGCGCAGCATCGCGTTCTGGGACAACCGCGCGACCGCGCATCTCGCGCCCGTCGACATCTTCGATCTCGACTTCGACCGCCAGCTGTATCGCACGACGCTCGTCGGCGACGTGCCGGTCGGCCCCGACGGCCGGCCGTCGGTCGCGCTCGAAGGCACGCCGGTCGAAACGGCCGCGGCCGTCGCACTCGACTGACGCGGCGAACGCCGGTGCGCACGGGCGCGCCGGCCCCCCTTCCGTCAATCGAGCCACACGCCGTCGAACCGGTGCCCGCCGAGCGGCGAGAACGTCAACCCGTGGACGCGCCTGGAGATCGGCAGCGACACGATCGACGTCGCGATCGGCGTGAACGGCACCTGGTCCTTGAACACCACCTGCGCCTGCTCGTACAGCGCCGTGCGCTTCGCGACATCGGCATTCGAACGCGCCGCCGTCACGAGTTGCTCGAAGTCCTTGTTGCACCACTTCGCGAGATTGCTGCCGTGCACGGCGTCGCAGCCGAGCAGCGTGCCGAGCCAGTTGTCGGGGTCGCCGTTGTCGCCCGACCAGCCGTACAGGATCGCGTCGTGCTGGCCGTCGTGCTTCGCGCGGCGGTTGTATTCGCCCCATTCGTAGCTGACGATCCTCGCGCGCACGCCGATTCTCGCCCAATCCTGCTGGATCAGTTGCGCCATCAACTGCGCGTTCGGGTTGTACGGGCGCTGCACGGGCATCGCCCACAGCGTCAGGTCGAAGCCGTTGGGAAAGCCGGCCTGCGCGAGCAGCGCCTTCGCGGCGGCCGGATCGCGCGGCGCGTCCTTCAGGCGCGGGTTGTACGACCATTGCGCGGGCGGCATCGGGTTCGTCGCGATCGTCGCGTCGCCGTTGAACACGGTCTTGATGATCGCCGCCTTGTCGATCGCGATGTCGAGCGCGCGCCGCACGTCGACGCGATCGAGCGGCGGATGCTGCGTGTTGTACGCAACGAAGCCGACGTTGAAGCCCGTCCCCGAAAACAGCGTCAGCTTCGGGTCGCGCCGCACCGTCTCGAGATCGGCCGGCCGCGGAAACGCCGACACCTGACACTCGCCGGCCACGAGCTTCTGCAAGCGCGCGGCCGGGTCGGGCGTGATCGCGAACACGAGGCGCGCGAGCTTCACGTCGTCCGGGTTCCAGTAGTCGGGATTCGCGTCGTAGCGGATCAACGCGTCCTTCTGGTACGTACGCAGCACGAACGGCCCCGTGCCGACCGGGAACTGGTTGATGTCCGACTCGCGATGGCGCGCGGCGAGCTGCCCCGCATATTCGGCCGACAGCACCGACGCGAACGCCATCGCGAGATTGCGCACGAACACGACGTCGGGCGACTTCAGTACGAAGCGCACCGTGTAGTCGTCGACCTTCTCGATGCGCTCGATGTTGCGGTCGAAGCCGAGATCGCTGAAATACGGGAAGCTGACCGGATACGCCTTGCGGAACGGATCGTCCGGGTCGAGCATCCGGCGGAACGTGAACACGACGTCGTCGGCCTGGAACGGACGCGTCGGCTTGAACCACGCGGTGGTCTGGAATTTCACGCCGCGCCGCAGGTGGAACGTGATCGTGCGCTGGTCGGGCGACACGTCCCAGCTGGTCGCGAGCGCGGGTACGAGATCGAGCGTGCCGCGCTTGAACTGCACGAGCCCGTTGTAGACCGGGTACGTGCTCGCATCGAAATCGGTGCTCGTCGTGTGCTGGCCGGGATCGAAGCCGGCCGGGCTGCCTTCGGTGCAGTACACGAGCGTCTTGCCCGCGGGCGCCGCGAGCGCGTGCGTCGCGGCGCCGGCCAGCAGCAACGACGCGGCGATGCAGCGGAGCGCGGCGCCGGCATGCGATACGCCGCGCGTGCGGCGCGCGGCTGACGAAACGAAAGGATTCTTCATGGTGGCGGATAAAAAAGGCTGTCATGCGAATGACGACCGCCGATCTTCGCGCGCCTCCCGCCGATCGCTTACCAATTAATTCCGCGTTGCTTATCGTCGTGGATGCATCCCGCTGCCGCGGCATCGAAAAGTCCATGCGAGCGCCGCATGCATGCCGAACGCCGCCGCCGCGAGCCGCCCGGACACCCGATCGAAAACCGCCGCACGGCCTTCCGGCCCCCTGCAAGTTCTCCGGAATGGGTGCATCGTATCGATTGGCCGACGCCGGCGCCGGCGCCCGGGGATCCGCCCGGCGTGCACATGCCGGCACGGCGCGTCCGTGCGCGCCGCCCTTTCCGGAGGAACCCGATGCCGATCACCCCCGATACGCCCTCTCGTCCCGTGAAGTCGCCGGGCCCCGATCACCCGATCCTGATCGAACCGCATTCGTCCCGCGTGATCGTGAAGGTGGCCGACAAGGTCGTCGCCGATACGCGCCATGCGCTGGTGCTGCGCGAGGCCAGCTATCCGGCGGTGCTGTACATTCCGCGCGAGGATGCCGACATGTCGCTGCTCGAACGCACCGACCACGCGACCTACTGCCCGTACAAGGGCGATTGCGCGTACTACTCGATCCCCGCCGGCGGCGAACGCTCGATCAACGCCGTGTGGACGTACGAGCATCCGAATCCGGCAGTCGAATCGATTCGCGGGCACCTCGCGTTCTATCCGGATCGCGTCGATTCGATCGAGGAGCGCCTGCTCGTCACCGAGTGAGCGCGGCGGCGTGCTGCCGCGTCACCGGTTACGTATCGTCCGGCCGCTGATTTGCATATTCGGATTCGTTGGTTGGCCGCCGGCCCGCCGCGCCGTATCGTCCTGACTCCGGCGCGGGCCGGCCCGTTGCGTGCGTCGCCCGCATCCGGCCCGGTCCTGCGCCGGCCGCGCCGCCTTCGCGCGCGGCCCGTGAACCCGCCAGCAGGACGCCTCGATGAACGACACACCGCACGCAGACCTTGAATCGACTCCGGCGAACCCGCGCCGCCGCCAGTGGCTGCACGGCGCGGCCGCCGGGCTGGCCGGGCTCGCGCTCGGGCCGCTCGCGGCCGCGCCCGCACGCGCCGACGCCGGCGGCACGCGGCTGCGCATCGGCTTCCAGAAATACGGCAACTTCGTCGTGCTCAAGGCGCGCGGCACGCTCGAGAAGCGTCTCGCGAGCCAGGGCGTCGCCGTGCAATGGCTCGAATTCCCGGCCGGCCCGCAACTGCTCGAGGGGCTGAACGCCGGCGCGATCGACGTCGGCACGGTCGGCGAAACTCCGCCGATCTTCGCGCAGGCGGCCGGCGTCGATTTCGTCTACATCGGCAACGAGCCGCCCGCGCCCCAGGGCGAGGCGATCGTCGTGCTGCCCGATTCGCCGATCCGAACCGTCGCGCAACTGCGCGGCAAGAAGGTCGCGTTCAACAAGGGTTCGAACGTCCATTACCTGCTGGTGAAGGCGCTCGAGCGCGCGGGCCTGACCTATGCCGACATTCAGCCGATCTACCTGACGCCGGCCGATGCGCGCGCCGCGTTCGTGCAGCGCAGCGTCGATGCGTGGGTGATCTGGGATCCGTATCTGGCCGCCGCCGAACGGCAGCTCGGCGCGCGCGTGGTCGCGAACGGCGACGCGCTCGTGCGCAATACGCAGTACTACCTCGCCGCGCGCAAGTACGCGGCCGCGCACCCGCAGGTGCTGCGTGCGCTGCTCGACGAAGTCGACGCGGTCGACCGCTGGGCGCGCGATCACGTGCCCGAGGTGGCCGCGCAACTGTCCCCGCTCGTCGGCCTCGACGCGCCGACGCTCGAAGTCGCGCTCAAGCGCGCCGGCTACGGCGTGCAGCCGATCACCGACGCGACTCTCGCGTACCAGCAGAGCATCGCCGACGCGTTCAGCACGCTGAAGCTGATCCCGGGCAAGCTGTCGGTCGCCAGCGCGCGCTGATGCGTCACGACGCGGGCGCCGCGCCGATGCGCCGCCATTCGTCGTAGTCGGTGACGAGGCCCGCGCCGTCGATCGCGATATCGGCCGCATACGTGCCGCTCTCGTAGCGATACACGTTCGGCGCCGTGCGCGTATAGCGCTGCTCGCCGCGCACGATGTCGACATCCGGAAAACGCAGCCACGCGGTGTGAATCTCCGCCGACTCGCCGACGGCGAGCGCGAGCCGCCGGATCGGCAGCGTATTGGTCGACGGACTGAAGCCGAGATCGATGTCGGTCGCGCCCGCGAGCGCCGGCGCATCGACGCCGTCGATCGTCCACCGCCCCGCATCGCACGCGATGTCCCATTGCCGTGACGGCGCCGTGCCGGTCCACCGCGTCACGCGCGCCGAACGCGTGAGCCAGTCGGTCCCGCATGCGATCGCGTAATCGATGCGAAACGGCGTGCCGTCGATCGCGCCCGCCACCGTCCCCGCCAGCGCGATGCCCGTTTGCGACTCGTCGAGCCGGCACCATTCGGCCGCCTGCCACGTCTGCACGATCTGCCATGCGACGCAATGCGTCCGTGGGGCTTCGTTGTGTTGCGTCATGCCGGGTCTCCTGTCGGTCGCGCGGGAACGAAGTCGATTTTCGCTCACGGCGCGGACGAACGCACGCGGCTTCGTCGGCACCATGAGCGCCCCGGCCGATAATGAGTATCGGCCCGACGCACACCGTCGGCCCTCCGCCGCTTTGATACCATCCGTCGATCGGCACAAAATCGAACCGGAAGACAAAAGGCGCGACTTCATGGATTTGTTGGCGACGATGCGCATCTACGTCAGGGTCGTGGAGCGCGGCACGATGTCCGGCGCGGCACGGGATCTCGACATGGGTCAACCGGCCGTCAGCGAGCGCATCGAGAAACTCGAGAAACATCTCGGCACGCGGCTGCTGATGCGCAGTGCGCGTACGCTCGCGTGCACGGAGGAAGGCCGCCTCTTCTACGAACGCAGCAAGGCGCTGCTCGAGGCGGCCGAGTTGGCCGTTGCATCGGTGTCGAAGACGGAAAACGCGCTCGACGGCACGATCCGGCTCGCGGCGCCGCAATGCTTCGGCGAGGTCGTACTGCCGGGCGTGCTGATGCAGATCCGCACCGCGTATCCGAAGCTGCACATCGACCTCGTGCTGAACGACGACATCGTCGATCCGGTCACCGAGGGCGTCGACATTTCGATCCGGGTCGGCCAGCTCGGCGACGGCGGCTTCGTCGCCTACGCGCTCGGCGCGGTCGGCCGCGTGCTCGTCGCCGCACCGTCGTATCTCGACCGGCACGGCCCGATCGACACGAAGGCCGATCTCGCGAACCATCCGTTCATCCGCGTGAAAGGCGTGTTCGCGAACGAACAGGTGCCGCTGCAGCGCGACGGCGGCGCAGTCGAATACGCGCGTATCCGCACGGTCATGACCGCGAGCCACTGGCGCCCGATGTTCGACACGATCGCGGCGGGCGGCGGCATCGGCGTGGTCCAGCACCCGGCTTGCGCCGATGCGCTCGCGCACGGCCGGCTCGTCCGCCTGCTCCCGCACTACGACGTTCCCGACTTCGCGCTCAACGTGCTGGTGCACGCGCAGCGGCCGCTGCCGCCGCGCGTGCGCGCCGTCGTCGATCTGCTGAAACGAGCACTCCCGCCGCTGCTGACGCGGCGGCAGCGTTAGGGCCTGTTCACGCCTGCAGCGACTTCCCCGGTTCCTTCACGTGCGCATCGACTTCCATCTGGTAGAAGCGCGCGCTGACGAAGCCGAACAGCGTCCAGCCGAGGAACACGCACAGGCCGCCCAGCATCAGCGCCTGCTCGCCCGAGCTGTAGAGCGCGTAGAAGCTGTACGCGGTCGCGACCATCGCGACCACGTTCGTCAACAGCGCCTTGCCGGGCGGCACCTTCGCGACCTTCTGGATCGTGATCAGCGCGGCCATCGACATCACGTAGGGCACGAGGTTCGTGACGACCGCGAGATCGACGATCTTCTGGAACTGGTTGCTCAGCTCCGGGCTGATCGTCATCAGCGCCAGCGCGACCTGCGCGACCAGCAGGATCACCATGCCGACGATCGGCGTGCCCGTGCGCGTGGCGCGCGCGAACACCGGCAGAAAATAGCCGACGTCGGCCGAGCTCTTGAACACCTGCGCCACCGTGAACTGCCAGCCGAGCAGCGAGCCGATGCATGCGATCACCATCAGCGCGGTGACGATCGTGCCGACGGCCGGCGTGAACATCGTCGCGAACGCGATGCCGAACGGCGCATTCGACTTCGCGAGGATCGCGTTGGGCACGATCCCGGCGATCACGTTGGTCGACACGATGTAGAAGATCGCCGACGCGATCGTGCCGCCGAGCACGGCGATCGGCACGTTGCGCTCCGGATTCTCCACCGCGTCGGAGTTCGCGCACGCCGATTCGAGCCCGAGGAACGCCCACAGCGTCACCGCGATCGAGCCGCCCACGGCCGGCCCGAACGGCAGGTCGTGCGGATTCCACGCCGCGCCCCAGGTCGCGCCGCTGAACCAGAACCAGCCGATCAGCGACACGACGACGACCGGAATGATCACGCCCCACACCGTCACCGCGCCGATCCGGCCGGTGATGCGCGAGCCGCCGAAGTTCGCGACCGTCGTCAGCACGAGCAGGAAGATCGTCCAGAGGCCCGTTTGCAGCGGCGACAGCGTCGCGTCGAACAGCACGGTGCCGTAGCCGACCGCCGTCACGCCGATCGCGACGTTGGCGATCACGAGCGACAGCCCGTACGTGTAGTTCGCCATGTAGTTGCCGGCCTTGCCGAACGCGTACTCCGCGTAGCCGCCCATCCCGCCCGGCTTGCGGCTCAGCATCCCGCAGCGCGCGAACGCATAGGCGAGCGCGAGCGAGCCGCCGGCCGTGACGATCCACGACAGCAGCGAGATCGTGCCGACCTGCGCGAGCTTCGCCGGCAGCAGGATGATGCCGGAGCCCATCATGTTGACCGCCGTGAGGACAGTGAGCTGCCAGACGTTCATCCGGTTCTTCGGCGCGGCCGTCGTGGCCGCGCCGGACAGGTGCGCTGCGTTGTCCATGGTGTTCGATCCTTCGATGTGAGGCCGCCGGGCGGCCGGTCGCTCGTTCGTTCGCTCGTCAGGCCGTCAGGCAGTACACGCGGTACGTGCCGTCCTCGACTTCCACGCCGTGCGTGTCGTGTGCGAAGCCCGGGAAACGCCGGTCGTACGCTTCGAGCGCCTTCAGGTAGCCGAGCACCGGGCCGCCGGCCGGCCCCGCGTTCTCGCCCGGCATCAGGAGCGGAATGCCCGGCGGATACGGCACGACGCCGGTGGCCACCGTGCGCCCGGCCAGCTCGTCGAGCGTGACCTGTTCGACGCGGCCCTGCACGAGATGCTCGTACGCGCGCACCGGGCTCATCTCCGGCGTCGGCAAGATCGAGAACGCCTCCGACATCAGCCGCGTCGTGCCGAGCTGCTCCATCGCCGCGAACATCGTGTCGGCCAGATCCTTGAGCCCCATGCCCGCATAGCGCGAACCATGCTCGTTCGCGAGCGACGGAATCGCCATGTCGAGCGGCAGGTTCGCGTCGTAGTCGCGCTTGAAATCGCACAGCGCGCTGACGAGCGAGCCCCACTTGCCCTTCGTGATGCCGATCGAGAACAGGAACAGGATCGTGAAATCGGTGGTCTTCTCGACGACGATCCCGCGCGCATCGAGATACGCGGTGACGACGCTCGCCGGGATGCCGACCGGCATCAGGCCGCCGGCCGGCGCGACGCCAGGCGTGACGATCGACACCTTGATCGGGTCGAGCATGCAGTAGCCGTCCTCGATATTGCCGAAGCCGTGCCATTGCGCGCCGGGGCGCAGCACCCAGCACGCCGGGTCGCTCGCGAGCAGCTCGGGCGGCGCTTCGTGGAACGGCAGCGTGCGGCCCGTGCGCGCCTCGAGCACGGTATCGGGCTGCCAGCATTCGAAGAACCAGTCGCCCTTCGCGCCGAATTCATTGTTCATTCGCGCGATCATCTGCCGGAACGCGACAGCCTCCTCGATCGATTCGCGCGTCAGCGCGGCGCCGCCGGGGCCGTCCATCATCGCGGCCGCGACGTCGTTCGACGCGATGATCGCGTAGTTCGGCGACGTCGACGCGTGCATCATGAACGTTTCGTTGAACTGGCCATGCGGAATCGGGCTGCGGCCGTCGCGCACGTGGATGTACGACGCCTGCGACAGCGCGGTCAGCAGCTTGTGCGTCGACTGCGTCGCGAATACCGTGGGCCGGTCCTTGTGGTGGTCGCGCGGGTCGCCGTGCATCGCATGGCGGTCGCGGTAGATCGGATTGAAGCGCGCGTAGCCGTACCACGCTTCGTCGAAGTGCAGCCGGTCGACGCTCGCGCCGAGCAATTCCTCGACGCGCGTGACGTTGTAGCAGAGGCCGTCGTACGTGGAATTCGTGACGATCGCGTGCTTCGGCTGGCGATCGGCCAGCCCGGCCGCGAGCGGGTTCGATGCGATCGCTTCGCGGATCGCCGCCTGCGTGAGGCGCTCCGATGCGATCGGCCCGATGATCCCGTAGCGGTTGCGCGTCGGCACGAGGTAGGTCGGAATCGCGCCCGACATCGTCATCGCATGTTCGGCCGACTTGTGGCAGTTGCGGTCGCACAGCGCGATCTGGTCGCGGCTCACGCTCGCCATCAGGATGATGCGGTTCGACGTCGACGAGCCGTTCGTCACGTGATACGTGCGATGCGCGCCGAACACGCGCGCCGCATAGCGCTCGCTTTCGCCGATCGGGCCCGAATGATCGAGCAGCGAGCCGAGTTCGCCCACCGAGATCGACAGGTCCGAGCGGAACAGCGATTCGCCGAAGTACTCGAAGAACGCGCGGCCGACCGGCGATTTCAGGAAGCCGGTGCCGCCCGTGTGGCCCGGCGTATGCCACGAGTATTCGTAGACGCGCGAGAACTTCGCGAGCGCGCCGAACATCGGCGGCAGGACGGTCGAGCGATAGCGTTCGATCGCCGCGTGGATGCGCCCACCGATGAAGTCGGCCGTATCCTCGAGCAGCCACACGAAATCGTCGACCTTGCCCATCACCGCGGCCGGCACCGTCGACGCGACGCTGCGGTCGGCCAGCAGGAAGATCGGCACGCTGCCGTTGCGATGCCGGATCGCGTCGACCACCACCTCGGACGGCCCGTGACCGTCCACGCCGAGATCCCAGTCGAGCAGCACGCACTGGATCGACGGATCGGAGCGGATCAGCACGACCGCATCGTCGGCGGACGTGGCCGTCAACACGTCGATGCCGCGTTGCGCGAGTTCCGCGCTCAGCGTGCGGACCGCGCGGCCGGTCGCGGTTTCCTGCGCGATTTCGTCGTCGACCAGTAGCGCACGCATGCCGAGACGGCGAATGCCGCCGACGGAAGTGTTCATGTTGTTGCCCTCGCGGTTGGGTTGCTTCGATTGGTATCGTTCGTCTCGCGCGCACGCGGACGGCAGGTCACGGGCAGTGGCACGAGACGCTCGCCATTCCGGCTTGATTCGCCACCCAGTTCGGAGCCGACTATGCCATGAACGCCATTCGATGAAAAGCCGACGATTCGGTGAAACCATCGGCGCCTTTCCAATAGGATTTCATCATTGGATCATTTTTATATGCGCTGCAGCACGTCAATTGCCGATCAATTGATTAGGCTCATCCGTCAATGACATTGACGATTCTGGTCGATTGAATTCGCGTGCCTTTATTGCTACGATCGGCGGCGCCGAGCACCGTCCGATCACGGCTGTGCCGCGCTGCTCGACGCTTCCCGGCGCGGTGCGCATTCGGCATTCCGCATTCGCGGGAGCATTTCAATCGGCTGCGGCGCGCGTCGTATCGACATGACCCATCGGCGTGAATGCGGCTCCCGTTTCAGGTCATTTACCGGAGAGTTCGCGTGAGTCTGTTGAAAATCGCAGTCGAGCCGGCGCTGATCGGCGCCTTCCTCACCACGCACGAACAGGTCGACGTATTTCAGACCGATTTCACGAATATCGCGGCCATCGTCGTCGGTATCGACGCCGCGGAAAAGGTGCTGAAAACCGTCGAAAGAACCGGCTTCGCGATTCCGTTCTTCGTCGCGGTCGAGCCCGACCAGGAAGTGCCGCCGTCGGTCCTGCCGAGCGCGAGCGGCGTGATCCAGCTCCGCCACGGCGGCCGCCATTACTACGGCCGGCAGATTTCCGCCGCCGCCGACATCTACAGCGAGAGTCTGCTGCCGCCGTTCTTCAAGGTGATGCGCGACTACGTGCAGCGCGGCTACGTCGAGTTCGACTGCCCCGGCCATCAGGGCGGCCAGTTCTTCTCCAATCACCCGCTCGGCCGGATGTTCTTCGATTTCTTCGGCGAGACGCTGTTTCGCGCGGATCTCTGCAACGCGGACGTGCGGCTCGGCGACCTGCTGATCCACGAAGGGCCGGCGCTGGAAGCACAGCGCAACGCCGCAAGGATCTATAACGCCGACAAGACGTATTTCGTGCTGAACGGCACGTCGACGTCGAACAAGGTCGTCACGAGCGCGCTGCTCGCGCCCGGCGATCTCGTGCTGTTCGACCACAACAACCACAAGTCGGTGCACCTCGGCGCGCTCGTGCTGTCCGGCGCGCGGCCGGTCTACCTCGAGACCGCACGCAACGCGTGGGGCCTCATCGGCGGCGTCGACAGCGCGGCGCTCGGCGAAGCGCGCATTCGCGACGCGATCCGCGACGTCGCGCCCGAGCGCGCCGATCTGCCACGCCCGTTCCGGCTCGCGGTGATCCAGCTCGGCACCTACGACGGCACGATCTACAACGCGCGCGAAATCGTCGACCGGATCGGGCATCTGTGCGACTACATCCTGTTCGATTCGGCGTGGGTCGGCTACGAGCAGTTCATCCCGATGATGCAGGACTGCTCGCCGCTGATGCTGACGCTCGGGCCCGACGATCCCGGCATCTTCGTCACGCAGTCGGTGCACAAGCAGCAGGCCGGCTTCTCGCAGACGTCGCAGATCCACAAGAAGGACAGCCACATCGAAGGCCAGAAGCGCTTCTGCGATCACCGGCGCTTCAACAACGCGTACATGATCCACGCGTCGACGAGCCCGTTCTATCCGATGTTCGCGGCGCTCGACGTCAACGCGCAGATGCATGCGGGCCCGGCCGGCAAGCGCCTGTGGCGCGACTGCGTCGCACACGGCGTCGATGCGCGCAAGCTGCTGCTGAAAACGTGCCGCCAGATCCGCCCGTTCGTTCCGCAGCAGATCGACGGCCGCCCGTGGGCCGACTATCCGACCGAGCAGATCGTCGACGACCTGCGTTTCTTCCGCTTCCATCCGGCCGACACGTGGCACGGCTTCGAAGGCTATGCGGACGACCAGTATTTCGTCGATCCGTGCAAGCTGCTGCTGACCACGCCCGGCATCGATCGCGACACGCACGAATACGCGCCGTTCGGCGCGCCGGCGCCGATCCTCGCGCGCTACCTGCGCGAGCACGGCGTCGTGCCGGAGAAGGCCGACCTGTACACGATCCTGTTCCTGCTCACGCCGTCGGAGAGCTTCGGCAAGCTGCAGCATCTGGTCGCTCACCTCGCGCAATTCGAACGCCATCTCGATCAGGACACGCCGCTGCGCGAAGCGATTCCGTCGCTGTGCGAAGCCTATCCCGAGCTGTACGGCACGATGCGCCTGCGGCAGCTGTGCCAGCGCATGCATGATTTCTATCGCAGCCACGACATGAAGCATCTGCAGAAACAGATGTTCCGGCGTGCGCAGTTCCCGAAGCAGGCGATGCTGCCGCAGGCCGCGAATGCCGAGCTGATCCGCAACGACGTCGAACTCGTCACGCTCGATCGCATCGAAGGCCGGATCGCGACCGAAGGCGCGCTGCCCTATCCGCCCGGCATCTTCTGCGTGGTGCCCGGCGAAGTATGGGGCGGCCCGGCGCTCGACTACTTCCGCGCGCTGGAGGCCGGGATCAACGCGCTGCCCGGCTTCGAACCGGAAATCCAGGGTGTGTACCTGCAGACGAAGCCGGACGGCACGAAGCAGGCGTCGGCGTACGTGGTGGTAGCCGGCGCCGACGCGTCGCGCATGTAGGCACGGCGGGCGGCTCGGCACGCTCGTGGCCGTCGCGCCGGCATGCACGTGGGTTGCGGCACGGCTCGCGCGGCCGGTCGTGCGCGCGTCGTGAATCGTGCCGGGCGATGCGCCACGCGCGCCCGCCGCGTCACCACGCCTGCCGATAGATCTCCAGCGCGTCGGCCTCGGTCACCTCGCGCGGATTGTTCACGAGCAGGCGCGTCTGCAGCATCGCGTCCGACGCCATCCTCGGCAGGTCGGCCTCGCCGATGTCGACCTCGCGCAACGTGCGCGGAATGCCCGTCGCGACGATCAGCCGGTCGATCTCGGCGATCAGCGCGTGCGTTTTCGCTTCGTCGCTGCCCGTGGCCGACGGCGCGACGATCGCCGCCAGTTCCGCATACAGCGGCGCGGCGGCCGGCGCGTTGAAGCGCAGCACGTGCGGCAGCACGAGCGCGTTCGACAAACCGTGCGGCACGTGGAAGATCCCGCCGACCGGATAGGCCAGCGCGTGCACGGCCGCGACCGGCGCATTCGCGAACGCCTGCCCCGCGAACATCGCGCCGACCAGCATCGCTTCGCGCGCGTGCCGGTTTTGCCCGCCGTCGCATGCGGCCAGCAGGTTGCGCGACAGCAGCGTCAGCGCGTGCGTCGCCAGCATGTCGGACACCGGATTCTTCAGCCGCGCGGACGTGTACGCCTCGATCGCATGCACCATCGCGTCGATGCCGGTAGCGGCCGTCGCCGCGCGCGGCAGACCGAGCGTGAGCTCCGCGTCGAGGATCGCGACGTCCGCGAACAGGTGCGGCGACACGACGCCCATCTTGCGCGCCTCGCCGACCGTGACGATCGACACGGCCGTGACCTCGGAGCCCGTGCCGGCCGTGGTCGGCATCTGCACGAGCGGCAGCCGCGCGCTCGCGACCTTGTCGACGCCGTACATGTCGGCCAGCGCCTGCTGCCCCGGCACGAGCACCGCGATCAGCTTCGCGACGTCCATCGACGAGCCGCCGCCGAGGCCGAGCACGATCTCGGCGTCGGCCGCGACGGCCCGCGCGGTCGCGTCGAGCACCACGTGCTCGGGCGGATCGGCGATCACGTCGTCGATCACGGTGACCTGCCAGCCGTGCGCGGCGAGGCTCGCCAGCGCGGGCGCGAGCACGCCGCTGCGATGCAGGAACGCATCGGTGACGACGCACAGCCGCGCGAGCGCCGGAAAGCGTTCGCGCAACAGCGCGCCGAGCCGGCGCGCGGCGCCGAATTCGACGATCTGCGTCGGAACGGTACGGAATTGAAACGGGTTCATCGGGCGCCTCCCGGGGCCGTCGCCGTGCCGGTGTCCGGCTGCACCATGTAGCGGATCACCTCGCGACGATCGAGCAACGGCATGATCGCGCCGACACCGATCCGCTGGAAATGCGGCGTTTCCCGATGCACGTCGAGGCCGTCGGCCTCGCTGTAACGCTCGAGGATCACGATGTGGTCGGGGTTCTCCGGCGACCGGAAGTACGCGTAGTCGAGGTTCTTCGGCTCGGTACGCGTGGCCGGCGCGAGTTCGGCCAGCAATTCGACCACGCGGTCGCCGTTGCCGGGTTTCGCGAAGAAATGCGCGATGACCTGCAGATAGGGTTCGTTCATGCTGCGCTCCATGTTCGACACAAGCCCGTCGCGACGGGAGCGCCCCCATCCGCCATGAGCCGGATGGATTCAAACGCGATGAGGCGGCACCGTATCACTGACGCGTCGTCGCATTGTATTGAATCGGCACGGCCTTCGCAGAGCCGCGACCGCGCCGCGAACCACAGGCCGAATCCCGCGGCACGCTCACGACGAGCCGGAACCTGGCCGGCCGCCGCGCGCTTGCGCCGCCTCCGTCGTTCACCACGGCACCGTCCGCCCCAGATAGTCGAGATATTCGAGCCCGGGCCGCGCCCGCTTCGCCAGCAGCACGTCGACGAGGCTCGGCACGCTCTCGTCGATGGTCAGGCGCGCATCGGGCCCGCCGAGTTCGGTACGGACCCAGCCGGGCGCCATCAGCGCCAGCGCGCGGCGCGTATCGGCCTGACGCGCCGCGAAGCTGCGCATGAACTGGTTCAGCGCGGCCTTGCTGCCGCGATACACCTCGCGCATCCCGCTGACGTTGTTCGCGACGCTGCCCTGCCCCGACGACATCGCGCCGATCAGGCCGTCGTCGGTCACGAGATCCTGCAGCGTCTCGATCGCACGCATCGGCGCCAGCGCATTCGTGATCATCACGCGCACGAATTCGTCGGTCGTCACTTCGCCGATCGTTTCGTTCGGATCGTTGGTCGTGCCCGCGTTCACGAACAGCATGTCGAAGCGCCGGCCCGACAGGCGCTCGCGCAGCGCGGCCAGTTGCGCGGGCTCGCAGATGTCGAGCGTGCCGATCTCGAGCCGGCCGTCGAACCGGTCGGCCAGGTCGTGCAGCTTGGTGCGCCCCGATCCTGCGCGCACGGTGCCCGTCACGTTCCAGCCCTTCTTCAGGAATGCCTCCGCCATCGCCAGCCCGAGGCCGCGCGACGCCGCGACGAGGAGGATCGCGGGCGCGTTCCGTCGATTCGATTCAGTCGATTGCATGGTTTTCGCCTTTGCCGTGTTTCGTCATGCGCCCACTATAGGCGCGCGCCACGACAGGCGCCAGACGCACCCAACGCAATCGATAGTTGCATTCAACGCCATGTTATCGGCACAAAGGCGTATCCTGTCTGCATGGACGACATCGACCTGAACCTCGTTACCGCGCTCGACGTGCTGCTGTCGGAAGTCAGCGTGACCGGCGCCGCGCGCCGGCTGGGCCTGAGCACGTCCGCGATGAGCCGCACGCTCACGCGGCTGCGTATCGCCACCGGCGATCCACTGCTCGTGCGCGCCGGGCGCAGGCTCGTGCCGACGCCGCACGCAGCCGCGCTGCGCGACCGCGTGCATGCGGTCGCGAGCGACGCGCGCGCCGTGCTCCGGCCGGCGACGGCCGACGTCGATCTCGCGACCCTCACGGCCACGTTCACGATCCGGGCCGCCGCGTCGTTCATGGAAATGCTGTCCGGCCCGGTCGTCGCCGCGCTGGCCGACGTCGCGCCGCACGTGCGTATCCGCTTCGTCCCGAAGCTCGACCGCGATCCGCAAGCGCTGCGCGACGGCACGGTCGACCTGGAAATCGGCAAGCGCGGCGACGACGCGCCCGAGCTGCACACGCGCATGCTCTTTCACGACTGGCACGTCGCGGTGGCGCGCGCCGGGCATCCGGTGTTCGCGTCGGCCCGGATCACGCCCGCGCGCTATGCCGCGTGCCGCCACGTCATGGCGGCCCAGCTCGGCGATTTCGCCGGGCCGGCCGACGACACGACCGGCAACGCCGGCCCCGGCCCCGCCGTGCACGTCGTCGTGCCGGGCTACCCCGACGCGATGCGTGTCGCCGCCAGCACCGACCTGATCGCGCTGGTGCCGCGTTCGAGCCTCGGCAATGCGTGCTCGCCGGGGCTCACCGAAGTCCTCGGGCTGCGCAGTTTCGAGATTCCGGTCCGTCTGCCGGCGATCCTCGTGTCCGCGCTGTGGCATCCGCGCATGCACGGCGACCCCGTGCACCGCCGCTTGCGCGATACGGTCATCGCCGTCTGCCAGCGCGCGTATCCGGATTCCCGTCCGCCGCGCACCACGGCACGCGGCAACGGAGCACGCGTCGCGGGCTGACCGTTGGCCACATCCCGCAGTTCGAACCAGCCGGCCGCCGATCGGGCGCCTTTTGCGCGATCCACCGGCTCGTCACCATTGCGGCCCGGCCCGGCGGCGCCGGCAGGCCCTTCGGCTAAAATGCCGCACTTTCCACCTCGTCCGGCCCGCTCGCCATGCAACCCGCCTCCTCCGCCCAATCCGCCTCCCGCGGCGCCGACGCCGCAGAATCGGCCCGCGACCTCGTCTACGGCCCGAACGACCGGCCGGCGCCGATGGTCGCCTTCGTCGCCGCGCTCCAGCACCTGCTGGCGATCATCGTGCCGATCGTCACGCCCGGCCTGCTGATCTGTCAGGCGCTCGGCGTGTCCAGCCGCGATACGACCCTGATCGTGTCGATGTCGCTGGTGATTTCCGGCATCGCCACCTTCGTCCAGTGCAAGCGCTTCGGCCCGCTGGGCGCCGGCCTGCTGATCGTCCAGGGCACCAGCTTCAACTTCGTCGGCCCGCTGATCGCCGGCGGCAGCCTGATGGTCAAGCAGGGCACGCCGGTCGAGACCGTGATGGCCGCGATCTTCGGCGTCGTGATCGCCGGGTCGTTCGTCGAGATGGGCGTGTCGCGCATCCTGCCGTTCGTGAAGCGCCTGATCACGCCGCTCGTCACCGGCATCGTCGTGCTGCTGATCGGCCTCACGCTGATCAAGGTCGGCCTGATCAGCATGGGCGGCGGCTACGGCGCGATGGCCAAGGGCACGTTCGCGAGCGCCGAGAACCTGACGCTGTCGGGCCTCGTGCTCGGCACGATCATCCTGCTGAACCGCGTGCCGGTCGTGTGGGTGCGCAGCACCGCGCTCGTCATCGCGCTCGCGATCGGCTATCTCGCCGCCGCGTTCCTCGGCCGCCTCGACTTCACCGGCATGCATCAGGCCGCGCTGTTCCAGGTGCCGACGCCGCTGCACTTCGGCATCGGCTTTTCGTGGGCGCTGTTCGTGCCGATGCTGATCATCTACCTCGTGACGTCGCTCGAGGCGATCGGCGACGTGACGGCCACCAGCAAGATCTCGAACGAGCCGGTCGAAGGGCCGGTGTGGATGCAGCGGATCAAGGGCGGCGTGCTCGTGAACGGCGCGAACTCGCTGCTGGCCGGCGTATTCAATACGTTCCCGAGCTCGGTATTCGCGCAGAACAACGGCGTGATCCAGATCACCGGCGTCGCGAGCCGTCACGTCGGCATCTGGATCGCCGGGATGCTGGTGGTGCTCGGCCTGTTCCCGGTCGTCGCCGGCGTGCTGCAGGCCGTGCCCGAGCCCGTGCTCGGCGGTGCGGCGATGGTGATGTTCGGCGCCGTGGCCGCATCGGGCATCAACATCCTCGCGGGCATCCACCTCGACCGTCGCGCGCTGCTGATCATCGCGGTGTCGCTGGCGCTCGGCCTCGGCGTATCGCAGGTGCCGGACATCCTGAACAGCCTGCCGCATGCGCTGAAGAACGTGCTGGAATCGGGCGTGGCGACGGGCGGTATCTGCGCGCTCGTGATGAACTGGTTCCTGCCGGAAAAGAAGTAACCGAACGAACCGTGCGGCGGCGCGGTGCGCGTGGCGGGCCGCCCCGTGCGAACGGCGTCCCGCGCGCCCCGCCCCGTCGCGCAGCCGTCGGCCACGCGACGACGACCGGTCGTCCAGCCCGATCGGCGCCGCTTGGCCGAACGATCGACGCTGGTTAGAATGGCGCCATGCCCCGAACGCCAGCGCCCAACACTGCCGCCGAAGCGAGCGCCGTCCCGATCAAGGAGCGCGCGACGGTCGTCTGCTACCGCGGCGAGCACGTCTTGCTCGTCGCGCGTGCGTCGTCGCGCTGGGCGCTACCCGGCGGCACGATCAAGCGCGGGGAGACGCCGCTCGACGCCGCGCATCGCGAGTTGCGCGAAGAAACCGGCATGACGGGCCACGATCTCGTGTACGCGATGCAGTTCACCGGGCTCGCGAAAATCCATCACGTGTTCTTCGCGGAAGTCGGCCCGGACCATACGCCGCAAGCGAACAACGAGATCGAGAAATGCAGGTGGTTTCCGATCAAAGGCGTCGAGGCACTGCGCGCGAGCATCCCGACGAAACGCATCGTCGAACTCGTCTACAAGCACGAAATCCGCAACGCATAGCACGTCGAAGGCGCGGGCACGCGCGAGCCGCCGGCCCGCCGGAATCGATTTTTTCGTGGATCGACGCGCGAACGCTCAGTGCAAGCGCTTTCTGCGCAGTTCGTGCGTGGAATAGACGACGAGGAAGATGCCCAGCATCGCGACGCCGAACGCCATGAAGTCGTTTGCGCTTCCCGAGCCATGCAAGGACTTCGGGAGGATGCCGAGACTCAACCCCGCCACCGCGAGAAGCAATCCTGCCGCCATACCCCACATCGGTCCGGCGGTCTTTTCGATTTTATTTTTCATACAGCACCCGTCTACGGTCAAGACCTGGTCGGTATCGGCAAAAAGCGCCGCATCTACCTTCAGTCATTCCACTATAGCCGGGAAATAATTCCCGTACGTCTAGTGCTTTTCCCGATCAAGTTTGCATGGACGCGGCCGTTGTACGGCGTCGGTGCGCGACGCGGGCGCGGCATGATCCTGTCCGGGAGCACAAGTATCGATGGACCGCATCGGATTCGGCGCGGCATCCGCGGAGTCGAAGCGTCGCCGCGGTGGCAAGCGCGGCATTTTCGACGGACGCAGACCCGCCGGCGGCGTTCCGTATCTAGCGTCGGTGGGCAGGAAGATCGGGAGGAATGCCGAATCGGCCGCTCACCTGTCGATCAGTCTTCTCGCGCAAGTCGCAGCAAGACGTCGGCAAGGGCCCGAATTTTCGGTTGTTCCGCACGTTGCGGCGGATAGACGAGGAAGTACGACAGGCCGTCTTCAACCACCTCCTCGAACGGTGTCACCAGCGATCCGGCGCGGAGCCGGTCTCTTGCCATTCGTGGGTCGCCGATTGCAATGCCGTGCCCTTCCGTCGATGCCGCGAGCGTCAATTCGAGGGTATCGAATACCAGCCCGCGTCCCGCATCGAGCTGGCGCGCGCCAACCTGATCGAGCCAGCATCGCCACTCCGCATGGCTGGGCCCCGGATGGAGCAAATCGACATGCGCGAGATCGGCAACGGATCGCAGCGATGTTGCCAAGGCGGGCGCGCACATCGGCGTGAGCCTCTCGGGAAATAGCGCTACCGCCTCCATGCCGGTCCATTGCCCCGTGCCGCGCACGATGACGGCGTCGACGTCGGACGTCGTGAAATCCGGCTTATCGTCCGCGGATGTCGAAATACGCAGCTCCGTCCCGCTCATCGCACGATGAATGTCCGGTAGCCGCGGGAGCAACCAGCGAACGGCGAACGTGGACGGCAACTTCAACGTGAGCACCGCGGTCGCCCGTGCTCGGGAATCCGCGTGCTGAACCAATTGCGTGAGCACGTCGACCGCGACCGTCAGCAGTGCATTTCCTTCCGCGGTCAACGTCAGCCCCGATACATGGCGCACGAACAGTGCGCATCGATAATGCGTTTCCAACTGCTGTATCTGGCGGCTCACCGCGCCTTGCGTACGGCACAGATGATCCGCCGCCTTGCTGACGCTGCCGAGCTGCGCCGCGGCGACGAACGACTGAATCGCCGCCAACGGCGGGAGCGGCCGCGTCAGGTCGGCCAGCGGATATGCATGCGCCGCATACCCGGGTTGCAGATTTTTCGATTGTTCGGTCATCGGTGCGTCGTTATCGTGCATCTACCGGATACCCCGCTCCTACGCATGAACGGGAGCGTCAACGAATGATCGGAGGACAATTTTGGGCTCAACGTCGGCATCACTCTATACGGAACAGGTTCGCACTTACCTTCGGGAGCTGGAGCGAGGCGATGTGGGCGCCATCTGCGCGCTATTCACGCCGGACGCGCGGATTTTTTCGCCGTTTCTCGGCTGGATGCACGCCGAACCCTTCTTTTCGAAGGTCGCTGCCGCATCGGGAGAAAGCAAGATTACACCGATCGATATCTGCGTCAGCACGACAGGCGCTCGACGTGCGACCGGTTACTTCATCTACGACTGGGCCCTGAAAGACGGTTCGGTGGCGCGCTTCGAGTGCGTCGACGTGTTCGAGTTCGACATCGCGGGGCTAATCGAACGGATGATCATCGTCTACGACACCCATCCGATTCGCAGTACGGTCGGCGACAAGTACGCGTGACCGAATCGATGTCGCGCGATACCGAGCGCCGGCATTTGTGCAGCGCCGCTCCACCGCCGCGGCGGCGTCGACTACGCGTTTGCGTCGCGGTGCTGCCTGTCGAAATTCCGCCTCGCTTCACGGAAGCGGTCCGCATTCTCGACGATCCAGGTCCACAGCGGGACCATGCGAACGAGCAGGTCCATGCCCGTGTCGGACAACTCGTATTCGACTCTGGGGGGGGGGGACTTCTTCGAAATCGTGACGGCGCACGAGGCCGTCACGCTCGAGCTGCCGTAACGTGCGCGTCAACATGCGCTGAGTCACCCCGTGCATGCGCCTGCCGATTTCCGCATGGCGCAGCCTGCCGTACACGCCGAGCGTGTGCACGACACCGAGCGACCAACGGCTTCCGGCATGGGCAAGCACCTCCCGCCGCAACCCGTCATCATCGTCCCGCAGGCCGTCACACACGGTCTGCGAATATTGAAGAAGTTCATCTCGATCCAACTCTCTGGCTCCCAGTATCACGCGTGTGCCTTCTTTCATCCACGCCCACGCATTGCTAGACTGCCGCCACGCATTCCTTGATGGGCTAAACGATGAACCGAACAGATCCTGACGCTACGTCTCGAAACATTCTCGTGCTCGGTGCCGGCGAACTCGGCCTCCCGGTGCTACGCAGTCTTGCACGCCGGGCGAAGGACGTGACTGGCGCGAAGATCAGCGTGCTGCTGCGCGCCAGTGCCGTCGAATCCAGCGCACCCGCCAAGCGGCATGATATCGCGGAGATTCGGGATCTTGGGATCGAGATCGTCATAGGCGATTTCGTGAAGCGTTCCATCGATGAACTCGCTGTCTTGTTCGCGCGATATGACACGGTAATCGGTTGCGCGGGCATTACGGCCGGAATCGACACGCCGATGAAATTGGCACGCGCTGCATTGCAGGCGCGAATCCCGAGGTACTTCCCGTGGCAGTTCGGGGTCGATTTCGACGTGATCGGTCGCGGCAGTCCGCAGGACATCTTCGATGCACAGCTGGACGTGCGCGAATTGCTGCGCAGTCAGCACGACACCGAGTGGGTCATCATCTCGACCGGCATGTTCATGAGCTATCTGTTCGAGCCGGACTTCGGTGTCGTTGACCTGAAAAACGACACGGTCCACGCGTTGGGCAGCCTCGACACCGCCGTGACGCTGACGACGCCCGACGATATCGGCGCACTGACTGCCGAGATCGTGTTCGCCCAACCTCGTATCCGGAACGAGATCGTGTATCTGGCCGGCGACACCGTGACTTACGGTGAGGTCGCCGACAAGCTGCAAGCGGGCCTCGGCCGCCCTTTCAGCCGTGCGGTGTGGAGTGAGGCGTACTTGCTGGATGAACTGGCGCGGGACCCACACAACATGATGCGGAAGTATCGTGCCGCTTTCGCTCAAGGGCGGGGTGTCGCGTGGGACAAGCGCGGGACGTTCAATCAACGCCACGCCATTCCGGTCACCGACGTGGCATCGTGGATCGAGGCAAACCTTGCTTCGGGCCGCGGCGAGTCATCGTGAAACCGGCCGGCCGGGCAGACGGCCGGTCCCCGCTTGACGCAGCCGCGGGCGGCTATCCACGCCCGATCGCGGGCGCTGCGAGCAGCGCCTGGGCGGTGCGCGTCGCCATCGGGTCATCAGACTTGTACGCCGCCGCGTACGCATAGGTACGCCACGATGCATCGCCAAGTGCGTAAAGACAGACAGCCGCGAGCGCCATGCCGCGCGACGACAGCGTGCCGTCGCGCTCCACCCGGCGCAATTCGGTCAGCGCCTCGCCCCAGGCGCGTGCACGCACATGCCACCAGGCCAGCACCTCGCGCATTTCGCCGCTCCCGGGACGCAGCACCGCCATCGCATCGAGCAGGTCCTGAACGTCCGAAAACGTATCGAGCACCGCACCGGCCCACAGCACGTGCATCATCCCCGTGACGATCGCGTTGTCGCTCAACGCCTCGATCATGTTTTTCTCCAAGCTTTTTCGGCCAATCGCCATCGGCGAACGCATACTTGCGCGCGCTCGCGCATTCACCGCGTTTCACTTGCCGCCCGCGAGCGCCCTCGCCTCGGCCGCGATGCCCACGAGCGACAGTTGATCGCGTACCTGATCGATGAAGATCGCCGCCATCAGGGCGAGCATCAGAATCGTGAGCGCGCCTTTCACGGGCTGCGCCAGCGACGGCAGATCGAGCTTTTGCGACACCTTCCCGGTAAAGCCGAAGCCGATGTCGATCAGCAGCAGCATCAGCATCATCGGCGTGGCCAGCTTCGCCACCGTTTCCATCAGCGAGTCGGTCTTCCCCAGCACGAACGATTCGAGTACCGCCCCCCCGGCCGGCGTGAGGTTCGCAAGCGGCCACCAGGTATACGATTCGTAGATCGCGCCGAGCAGAAACGTCATGCCGCCCAGACACCAGAACGCCGCGATCGCGAACTGGCTCAGGAGCGTGGAAGTCAGCGACGTCTGCTGCCCCTGGCTCGGGTTCTGCATCTGCAGTTGATTGAAACCGGTCAGATCGTCGACGTACGTGCCGACGCTTTCGGCGGCCCAGAACACCGTCGACGCCGCGAAGCCGAGGCCGACGCCGATCAGCGCCTCCTTCAACCCGATGCCCACGAGCATCGTCGCATCGCCCTGCTCGAGCAGGCCGCGTTGCCCGTACGCGATGAAGCTGCCCCACAGCAGCGCCAGCGCGGTGCGCACGCGGCCTTGCACGACGTTGTCGGACGTCGGCGGAAAAATCATCATCAGGACCATCAATCGTTCACTGCAAAGGCCGAGCACGATCAAAAACCTGACCAGCTGATGGCTCGATTCGATCGATGCGAATGTAATCTCGCTCATTTCAGTCACCTGTCGCTCAATGGATGCCGGCTGGCGAGCGCGCTCGCCGCTTCAAAACGCCGGGCCGGGCCGGCGACTCTCCGATGTTTCCTCGTCCTGCGCGTCCTCGATCGCGAGCTCGATACTCTTGACGAGCGTGTCGCGCCGCTTGCCGTAGATGTCGATGCGGGCACGGTTGCGCAGGATCTCCGTGCGCAGCGCACCGATCTGCGCCTCCTTCGCCGCCAGCGCCTGTGCGGCCTGCGCCGCCCGGGCCTCGAGCATCGCGTGCTGCTCGGCCGCGTGCGAGCGGAATTCGCGCAGCTTCAGATACTCATCCGCCCGGAAGGAAACGCCGCCCAGCATCGCGTCGATCTTGCCGTCGTGCGCGGCGAGCTCGGCCGCATGCGCGCGCACCGCCGTGCGGCTTTCGTCCAAGGCGTCCATGAGCGCCTGCAGCTCGCCGCGCAAACCGCCGAGCGCCGCATTGAGCTTGCGATCGAGCTGGCGGCGGCGCGAGAGCACGCGCTCGAACGCGGCAACGCGGCGGTCCTTCATCGCTCGCCTCCGGCATCAGGACTGCACGATCTCGCCGAGGGCCGCGAGCGTGTCGCTCGGGTCGACGAGCAGATCGGTCGGTTGGCCGAAGAAAGCCCGAATCGCGTCGATCTTCGCAATGGCTTCGTCGGCAAGCGCATCGGTGCCGCTCTGATACTCGCCCACCTGCAGCAGCAGTTCGACCTCCTTGTGCTTGGCCATCAGCCGCCGCACGTGTCCCGCCGCCGCCACGTGCTCGCGCGGCACCACCTGCGTCATCACGCGCGAAAGACTGCCGAGCACGTCGATCGCCGGATAGCGGTTCTGTGCCGCAATCTCGCGCGAAAGAATCATGTGGCCGTCGAGAATGCCCCGTACTTCCTCGGCAATCGGGTCGCCGCCCGATTCGTCCTCGGCCAGCACGGTGTAAAGGGCGGTGATCGAGCCGAGCTCCGAACGGCCCGCGCGCTCCAGCAGCCGCGGCAGCTCGGCGAAGATCGACGGCGGAAAGCCGCGCCGCGTCGGCGGCTCGCCCATCGCCAGGCCGATTTCGCGCTGCGCGCGCGCGAAGCGCGTCAGCGAATCCATCATCAGCAGCACCCGCATGCCGCGGTCGCGGAAGTATTCGGCCACCGCCGTTGCCGCATAAGCGGCCTTCGCGCGCTCGATCGACGAGCGGTCCGATGTCGCGCAGACGACGACCGAGCGCGCCATTCCCTCCGGCCCGAGAATGTGCTCGCAGAATTCGCGCACTTCGCGGCCGCGCTCCCCGATCAACGCGATGACGTTGACGTCGCAGCGCGCCCCGCGCGCGAACATGCCCATCAACGTGCTCTTGCCGACGCCGGCCGGCGCGAAGATGCCCATGCGCTGGCCCTCGGCCAGCGTCATCATGCCGTCGACGACGCGCACGCCCGTCGGCATCGGGGTATCGACGACGGGCCGCGACATCGGATCGGGCGGATCGGCGATGACGGGCTGCCACTCGTCGCATTCGAGCGGCCCCTTGCCGTCGATCGGCTCGCCCAGGCTGTCGATCACGCGGCCGAGCAGGCGGGGGCCGATGCGCAGCGAAAGCGGACGCCGGAGTCCCACCACGCGTGTCGCCCGGGACACGCTGCCGAGCCGGCCGAACGGCGAGAGCAGCGCGACGTCGCGCGAGAAGCCGACCACCTCGGCACGCTGCAGCAACGCGCCTTCGGGCGAACGCAGCTCGCATAGCTCGCCGAGCGTCGCGTCGAGCCCCGATACGCGTACGAGCGTGCCGATCACTTCCTGCACCTTGCCGCACGCCGCGGGTTGCGCGCGGGCACGCAGTTCGCGCTCCATCGCCTCCATCAGCGCCGAGAAGCCGCGTATGGCCCGCGGCTGCGCGATGTGCGCCCCGCTCGCTTCATCGGTTCCGAAACTGTCCGCGCTGTCGATCATGGCGCTCCCTTCCTTGTCATGTGTTCTTCCACGTGCCGCGCGAAGGCCGGTTCAGACGGACATCGCGTCGGCGTCGGCATGCGCGGCATCGGTCCAACCCTCGTCGTGCAGGTCGCCCGCCGTTTGCAGGGCCGCGGCATCGTCCTGCCAACCTCCTTCGTCGCCGAGGTTGCCGCCATCGCCGCCGTCGCCGCCCTCGCCGCCATCGCCGCCGTCGTTCGCGCGCGCATCCGGGTCCGCCAGATCCTCGCCGGCGCCGACGGCGTACTCGCCGATCGGCACCTCGGCGTCGCCGGCGAAACCGGCCTGCGCGTCGGCCGCTTGTGCGTCATCCCCGGGCCGCGCACTCGGCGCCTCCCGCGAGGGCTCCTCCGCCACGCTTCGCACGGCGCGCGCCAGGGCGTCGCGCATCGCCGCCAAGTGCAACGACAGGCTCGCGTCGATCGCGCCCAGGTCGGTTTCGGCGACGCATGCGCCGGGCGCAAGCGTCGCGTCGGCCGCCACGCGCAACCGCACGGCGCGCCCGGCCTCGCGCCACGCCGCGGCCGCTTCGTCGAAGGCCGCGCTCGCCGCGGCCAGATCCGACGGATGAACACGCAGATGAACGGGGCTGCCGTCGGCGACGATCCGCTCGACCGTCGCGGCCGCGCGCGCGAAAAGCGCCTTGGGATCGGCCGACGCAACGATCTGCTCGACCGCCAGCGCGACCAGTTCGGCCAGCCGGTCCTGCTGCCCGGGCGCGAGCCGGCAGGCTTCGGCGTGCGCGGCCGCCGCGCGTTCGTGCCAATCGGTCAGCCCCCGCCGCAAACCATCGTCGTAACCCCGCTCGGCCGCTTGCGCGAACTCACGCATCGCACGCTCGGCGAGCTCGTCCGCGCGGGCGCGAGCTTCGTCGAGCAGCACGCGGGCCTGGGCGCGCGCCGCGTCCAGCGCCTCGTCGCATTGCCGGCGCATCTCGGCGTACGCCGCATCGATCTCGACGATCGCCGCGAGGCGTTCATGACGCAGGACGTCCCCTTCGACGCCCACGCCGAGGTCCGTGCCTTCGGCCTGCGGATTGCGTAACCAGATCACCATGACCACTCCGGAAACAAGTCGGGCAGTTGCGAGACGATCGAAAGGCTCGGGCTCGAGCCTTCCGAAGACGGGAGTGACGGCGGCAACGACGGGGACGGCCACGCCCCCTCCTCGTCGCGCGCCGGCATGGCCCACCGCATGATCGCGAGCGGGCCGCCCGGCGCCCATCGGCAGTCGCGCTCGAAAAGCCGAAAGCCGAGCCACGCGAGGACGTCGCCATCGGCCGCGTCGAGCGGCACTGGCATGACCGATGCCGCGTGGTGCGCGCGCGCGGCCAGCGAGCGCGCCTCGCCCGCAAGCTCGCGCCCGCGCGCGAAGAGCAGATTGACGCCGCGCGCCCCGATCCAGGCCGTCAACTTCTCGCGACGCGGCCGGTCGATCCAGGTGCGCAATGGCTCCACCTGCTCCACGAGCGCGCGCAGGCGGAACACGGTCAGACAATCGTGCGCCGGCAGCAAGGCAAGCGCCGTTTCCGGCGCGTCGAACGCGGCAAGCGGCGGCACGGGCATGCCCCATTCGTCGAGCAGCGCATCGGCAAGCGCCTCCGCCTGCGCGGGGCCGCATGCGCCGAGCCGGTCCGCACAGGGCACGCGTGCAAGGCGTGCCGGATGCATCCAGTCGAACAGCGTACGCCGGCGCCGATGGTAGGCGGCCAGCCTCGCCGCGACGGCCGCCGGCGTCTCGCCGTTCGGCGCGGCAACGCTGTCGGCGGCTGCGTCGTATGCATCGGCTGCGTCGTATGCGCTCATCGTGTGCTCCCCCTGCTTGCCATGCCGGCCATGCGTTCGTTCGGATCGAAGGTCATGCCGGCGCTTTCGCCGCACGCCCCGCCCGGCGCGCGAGCAGGCCCGCCAGGCCGCCGCCGCCCTTGAGCAGGTTGCCGCGCAAGAGCGCGAAGCCGCCGGCGATCATCAACAGCAGCACGCCGAGCGCGCCGCCCGCATAGACGATCCAGCCGTCCTGGCGATGCGGGTGGGCAGGTGGATCGAGCGCATCGGCCGGCACGCTCGTCACGCTGACCTGATCGTAGGTCAGCCCCTCTATGCTGTGCACGACCAGGTTCTTGATCGCCGGCGTCATCCGCTCGAGATTCGCGTCGGGCCGGTACTTGATGAAGACCGATGCGGACGACGGCTTGACCGACTGCGCGAGCGGATCGTTGTTCGGCAGCACGATCTGCACGCGCGCCACGACCACGCCGTCGATCTTCGACAACGTGTCGTCGAGCTCCTGCGACAAACCGTAAATGAAGCGCACGCGCTCCTCGGTCGGCGTGGAAACGAGCCCGTCCTTCTTGAACAGCGCGCCGAGGTCGTCGAATTTCTTGCGCGGCAGGCCGCGTGCGCGCAGCACTTCCACGGCATGCACGATCTGCTTTTCGTCGACGCCGACCGACCAGGTCTTGCCGCCATCGGGCGTGCTCTTTTGCGCGTCGACGCCGGACATCAGCAGCGCCGCCACCATTTCGTTGCAGTCGCTTTCGGTCAATTGCCCGTAGAGCTCCTGCTTGCAGGCCGCAAGCGACAGCACGAGCGCCGCCACCGCGACGAGCCGCCATGCGGAGGGCGGCCTCGAAGGCACGAGGTTCGGTTTCATTTCACTGGTTCTTCATGAGCGTCTGCACGGCGTCCTTCGACGACTGCACGGTTGCCATCTTCACCTGCAGATCGGCGTTCAGGCTTGCGATCTCGAGCTGGATGGTCATGTCGGCAGCGGCAAGGCGCTCCATCGACAGCGCGCTCATGTGCTGAGTCATGTAGAGCACGTCGTTCGGCACTTGCCGGTAATAGTCCGCCTGCTCCTCGACCGCTTTCGTCACGAGGTCCGCGTGCTCGGTCGGGTGCAAGGCCGCCGCATGCTGGCGCCCCGAAGCCATCATCGCCTGGAATTTGTCGACGAGCGGCTGCGATACCGCGTCCGCGGTCGGCGCCGCGGGCGTCGTGCCGGTGACGCGGGCCAGTTCGTACTGGAGTTGCGATGCAGTCGTGATGCTCATTTCGTTTCTCCTGGTAGGGGCAACAGGCTCAGACACGCATGTACTGCATCGTCAGCAGCATGTCGCTGGATGAGGACGACGGCGTCGCGACCGCTTCGCCGTCTTCGGCATGCGCTCCGTTCTCGAACGCGAGCGCGGAATCCGGCGCAACGAAGCGGCCCGTGCGCTTCGCGGTCGCGACCGCCTGCTTCAGCTCCTCGCTCGCAAGCAGAACCTTCGCGAGCCGTTCAACCTCTTCGTTGCCGCCTTCCTCCAGGAGGCGCCGGGCCTCCTCCTGCCAACCGAACTCCTGGCGGGCCTTCAGGCACTGCAGCAACATTCCCTTGCTGGCCGGCACGCAGACCGAGCGCTCGACCAGATTGCGAAAGAGCCGTTCGGCCTCGCTCCATTCCTCGCGCACCATATGCAGCCAGCCGTCGAAAAACGCGAATTCGGCGGAATCCGGGCGCAGCAGATGCAGCACTTCGACGAGGTGCTCGAGATCGTCGATATCGACTTGCTCCGGTGTGCCTGCGCGGGCCAATGCCACCCTGACCAGGTCGACGACCGCGCCGACGACTCCCGATGGGCACTGCGGCCGATCCTTCAGAACGTCCATCCTTTCCCCCAAGGAAATCAGATTCGATCCGATGGGCCGCACCCGATGAGGCGTGGCCTTCCGTTGACGCTAAGTTACGCAACACGATGGATACGCCACGTGCCCGGCACGAAGTCGCACAACGAATTGCGAAGCGCCGCATGCGATGGGCGGCGGCGCGTGCCGCGTTCGCGGACGTCTTCGCGCGTGCCCGCCGCGCGGGTCGCCGGGCTCACGTGGCCCGCGCCCGAGCGACGCGCCGTCGCGCCGCCTTGCTTCGCAGCCCTCGCCCTTGCTTCGCATCGCCATCGCGCCGGATACAGCGGCGCCGCTAACGTTGCATCGGGGCGCCCCATCCCGGGTGCGCGCCTGCGACAAGCGAAGGACAGCGGTCATGAGCGACGAAAAAACCGAAGAGCCCACAGACAAGAAGCTGGACAAAGTCCGCGAGGAAGGCCAGGTTGCGAAGAGCTCCGACCTCGTCGAAGTCGCGTCGCTCGGCTCGATCGTGCTCGTGCTGACGGCGGGCCAGCACTATCTGGCCGATACGCTACGCGCGATCGTCAAGGAGGCGATCGATTTCACTCACGGCGAGCGCGAGTTGCAGGACCTCTGGACCGTCCTCGTTCATGTCGGCCTGCAGGCGCTGGGCCTGCTGTGCGGGATCGCGGCCGTCGCGCTCGTCGCCGCCATCATCGCGCTCGCCCCCCAGACGGGGCTCAAGTTTTCGCTGAAAGCCGTCATGCCGAAGCTTGCGTCGGTCAGCCCCGGGTCCGGCTTTCAGCGCATCTTCTCGATGAACTCCGCCATCGACCTCGCGAAGATGGTCGGCAAGGCCGCGATTCTCGTCGCCGTCATGTGGCAGACGATCAAAAGCGCGATGCCCGTGGTGGCGAGCGCGCTCGATCAGTCGGTACCGCAGTTGATCGGCGTGCTGTGGTCCGTGCTCATGCACGTGGTCGTGGTCGCGCTCGGCGTGTTCGTCGTCATCGGCGCGTTCGACTACAAGCTGCAGAAGTGGCTCTTCATCCGCAAGAACCGGATGTCGAAGGACGAGGTGAAGCGCGAGCACAAGGAGAGCGAAGGCAACCCCGAACTCAAGGGCGAGCGCAAGCGCATGGCCAGGGAGATATCGCAGGAAGGCCCGAAAGGCGGCGTCGCGCGCGCGAACGTCGTCGTGGTCAACCCGATTCACTACGCGGTCGCGCTGCGCTACGACCCGGCGGAGTTTCCGCTGCCCGTCGTCCTCGCCAAGGGCGTCGACGAGCAGGCGCTGCGGCTGCGCCAGCAGGCGATGCACGCGCGCGTGCCCATCGTCGCGAACCCGCCCGTCGCGCGCATGCTGCACAAGGTGCCGCTCAATCAGCCGATTCCCGAAGAACTGTTCGAAGTCGTCGCCGCGATTCTTCGCTGGGTGGACGGCCTCGCGCCTCAAACCGCCACCACGGAGTAGTGGACATGTTCAAGACCATGAAACTGCCCGGCATCGGCGAGGCCGGCATCGCCGTCCTGCTGATCGCGATCGTCTCGCTGATGATCCTGCCGCTGCCTCCCGCGATCATCGACGGGCTGCTCGCGATCAACATCACGATCAGCATCACGCTGCTCATGGTGACGATGTATGTGGGCCATATCGCCACGCTCTCGGCGTTCCCGTCCGTGCTGCTCTTCACGACGCTTTTCCGGCTCTCGCTGAACATCGCGTCGACGAAGTCGATCCTGCTGCATGCCGATGCCGGCGAAATCATCGAAAGCTTCGGCCAGCTCGTCGTGGGCGGCAATCTCGTCGTCGGCCTCGTCGTGTTCGTCATCATCTCCGTCGTGCAGTTCATCGTGATCGCCAAGGGCTCGGAGCGCGTCGCCGAAGTGGGGGCCCGCTTCACGCTCGACGCGCTGCCCGGCAAACAGATGAGCATCGACGCCGACCTGCGCGCGAACATCCTCACGCCGGACGAGGCGCGCAGGAAACGCGCGAGGCTCGCCATCGAAAGCCAATTGCATGGCGGCATGGACGGCGCGATGAAGTTCGTGAAAGGCGATGCGATCGCCGGCCTCATGATCACGATGATCAACATCGTCGCGGGCATCGCCGTGGGCGTCGCCTATCACGGCATGTCGGCCGGCGAGGCGGCCAACCGCTTCTCGGTCCTGTCGATCGGCGATGCCATGGTCTCGCAGATTCCCTCGCTGCTGATCTCGGTGGCCGCGGGCGTCATGATCACGCGCGTGGACGAAGGCGGCGACCATGGAAATTCCTCCCTCGGCGAAGACATCAGGCGCCAGTTCACGAGCAGCGCGCGCGCGCTGTTCTTCGCCGCGCTGCTGCTGCTCGGCTTCGCCGCCGTGCCCGGTTTTCCGGCGGCGCTCTTCGCGCTGCTCGCCGGGCTGCTCGGCTTCGTCGGCTACCGTCTGCAGAAAAAGCAGGATGGTCCGGCCAAAGGCGCCGGCAAGCCCGTCGGGGCACTGCAGCGCGCCGGCGCCAAGGGCGACGCGCCGTCGATCCTGCCACGCCCGCCGCAGTTCACGTGCCCGCTCGGCGTGCGCCTCGCAGCCGATGTCAGCGCGCGTCTCGCGGCCGATGCCCTCGACCGCGCGTTCGACGCCCAGCGCCACGCGCTGCAATCGGCAGTCGGCCTGCCGTTCCCCGGCATCATGATGTGGACCGACGGCACGCTGCCCGAAGACAGTTACGAGGTACTCCTCTTCGACGTGCCGCAAGGGCGCACGACGCTCGCCGAAACGCGCGCGGTACACGCGGCGGCCGACGGCGGCGCCGCGGACGCGCCAGCCGCCGCGGCGACACCGGAAGCATTGATTGCACGCCACACGATCGACCTGCTGCGGCGCAATGCCCATCTCTTTCTCGGCATTCAGGAAGCACAGTGGATGCTCGACCAGCTCAACGAGGACTACCCGGGCCTCGTCGCGGAGGTACAAAAGGCACTGCCGCTGCAGAAGATGGCGGACGTGCTGCGCCGGCTGCTGGAGGAAGAGGTGCCGGTGCGCAATATCCGCAGCATCACCGAAAGCCTGATCGTCTGGGGACCGAAGGAGAAGGACATGCTGATGTTGACCGAATACATCCGCATGGAGCTCGGCCGGCTCATCGCCTATCGCGCGACGGGTGGCGTGCGGGATCTGCCCGTCGTACTCGTCGACGTTCAGGTCGAGCAGCACATCCGGCAGTCGATCAAACAGACCCCCACGGGCAACTTCCTCGCGCTGCCGCCCGACGAAATCGCCCAGCTCGTCGGCAAGATCGCCGACATCGTCGGCGATACGCCGCGGCAGCCGCTGGCGCTCGTCGCGTCGATGGATATCCGGCGCTACATCAAGCGCATGATCGAGGCGCGGCTGCCATGGCTGCCCGTGTATTCGTACCAGGAGCTCGGCTCGCACGTCGATCTCCAGCCCGTCGGCCGCCTGGCGATGTGATCGAGCGAGCCGCGCCATGCATTCCTCCGCCCCTCATCGCGCCCGCGTCATCGCGGCACCGGCCACGCACACCGACCCCGCACCCGAGATGCCGGCCGCGCAGTTGAGCCGCCAGGCCGCCCTTTTTCAGCGCCTGCGCGAAGGCGTGCGCGCCGGCGCGTCGGAAACGCCCGGCGACGAGCAGCCATGCGCCGCGCCGGCCGAGCCTTCATTCGCCGAGCAAGCCGATCCGCGCTACGCGGTCGCCGGGTTCGCCGCGGACGAACATCGCGACGATGCCGGCAGCGGCGAGCGCGACGACGACGCGCCGGCCGGCTCCGGCGACGAACGCGATGACGCTGCCTCGCATGTTCGATCGGCAGCGCCGATTCATTCGACGATGCGCCTGCCGGTGCATTCGGCCATGCATGGGTTCATGCATGTGCCGGCATATTCGACGATGCCCGCACCGATGCCGATGCCGGCGCGCGGCGCGGCGCCGCTTTCATCGCAGCGGCCGCCCAACGCCCGGCCAGCGACGGCCGCGCCGCACATGCCGCACATGCCACGCGTACACGCCGCGAGCGAGCCGCAGCGCCCCACAGCGGGCGGCCCGCACGTCGTGGCCGCCGTGCGGGCACCGGCGCGCACGGGCCAGGACATGCACCGGTTCGTCGATTCGATCGTCGCCGAGGTGTCGGACTTCTGCGCCAATCCGATCGTGTTCGAAAGCGGCGACTGGCAGATCACGATTCCCATCGATCCGGCGCTGCTGCCTGGCTGCACGTTGAGCCTCGCGCTTTCGCATTTCCAATTGACGCTTCGCTTCGACACCACGGACGCACGCTCGCGCGAACTAATCTCACAGCATGCGGCGACGTTGCGCACGAGCCTCGAGGAAGTGATGCAAAACCGCTTCGACGGCGCGCGCAGCGTCGAGATCATCGTCACGTAAAACCAATATGGACACCACACGAACGCTACTGACAGACCACGCCGAGGCAGGCGCCCAAGCGCCGGCGGCGGCCGTCTTGCTCGATCCCGCGCGGCTGCCCGCGCTTGCGGCCGCCACCGCGCGCCTGCATCGGCTCGCCGTCGACGAGCGCCTGAGCGCACTGCTCGCTCACACGCTCGGCGTGTCGGCCTTCGGCGTCGGTACGCACGATTTCGTGGCGCCGGAGCGCGCCGCCGTCGTGCGCGTGCGCTGGGGCATGGAGACGGCCGCGGTGCACATCGACGTCGGACAGCACGCGGGGCTCGCGAGCGTCGTCGCGTCGGACGAGCCCGTGAACGAGCGCCTGCGCCATGCCGTGTGCGCCATCCTGCTCGATCCGCTGCGGCGCGCGCTGCAAGCGCTCGGCTTCGACGGCGTGGAAATCGTCTCGCTCGAGCGAACCGCGCGTGCGCCGTTGAACGCGCCTTGCTGCGCGCTCTCGCTGCGCGTGGGCGATAGCCGCTTCGATGCGGTGATCGAGCACATCGACGGCGGCTGGCTCGACGCGCTCGAAACGCTCGTGGCCCGGCAATGCACGCCGTTCGCCACGCACGTAAGCGAGATCGCCGTACCGGGCCGGCTGCGGATCGGCGAGAAAACGATGAGCGTGACGACGCTCGATTCGCTGCGCGCGGGGGACGTCATCTTGCGCGCCGTACCCGAAGCCACCCGCGCGCTCTTCGCGAGCGAGCGTTCATCCGCCCCGATGCAAGTCGTCTGGGGCCGCTACGGGACGCGGCAACTGCGCGCCGTGGCAGACGTCACCCACCATCTGATGACCTTGAGCGAGGACCCCACCATGAGCCATGAGACGCAGTTCAACGCGCCGCTTACCGATTCGATCGACACGCCCGTCGACATCAGCCAGCTGGACCTGCCGCTGAAGCTCGAGATCGACACGGTTTCGATGCCGGTCGCGCAGCTCTCGGCGCTGCGCGCGGGCTACGTGCTCGAGCTTCCCACCGCGCTGCCCGATGCGCGCGTGCGGCTCGTCACTTACGGGCAGACGATCGGCTTCGGCGAGCTCGTGAGCGTCGGCGATCATCTCGGCGTGCGTCTCGTTCAGCTGTCGCGCGGCCATGGTTCAGTTTAGCGATCTCACCGGGCTGCTGATCACCGTCGTCGCGATCAGCCTGATCCCGTTCGTCGCCATGGTCGCGACCTCGTACGCGAAGATCGTGGTCGTGCTCGGGCTGTTGCGCAACGCGCTCGGCGTGCAGCAGGTGCCGCCGAACATGGTGCTCAACGGCATCGCGGTCCTCGTGTCCGCCTACGTGATGGCGCCGATCGGCATGCAGGCCATGCAAACCATGCAGACGATGCACCGTACCCCCGGCAGCGACACGTCGCTCGTCGTGCTCGATGCATTCGATGCGGCAAAGGAGCCGTTTCGCGCCTTTCTGAAGAAGCACGCGCACGAGCGCGAAAAGCGGTTCTTCGTGCGCTCGGCTGCCGTGGTCTGGCCGAAGGACATGGCGGCGAAGATCCGCGAGGACGACCTCATCGTCCTCGCCCCGGCCTTCACGCTGACCGAGATGGCCGACGCCTTCAAGATCGGCTTCCTGCTGTACATCGCGTTCATCGTCGTCGATCTCGTCATCGCCAACGTGCTGATGGCGATGGGCCTGAATCAGGTCCAGCCGACGAACGTCGCGATTCCGTTCAAGCTGCTCCTGTTCGTCGTCATGAGCGGCTGGTCCACATTGATTCACGGTCTCGTCATGACCTATCGCTGAGGCACGCGCCATGGAAACCGATACGCTCGTTCGCATCACCTCGCAGGGGCTGCTGCTCTGCCTGTCCGTCTCGATGCCGGTGGTGGCCGTCGCCGCCCTCTCCGGCCTCGCGATCTCGTTCGTGCAGGCCATCACGTCGATGCAGGATCAAAGCATCTCGTACGCGGTGAAGCTCGTGGCCGTCGTGGCAACCGTGCTCATGATCGGCGCCTGGGGCGCCGCCGCGATCCTGCGCTTCGCCAATCAGATCATCACGCTCGCGGTGCCGTCGTGAATTCGCCGATCCGCAACAACCACGGCCACCACGCCGCCGATCTCGCGCAGCAGGCGCAGGCCGGCGCCGAGCACACGGGGCAGATGACCCAGGCGCGCGGCTTCACGGGCGTGAAGGTGCAGCACACGAAGATGCAGCGCGCGCGCATGCAGCACAACAAGATGCTCGCCGCCGCTTTCTACCGCGGCAAGCGTTTTGCCGAAGGCTTGCACAAGCCGCCGCCTCCTTCCGCGCAAAAGCTGATGCGCCAGCTCGGCCAACGGCCGCGGCCGCCGGGCTCGGCGAAGGCGCAGGGTAAAGAGGCATCGGCTCACGAACGGCCGGACGATCAGCACGCGCTCGAGCCCCGCCACGAGCACGAACACCCGCACGAGCACGAACGCAAGCACGAGCAGGGGCAGCAGCAAAAGCACGGACAGCAGCAAAAGCGCGAGCGCGATCAGCAACACGGCGACGGGCAGCAACAGCATCGCAACGGCCATGGGCACGATCGCGGCTCGAATCAGCAGGGCGAGGAACACGGGCAGCCGCAGCAGAGTGCGCCGCGCGACGGGCAGCCTCGGCGCGACGGCCGTCAGTCCGGCGAAGGCCGCGACAAACCGCGCAAGTTCGCGATCGGCAAGGCGGGCCGGGCCAAGGCCGCCGCGCGCAGCCAGCCGCTCGCGGCCACGATGCAACTGCTCGCGACGCAAAAGCTCGGTGCGCCGGACTTGCCGGCCGAACTCGCGGCGGCGTGCGCGAAGGAGGTGCTGCGGCTTGCCGCGCAGATCGAGCTGGGGCCCTTGCTCGCCGTGCCGATGCTGCTCGCGATGCGTTCGCCGATGGCGCTCCGGCGCAATGCTGCCCGGCTTCACGCGCACCGCGACGCGGCACTGATGCAAGGCGCGGCGGCCCCGGGCAAGGCCGCCGCGGTGGCGGGGCTTCTCGGCGTCGCGCTCGACAACACGCTCGCACGCCAGCGCGCGGGCATCGAATACACGTACGACGATCAATCGATCGCGGCAGTGAAGCAACGCATTCTCGACACGCAAGCCGCGCTGCCGGCCCGCGGGGCGCCAGCCGGTGCCGCCGTCACGGGCGGCGCGACGGGCGGCGCGATCGGCGGTCAAGCCGGCGCCGCGCGGCAAGGAGCGGCCAAGCCCGCGGCCGGCGCTTCGGATAAGACGTTCGAAGTTCGCATGGCGCCGGCTGCGACAGCGGCTAAACCCTAAACTGATTCTGACGGTCGAGGCCCGGCAGCCCGATGCGCGAGGCAGCGCAACGCCGGAGCGGCGACCCGCGAGAGCAACAGCAACCGCATGACCCACGTCGGATACACGGATACCACGATCATGAAAGCGCTTCGAGTACTGACCGGCACCCACGCCGGAGCCCAGGTCCGGCTCACGAGCGGCGCCTACCGGATCGGCGCCACCGAGCACGCCGATGTCTGCATCAGCGACTGGACGGTCGAGGACATCGAGCTTTGCGTGGGCGAGGACGGTGCGGCGCGGATCCGCTCGGCGAACGGCGATGAGGTGCTCGTGGCGGACTTCGTGGCCGTGCCGTTCGGCGACGTCGTGCTTTGCGTGGGCCCCGATGGCGAAGCCTGGCCGCGCGATCTCGATTTGCTGGCGGGCCTCTGGAAGACGGCCGAGCCGCCTGCCGCCGACACCGCGGCGCAGGCCGACGCGGATAGCGGCGCGCAGGATATGGACCCGGCCCATTCGGACGAACCCGGCGCCGGCCATGCGCCGGCCGCTTCGCCGAAGGTGCCCTGGCGCACGGCCGTGCTGGCGCTCGCCTGCACCGCCGCGATCGGCGGCATCGCCGTGGCCGGTGTGATGTTCGCGGGCACGCAGTCGAGCGAGGCGGCGAGCGTGAGGTTCGACGCCGATGCGCTCGCACGGCAGTTGCAGGAGGCCCTGCACCGCGAAGGCCTCGGCGATCTGCAGGCCATGGCACGCAAGGACAGTGTGGCGGTGCGCGGCATCGTGACGAGCAGCGACGAAAGCGCGAAGGCGCAGCGGATCATGGACAGCCTCGCGCGCGGCAAGGTGCGGCGCGAATACGACGTCGCGCAGCAGGATGTGGACAACATCCAGCAGTCGCTCGCCGGCACGGGCGCGGCAGTGAGTTACCAGGGCCACGGCATCTTCCGCGTGAGCGGCAGCGTGCAGTCGATGACGACCTTCCGCACGCTGATCGCAGGTATCAGGGCCGACCTCGGCGACAACGTCAAGCGCGTCGACGTCGATGTCAAGGAAGCGCAGGCGCTCGCGCCCGATGTCGAGTACACGGCCGTGATCGCCACGGGCGGGCTGCGTTACATCGAGACGCCCGACGGCACGAAGCATCTGTTCGCGAGCAGCAAGGACGAAGCAAACAATTGACCTCGACCACCAAAGGAACCGACATGTACGACGCATTGCTTCCCATCGCGCAGGATCTGAACGCGCTGGACGCCACGCTCTCGGCGCCCGACGGCGCGCAACGGGTCGCGCGCATCGCGGCGGCCTTCGACGAAACCGCGCGCCGGATCAGTACGGCCACGCAGTCCGCGGCCGACGAGCGCGAGCGGCTCGATCTGCAAAAGCTTTATCGCGGGATGATCGCGGCGCGCCGCATCGTGCTCACGCTGCAGGAGCGCCACGGCGCCCGCGGCGCGGCGCTTTGACCGCATTCGCGGCGATACGCAAGACGGTTGAACAGTTTGCAGTTGCAGCATCCGGCTGCGCGTCAGCCGGTCCGGACCGGCGGCCATCACGGCCAAGGGTCTTTTACCGAAGCATCACGCGTCAACCCACAGCAGTGCTTTTTCCATCACTTTCTTGATAAGGGGAATACATCATGTCTTCATCGATCGGAAGCTCGGGCGTCTCGCAAGCCGGTTCGCAAAACGCCGACATGGTCGGCCAGATGCAGGCCATGGCCAACCAGAACAACGCCATGACGATGGCCGCCATGCAGATCAACATGCAGCAGCAGGAAACGTCGGCGCTCGCTTCCGTCGGCAACAACGGCGCGAAGAACATCGCCGACGCCGCGAAGGGCCAGTAAGCCACTCGCCTTGCCGCAGTCCGTTCGCGCGAGGGGCACGAAAGCGGAAAGCCCTGCTTTCCGGCTACGTGCCCCCGCGTTTTTGCAGCCGGGCCGCCCTATTTTCGCCGGAGATTGCCGCCCATGAGCAGGGAACGTTTCGTCGAGTTGATTCACGAGGTTTGCGCGGTGGTCGGGCTGCCCGACGCCGAGTATGTCGTCGAGACGCAAACGCTCGAGATCGAAGGGTTCGACGTCCATCTCAATCACCACGAGACCGACCCGGATTCGGTCTATGTCAGCTTTCATTACGGCGCCGTCACGCCCGGCCGGTCGCTCGTCGTTTTCCGGCTCATGCTCGAGGCCAACCTGCTCATCTACGCGCAGGACCAGGCGCAACTGTGCCTCGAATCCGATACGGGCAACGTCGTGCTGCTCGTCCATCTGCCGATGGGCCCGACCATCACCGGCGATTATCTCGCCGATCTCTTCTCGCACTACGCCGAACACGGCCGCTACTGGCAGAACAACATCCTCGAATCGCCCGACGAAATGTTCGAGGGCATCGCGTCGGGCAATTTCATGTGGCTGCGGGCGTAACCCCGGCGAGCGCCGGCGCGCCTCGGGCAACGGGCGCATCCGCGCGCGTCGATGCCTGACTGACCAGCCGTCGCATCCGTTCGGACACGGCACGTCGCCTCACCCTCACGCCATCGCGGGCGCTCATCCGATCGGCGGCTATGCTGCCACGCGCGGTATCAGCAAGACGAGGCGGCGGCGCATACCGCCCTCTCCCGCACTGCTGGAATCGGTATCGTCCGCGCGACGCGCGACATCGCCGTTGTACGGCGCCGGTCCCTCGATGACGAGGCACTCGCCCGGCGCCAGGCTTTCGTCGACGGCCCGATAGCGGCGTGCATCGCCGCGGCGCCCCAGTTCCACGCGCAAGCCGATACGCGGCATCGACGCGGCGCCTTCGACCGTCGGTGCAATCGACAGCCAGAGATCGCGGGCGCCGTCATCGGGCAGGTCATCCTCATCGCGGCGCGCGAGACGTGCCTCGTGGCGATCGATGACGGCCGGCGAGCGGTCGTGCGTGAGCGCCGTTTGCGACACCTCGATTTCGGCGCGGCCGCTCCCGGCCAATGCCTTGAGCTGCGCGAGCAGCGCGCGGCCGCCGTCGGGCGCGATACCGGCATCGCGGTGCTCGCGCGCGGCCGCCGTCGCCTCCTGCGCACCTGCCCCGCCGGCCATGGCCGGCGGCAGTGCGGGCCGCAATGCGTCGAGCGCGTCGCCATCGACGTCCACCACCCACGTCTGGACCGATACGAGTTGCGCACGCACGTCCAGGCTCGCGACGAGCGCGCCGTCGGCGTCGATGCGCTCGGCCCGATCGCGTATCAGGATCGAATTCGTGGTCGCATCCGCTTCGATCGCCGGCAGCGCCGCATCGAACTCGACGATCCGCGGTGCATCGGAAACGGCGGGCCCGCTCGCAACGGCCGGGCGCTCGAAACGGCGCCGCAACAGCGTGGCCACCCCCGGCACGACGAGCGTGCGGCCATCGACCACGCGCGTTTCGTCGGCGGCATTCGCGGCACTCAGGCGAAACACCCGCACGGACAAACGCACGCGCTTTCGCGCGTCGCGCTCGAAGCGTTCGGCCGCGGCACGAATACGCTCCACGTAGGTCGCCGGCCCGCGCACGTTCACCGTTTGCGCGCCGGCATCCACCGCCAACGGGAAGTGCGTATCGGCAAGACCCGCCTGCTCGAGCGACGCACGCAGCGTATTCGCGGAAAGGAAGTGAGGCCGGATGGCGACATGCGCCTGCTCGTTCGCGGGCGACACGTGCAGGACCGCGCCGTCGTAGTACCAGACGAATCCGTACGAACGGCTCATGACGTCGAGAAAACGCTGCGGCGGCATCGCGAAACGGCCGCTCACGACGCCGTCCACTTGACCGTCGATGCGCAGGGCAACGTGCTGCCCCGCCGCGAACGCATTCAGGACCTCCGCGAGGCCCGCGCCGTTCGTCACGTAGACGAAGCGTGCGCCGGGGCCGCCGGCCCACGCCATGCTCGCCGCCTGCGCGTGCACGGCGGCCGCGCAGACGAAGGCCGCGACGGCGCCGCGTGCGAGCGCCCGCATGCGGGCCGCGCTCATGCGGCGCCTTCCGGGGACGCACCGGCGCCCGACGCACCGGCGCCCGACGCATCGGCGCCCGACTGATCCACATCCGGCTTGAGGGTCAGGCGGTAACCCGTCGCATAGACCGATTGCACGGTCCAGCCGACGCCGGCCGCCTTCAGGCTCGCACGCAGGCGGCTCACGTACATGTCGACGGAGCGGCTTTGCACGGCCGCATCCCAGCCCCAGACCACGCTCATCAGATCCTGCCTCAGCACGACGGCGCCCGTGTGCCGGGCGAGATGCCAGAGAATGTCGAACTCCTTGGTGCCGAGCTTGTGCGCCACGCCCGCCACCACGAGCGAGCGCGCCTGCTGATCGAGCGCGCATTCGCCGTCGACGAACATCTTGCGGCCCTGCACGTTCATCGGCGCGAAGCGCCGCAGCAGCGCGCGCATGCGCGCAAGCAGCACCTGCCTGTCGTAGGGCTTCACGAGATAGTCGTCGGCACCTGCATCCAGTATGCGCACGATGTCTGACTCCGCCGAGTGCACGGTCTGAAAAATCACGGGCATGATCGATTGCGAACGGCTGCGGATCTTTTGCAGCAGCTTGTCGCCGGAAACGCCCGGCAGGTCCCAGTCGAGAATCGCGAGATCCGCCCACTGCTCCGAGAGAAACTGCTGCGCGTCGAGCCCGCTGTGAAAAGCGTCGATGTGGTAGCCCTCGCTCTTGAGCCAGGAATGGACGAGCGCGTGATGCGCGACGTCGTCCTCGACGAACAGAATGCGTACGGGTTTGCCTGCAAGCGATTTCATATCGACCTTTGGTTCCGACGGCCGCGCGGGAGCCGGCGCCCGGTCCGCGCGACGCGTGCCAAACGAATACGGGCCGCGCTCCGGCGCCTCACTCGCCGCGCGCCGCGCGCAACGCGCGGTCGGCATCGACGAGCGATGTCGCGTGCGGCTTCGCGGCGACAGGATTCAGGCACGGCAGACGCAGCACGAACATGGTACCGCCTTGCCCGTTGAGCTCCGCGTAAAGTGCGCCGCCGTGCATGCCGACGATCTGCACGGCGAGCTTGAGCCCGAGGCCGAAGCCCGTTGCCGTCCGCTTGCCGAGCTTCTCGAAGTCGGCCAGCCGATCGCCCTCGACGAGACCCGGCAGCCCGCCCGCGCGATCGTCGACGACCACCTCGGCGAAACCGTCGGCCTGCCGGATCGACACGGTCACCGCCTCGCCGCGCGGCGACGCGCGAACGGCATTGTCGATGACGTTCTGGACGGCGCGGGCCACGAAGTTGCGCATGCCGCTCACCCACAGCGGTGCGCTGTCGGGCAGCCACAAGTGTAGCGCGACGCCGCAATAGACGGCGGTGACCTCCAGCTGCGAGATGATCTGGCGCAGCGTCGCGCGCAGATCGAACCGTTTGAAGTCGCGCGCCTGCAAATGCTCGGTCACCGACGAGAAGATGAACTGCTCGCCGAGCGAGAGCACGTACTGCGCGAGCGACGTGATCTGCTGCATGCCGCCGCAGCGCTCGAACGCCTCGGGGTCGCTCGCGTCGAGCTGCGTGAGCGCGCTGATCGAATTGAGCGGCGAGCGCAGATCGTGCAGCAAGAAGCGCAGCGACATGGCCCGCTCGTCGAGCGAGCGCGCGAACGGCGTCACGTCGGTCACGGCGATGACGGATTCGCCCGCCCCCGCACCGCCGCACGCACCAGCGGGGCCCGCCTGAATCCAGAAGGTCGAATCGTCCACGCGCACCTCGCGGCCCGCTTCGAGATCGCGCAGCCGCGGCACGTCCGTCATCTCGAAGCGCTCGCTCAGCGCCACGCTGAAATCGACGCCCGCGGGCAACGCCATCGCCAGCATCTCGAGCGCGCGTGCGTTCGCGTGAACGACCGCGCCCGCCCGATCGAGCACGATCACCCCGCACGGCAGCCCGCGCAGCGTGCCGCGCACGCGGCGCGCCTCGTCGTCGGACAGGCGGCGATCGGCGGCGCCGTCGGCGCATCCCTCGGCGGGCAAGCCCGAGGGGGCGGGCCGCGGCTCGGACGGCTTGCGGGGCTGCCCGCCGGGCAGCGAATGCGGCTGAGTATCGGATTCGTTCACATGGCCTCCTGCATTCCCCGGTGCGGGCGGTTGCGGTGAATCACGGCGAGATGACGCGCGGCGACAGCAGGAAGAGCCGCTCCATGTGGCTCTTCTGGCGGCTGTCGGTTCGGAAGAGCGCGCCGATCAACGGAATCTTCGAGAGTCCGGGCACCCCGGTCACGCCCATCGTCGCGCTGTCCGCGCGATAGCCGGCGATGAGCAGCGCCTGCCCCTCCTCGATGAACGCCTGCGTGTTGATCGTGCTGTTCTGGATCACCGGCAGGTTGCTGACCGTCCGGTCGGTGAGCTGGCCGTCCTGAATCGCCACGTCGAGCTTGATGCGTGTGCGCCCGTCCTCCTCCACGACCATCGGCAGCACACGCAGCGAGATGCCCGTCGACACGCTGTAGAGATCGCCCGACGTGTATCCCGACACCGGCACGAAAAACTGCGTCTGGTTGTCCATCACGGCCTCGATGTTGTTGAGCGTGACGACCTTCGGGCTCGCGTCGATCTTGGCGGCGTTCGTCTGCTGCAGCGCCGAGATGCGCGCCATCAGATAGCGGCCGGCGTCGCCGAGCACGGCGGCCACCGATGCGCCCACGGGCGTCGCCGCCGCGAGCAAGTTGCCCGGCAGCGCCGTCTGGCCGAAGTTCTGCGAGAGCGTGCCGTTGTAGGTGCTCTGTGCGAGCGTGCCGGTGCCGGTCTGCACGTCGACGTGGCTGTTGTGCGCGGTCCAGTCGACGCCGAGCTGATGCAGCGCGTCGTCGTCGATCTCGATGATGTGCGCCTCGATCTCGATCAGTTGCGGTTTGACGTCGAGGCGATCGATCAGCTTGCCGTACTGATCCATCCGGTCGGCCGTATCGCGAATCACGACGGAGTTCGTGCGCTGGTCCGCGACGATGACGGGCAGTTGATCGTCGCTCGCCGGCGCCGTGCTCGTGTTCTGCGGCGGCGGCGGCTCGCCCACCGCCGCGGCCACGGCTGGCGAAGGCTGCCCGGTGAGCCCGGCGAACATGCCCTTGCCGGCCGCGCCCGACGGCACCGGCGGCGGAATGTACGGGCCGTTGTAGGCATTGCCGTTCACGTCGTTGATCGGCGTGGTGCGCTTCACGCCGCTCGCCGGGCGGCCGCCCTCGCCGTCGCCGCGCTTGTCGGCGGCCTTGGCCGTGCGCGGGTGGTAGATGCCGTTGAGCACGGCCACCACGCCCTGCAGCGTGACCTGCTGGCCATCGATGGGCACCGTGCGGTCGTGCGCCCATGCGTGATAGAGCGGAAAGACGCGTACCTGCGTGCCGCTTCGATGCGCGGCGTTGTTGTCGAGCCGCGACGCCACGTTCGTCACCATCTGCACGTAGCGAGGCGGCCCGCTCACGAGCGCCGTGCCCTGCGCGCTGTCGTAGACGATCGGAAAGCGCTCGTCGGAGATGCGCAGCCGGTCGAGCGCCTCGCGCAGCGCGCCCGTATCGGCCGAATCGAGCTTCACGAGCGTGCTCTGCAGTTCGGCGGCCGTCGTGATGTCGAGCACTTCGCCGTCGTAGTACCACACGAAGCCGAACGACGCCGCGAGCGTATCGAGAAAGCGCCGCGGCGGCAGATGGAACTTGCCGCTCACGGTGCCGCCCACATCGGCGGCGATGCGCGTGGGGACGCCCTGGCTCGCGCCGAAGTCGCGCAGCACATCCTTGATGTCCTTGCCCTGCGCTTCGTAATCGACGATCGACGACTTCCAGCGCACGGCCGCCGCCTCGGCAACGGGGGCCGTCGCCCCGAATGCGAGCGCGGCGGCGAGGGCCACGGTGCCCAGTCGGCAAGCCCAGTTCATGACGCGCCGCCCGCGATGAAACGTACGCGGCGCCGCCCGATGCTTCGCCGACACATAGACAAAGTTTTCATGTAAGTTCCGACTATCTTTCATAGGAAGGGCACTGACGATGAACGCTCCGAGTCACGAACGTCGCGACCTGACGCGCGAGATTCTCGAATTGATCGACCTGCGGCAGACTTTCACCGATATTCACATCGAGCAGGACCGGCCGATCATGATCAAGGCGCCGCGCGGCTGGCTCGCCGTCGGCGAGGAGCCCGTGCTCCACGACGAAATGCTGCCCACGCTGGCCGCGATCGAACCGGACTGGGAGGCGCAGCTTCAGCACGGCGCGATCGATCGCCCGTTCGTGCTCACGCGCTGCCGCCTTCGCTGCAACATCTACCGCACCAATGGCGGCCGCAAGCTCGTCATCTCGATCCGGCGCCTGCCGCTGCAGCCGCTCGCGCTCGACAAGCTCGGCCTGCCCGCCTACGTGCGCTCGATGATCGACAGCGCCAAGGGGCTGATCCTCGTGACGGGCCCGACCGGCTCGGGAAAGACGACGACGATCGCGTCGCTGCTCGAGCACATCAACCGCACGCGCAACAGCCACATCGTCACGATCGAAGAGCCGATCGAATACGAACTCGAGGGCCGCACGTCGATCGTCTCGCAGCGGCAAGTGCCCACCGACACGCCGAGCTTCTCGGCCGGCCTGCGCGAGGCGCTGCGGCAAAAGCCCGACGTCATCATGGTGGGCGAGGTGCGCGACCCCGAGACGGCGGAGACGGCGCTGCAGGCCGGCGAGTCGGGCCACCTCGTGCTCGCGACGATGCACACGGGCAGCGCGATCGGCACGCTCACGCGGCTGCTGTCGTTCTTTCCGGCCGAGCAGCGCGAGCGCTATGCGGCCGCGCTCGCGAACTGCCTGATCGGCGTGATCTGCCAATGCCTCGTGCCGACGGAGGATGGCGAGAACCTTGTGCTCGCGAGCGAACTGCTCTTCAACAACAATCAGCAGATCAGCGGCCTGCTGACCGATCCGGGCAAGCTGCCCTACCTTGCCGAATTCATGAAGCGCAAGGAAGACAACATGTCGCGCATGCTCAACGATCACCTCTTCAGCCTCGTATCGAAGCGGCAATGCCTGCCGCGCGACGTGCTGCGCGCGACCTACAACCGGCTCGAGCTGCACGAAATGCTGCAGACGCTCGCGCCGCACTGAGCCCGCGCGAAGGCCGCGCCGGCGCGATGGCGCCGGTCGCGCCGTGCGTGGCGGTGCTGCGAAGGTGTGCGGTGTCGACGGGCTCACGGTTGGGCGCTCAGTAGTAGGAGTTGATCGTCCAGCCCGCCGCGACGGGCGTGTTCCAGACCGTCTGGCCAGACTCCCCGCAAAAGCTGCTGACCCACGGCGTCGTGATGCCGGCGTACGTCGCCCAGTTCGTCGTCACGACGATCGTGTAGGTGCCAGGCGTGCCCGCCTGGGACAGCGCGTTGTTGATCCCGCCCGAATCGTCCTGAAGCGTCGGCGTCTGGCTCTCCGTATGCCCGAGGTTGTGGTTGCCGCCGTCGGTGATGTCGATGCTCTGCGAGAGCTGCCCGCGGTTGCCGGAGGGCCCGTTGCACATGCCGTCGTTCAGGTGCGCCCACGTGGACGCGACGATGATCCCCGGCTTGGTGAGGTTGACGGTCGTCCTGAACGTATACGAGTACGTGCCATTGCTGCCGTTGTACGAATAGGCACCCGACTGGAAGTTCGTCGCCGGCTGGCTCGTGCAGGCCGAGTAATCGCCCGCGCCGTTCGGGTTGGCCATCACGAGCTGACAGCCCGTGAGCGATGACGCCGGCTCGATTTCGCTTTGCGTTTGCCACCTGCCGCCGCGGCACGACAGCACGCGCCCGTTCGCATCGGTGGAGACGAGCGTCGTGCTCGCCGACGCGGGGGCGATGGCCGCATTCTGCGGCGCGGGCGGGCATGGGTCGCCGACGTTGTTCGCGTTGCCGAGCGCGAGATTGCCCGCTTCGTCCACCGCCAGCGCCTGCCATGCGGCGCCGTCGTACGCATAGGCCCGATTCGTCGCGGCGGTGAGCCGCACGTCGCCCTGATGTGCGCCAACGCCCGCGAGCGCCGCTTCGTCGGCCACCGGTTCGCGCCAGTGATAGGCCGCCTGCGGCACCCACATGTGCTGCGTTCCATCGCAATTCAGGACGTTGCCCGAAGAGTCGGCCGCGATGGCGCCGGGCTGCGTGCAGGCGGCGTAGTCGATCTGCTGCGCGAGCACGATCGGCACTTGCATCGTGTTCGCCTGCGGGTTGCCCGGCACGGCCACGCGGTACAGATAGTCGACGTTCTGCGCCTGCGTGCCGTCGTAGAAGATGAGGCTCGCCAGATGTCCCGTGCCCGTTTTCGTGTTGGTGCAGGACGTATTCGCCGGGTTGGGCGTATCGACCTTCCAGGTGCCGAAGGCGCCGATGGCCGCGCCGCTCGCATTGTTCGTCGCCTGGATCGAGCCACCGCCCGGGCCGGCGTTCGCCGCGATGTAGCCGAGTTCGGGATCGGGAATGGTCCGGCCGCCCTCCGTGACGAGCAGCGCCTGCAACGCCACCGGGCTGGCGCCGCCCGGGGCCGCGTAGACGAGCAGGCACGGCGTCTGACCATACGGGTTCGTGCCGCTCAACGCATTCGACAGGTAGGTCGACAGCTGATACGGCGAGCCGGTCATTTTCACGATCACCGGCGAGGTGGTCGTGGCCTGGGCCGCGAGCGCCGTGTAGTTCTGCCGAATGAGCCGCGTGGCGGCCGCCGTCAGCTGCGACTGATAAAGCGCGGCCTGCTGCGCGCGCGTATCGTCGAGCGACGAGTTCGTGAGCGTGACAAGGCCCGCCATCATCAATGCCGCGAGCGCAAGTACCGCCAGCATCTCCACCATCGTGAAGCCGGACATGCGGCGCGCCGGCCGCGCACGGGGGCCGGCGCGCCGCATGCCGATGCGAGCGAGGGTACGGGTGCGCTCAGTCATACGCTTGCGCCATCCATACCGGCATGCCGTTCGGGATCGCGTTCGCCAGCGCGGCCGGCAGCGGCACGGCCGGGTTGCCGGGGGACACGAGGTTGGCGCCGAGCGCCACGCCGGCCAGCGCCGAGCCCTGCGCAATCTGCTCGATGCCGTCGACCGCGGTCGCGGCCGCCGCCGACGCCGCATAGACCACGACCAGGCTGCCCGCATAGCCGGTATTGGGCTGGACGTAGTTCCGCCACATCGGATCGGGTACGGTCGCCCCGAGGTAAGGCGCGACGCTCGCCGCCGGCACGCTGCCGGCGAACGACGGGTTGGCGCGCGCGAAGGCCACCACGGCCTGCCGGTAGGCGCTCATGTTCGCCGCGAGCGCCATCGCCGACGGCGCGAGCGGTGCCGGCGCCGCCTCGGCGCCGAGCAGCGCGTAGGCACCGGTCAGCATCGCGAAGGCGGCGACGATCCAGATCAGGAACATGGCAGGCGGCTCGTGGCGTCAATCGGAGTGAAGGCCGATACTCTGGCCTCGATCAGGCGGAGGTCCAGACGATGGTCTTCGCACCACCGGCACAAGCGGCCTGAGCGGCGGCGGGCGTGACCGGCACGGTTTGCGGCGTACCGCCGATAGAGACGGCCGTCCAGGTTCCGCCGGCGGACGCCGCGTTGATGCATACGTCCGTCGGCACAGAATCGAATGTGATCGTGAATGTACCGGTGCCAGTGCCGTTAACGGTGACTGCGCCACCCCAGGCGTCGGTGACGGTATTTGCCGCGGTGTCGATGACGAGCGTCGTCGGGATGATGCCGGCGGCAATGGCGACGGTCGTCGTCAGCCCGTTGTAGCCGTTGGTCTGCCCCATATACAGCTTCTTGACGCCGGTCTGGATGGCCGTCACCTGCTCGGCCGTCTGATTCGACGAAGCACTGCCGAATGCGCCGCGCAGCAGCGCAATCGCGCCGATGACGACGATTGCGGCGATCCCGAGATAGGCGATCGCTTCGAGCAGGGTGGCGCCACGCTGCATGTGCCGCGCCCCACGGCTGCCCACCCGGGCGCGAATCGATGCGACGGTCTTGACATTCATGTTGCTCTCCTTGGTTTCCTCAATCGGCACGCGAGAAAGACGTGCCCCCTACCTTCAACACCCGTTCGTTTGCACTGCGCTTGCACGTCATTACACGGCAGGCTCAATGCACACTCCGGGCCAAAGCCGCAATTTCCTGCTGAATTCCGAAGAAGCCGCTGATGAGCCACGACAGCACGAGCGCGAGCACGACGATCGCCGCGCCGTTGACCACGCGCATCTGCGCCTCGATCGTCTCCACGCCGTCGGTCATCCATTCGTTGGCGATCGCGTGCAGCGCCTCGGCGAAGCCCTTGTATTCGGCATACACACACAGATCGTCGACGATCTCCTCCGAAGGAAACCGGTAGCCGGCGTTCTTCATTGCCTCGCCGACGTTGAGCCCCGACTTCACGCCGAACAGCATGTCGTCGATTCGCTGCCTGAGCCACGGCGTCGCATCGGCGGCCAGCCGCGCGAGCGAGCGTTCGACCGTGAAGCCCGCAGCCTGCAGCGACGAAAGCGCGACGAGAAAACCGCAGCCCGTAATGAGCCGATAGATCGAGTAAGGCGGGTAGCGGTCGAGCCAGGCCCGCACGTTGCCGGACCAGCGCGGCATCGAGTACAAGAGCGCCGCGACGAGGATCGCGAGCACCACGAGGCAGTAGATCATGCCGCCCTGCACGAACCGGGACAGCTCGTAGAGCGACTTCGCGACGCCGTGCCAGCGCTCAGGGCTCACGATCGACGCGAAGCGCGGAATCACGAGCTTGCCGAAGAGGTACACGTACCCGATCGTCATCGCCACGATCACGCACGGGTAGGTCAACCCGCCGACGATGGCCGTCCGGATCCGGCGGCCGTACTGCACGACGTTGCACACGTTCAGCAGCGCGGCCTCGAGGCGCCCGGACTGCTCGCCCGCCATGACGATCATCTGCTCGGTATGCGGCACCCACCACGCCATTGCCTCGGCCAGCATGCCGCCGTTTTGCACGACGCCGCGCCAGTCCGCGAGCGTCAATGCCAGCGGCTCGTTCGGCTTGCGGCCCTCGTGCGACGCACGCAACTCGAGCTCCTCGAGAATCTTGAGCAACGGCAAACCGTTCGCGAGCATTTTCGCGATCTTGCGATAGAGCCGCAGGCGCGCCTGCGTCGTGAGTTGCAGGCGCGCCCAGCGCCGGTTGAGTTCAAGTGCCATAGCCGCTTCCGAGCGGCTGCGGCCGCCCCCCGCTGCCCTGCATGAACGGCCCGACCACGCGCTCCGCCATGCGCGGATCGACGAGGCCCGCCGCCACTTTTTCGAGCGCGTGCTGTGCGACCGTCTGCCCCGCGAGCTCGCCGAGCCAGTACGCGTGCGCATCGGGCTTGCGCCCGGCGCGCAGCAATTCGCAAAACGTCGCGTCGGTGCGCACGACCTCGGCCACCACGGTCCGGCCGACCGTGCCGTTCTTGCAATGCGGGCAGCCCGGCCCGGCCACGCGCACCGCGTCGAACCGCGCGCCGACGGCGCGCTTCAAGCGCGCGACGAGCCCCATGTCGAGCTGCGCCATCGACTCGGCCAGCGGGCGCGAGCAGTGCGGACACAGCAGCTTGACGAGCCGCTGGCTGATGAGCCCCGTGACGAGCGATTCGTCCGTCACCATCGCGATCGGCAAGCCGAGATCGACGAGACGGTCCACGATCGCGAGCGCGCCGTTCGCGTGCACCGTCGTCCAGACCTGATGGCCCGTCATCGCGGCGCGCAACGCGCTTTGCGCCGATGCACGGTCGCGCACTTCGCCGATCATGATCGTATCGGGATCGAGCCGCATCGCGTTCGCGATCGCGGCGGCGAACGCGAGCGAGCGCGCCTCTTCCGTCGGCGCGTTGACGACGGGCGTCTGCACGGCGCCCTCGATCGGGTACTCCACCGGGTCTTCCACGGTGATGACGTGGATCGAGCCGGCCATCTCGCGCAGTTGCCTCGTCAGCACGCGCTGCAACGTCGTGGATTTGCCCGAGCCGGTCGGGCCGCTGATGATGTTCATGCCGTGCGGCTGCTGCGCGAGCAGCTCGAACGCGCTCGCCTGCGCCACCGTGAAGCCGAGCTCGGTCAGGGCCGTCGCCTCGCCCGCATCGTTGTAGAGCAGCCGCAGCACCATGACGCTGCCGACGCTCGTGGGCGCCGTCGCGATCCGCACGCCGAAAAGCCGGTCCGGCAGCTTGTCGCGATCGCCGATGGCCGCGTCCTGGCGTTCGTTCGGCTTGTAGGTGTTGTCCGATACGCTCGACATCGCCGCGTAAAGCGTGGCGAGCAGCCGCTCGCCGTACTCGCGCGTCTGCTCCGACATGCGCACGAGTTCGTTGTGGATACGAAAAAGAATCTCCGTGCTGAAGCGGTTCACACGGATATGGATATCCGACGCACGCTCGTCGCACGCCCGCGCGATCAGGTTCTTCGCGACGGCCTGCATCTGCGTGTGATCGATGCGCTCGGCACTGCCGTCGCGGCGCGGGCCCTGATAGCTGCGCCTGATCGCATCGAGCGTCACGAGCCGCGTCGTATAGCGGCAATTGAGCCGTTCGAGCCTCGCGCAGTACGACAGCACGAACGGATTCATTTCGTGCCCTTCGGCAACGAGCAGCGTGCCGTCGTCGAGCAGACAGAGAAACTTGCGCTCCTCGTCGCTCGCGGCGAACTCGCCGCTGTCCGAAAGCGGGCGCGCCACCGCGGCGAGCGGCAGCGCCTGCCCCGGCGGCTGGCTTTGCGACGCCGTTTGCGCGGGCCGCACCGAAGCGGCGGCGGCCGCGGCCACGGCGCTCAGCACCGGCTCGCGTGGCCGCGCAACCGGCGCGAGAGCCGGCGCGGCGGGGGCCGCGGGCTGAACCTGCGCAACAGGCGGATCGGTTTCGATCGGCTTCACGGCGCGCGAGAGAATCAGCGGCGTCACGCTCGTGGGCGTCTTGCCCGGCGGTGTCGGAGACGAACTCATCGCGTCACCTCGCAGGCATCGGCAACGCAGGCAGCGTCGGTATCGGCGGCACGCCGGGCGAGCCTGTCGACGCGACGTTGCGCGCGGGCTGCTGCCGCGCGCTCGCGGAGACGGTCAGCGTCGTGCGCCGTCCGTCCTGCGATGCGAGCACGATCGCACCCGGGCGAATGGCCGCCACCCGCATGCCGTTGGGCAGCGTATCGCCGGGCCCGACGTCGAACTCCGCGCCGTCGCTCGTCGCCACGGTTGCGCCGAGCTGCTTGCCGAGCCCTTGTGTCGCCACGAGCGACACGTCCGAATACGACGAGACGGTACTGCCCATCCGGTGCAGCGCTTCTTGCCGCTCCGCCACCTGCGCCTGCGCATCGAGCTTTTTCAGCTGCGCCTTGAGGATCATCGTTTCCTCCTGTAGCCGCATCAGTTCGTTGGCTGCCTGCACGGCGGCCGGTGTCGGAACGACGTTCATGCGCGGCGCCGCTTCAGCGGGCGCGGCGGCCGTGGCGGCTGCGGCGCTGGCCTCGCCGAACGCGACCAACGGCCACGCCCAGCAGCAGGCGAGCACCAGCACAGTCAATGCATCGTCATTTCTCATAGAGCACTCCGTCGAGCGTCCACTGCCCGGATTTGTATGAAAGCGTCTCGACGCGCACGCCCGGCTCGTCGAGGTACGTGATGAGGCTGTCGGGCCGCACGTCGCCCAGTTGCGCCGACATGCGCCAGGTCTGCCAGCTCGGCGCCGGGGGCGGGCCGCCGCCCGGATGCAGCCGGTCCAGCGTTTGCGAAGCGAGGCCGCGCTGCGGCGCGCTTGCCGGTTGCAGCGTGAACGTCAGGCCGATGCCCAGCAACTGGAAGGCGGAAAGCATGCGCAAGCGCACGCCGTGCACGCCATCGAGCACGTCGTCTCCCCCTGCGGGCAAGGCCAGCGGCTCCACGTAGCTCGCATGCTCGCCGTTGCCGTCGATCGTCGCGCGCGGCTCCGCCGCCATCAGCATCGCCACGTTCGATCCGCCCCGCGACCAGCTGTAGCTGACGTTCGACGCGCGGCAAACGTAGTCGTCGAGTTCCCAGCCGCCCGGCGCGATATGCGTGAAATGATCGAGGCACGCGCGAACGAACGCATCGGGCCGCGGCGCGCCGACCCATGGGTGCGCGGCTTCGGGCGGCGCCGCGGGCTTGGGCGGATGCAGCGCGAGTTCCGCGCGCATCCGCTCGAACGCCTGCTGCCGCTCGAGTTCCATACGGTGGTTCCGGTACGCGACGATGCCGGCCGCCACCGCGGCCGCCACCACGATCGCGCCGGCGACCAGCAGCACCTCGCGCCGCGGTGCGCGCCGCGAGACACGCGACAGATTGAGCCAGCGCGGCAAATGCGGCTTGCCACCCCGGCGCGGGATCATGTCCTCGATGCGTCGCGCGTAGAAGTTGTGGAACCCCTGCACTTCCAGCTGCGGATCGCCGATGACGACGTTCCAGCCGCCGAGGCTGTAATCGCCGTGCAGCCGCTCGAACACGTCTTCGCTCGAACCGATCCAGTCGCCGTTCGGCAGGAACGCGCCGTCGCGCACGGCGAAGTAGGCCCAGCGCCCGTCGGGCAGATGAAACGCACCGAGCCAGTTGGGCGCCGGCTGCTGGCGCCCGTCGTAAAACGCGCCTTCGGCCGCGATCGTCTTCGACACGAGCGCGCCGAGCGACGGCAAGCCCAGTTGCGCGCCCTCGCGCGTGCTCGCGAAACCCACGCCCGCGAAGGTGCGGTCGATACGCAGCACCATCGCATCGAAATTCAGGCGCGCGGCGAGTTCCACGGCCTCCGCGCGCAGCGCGTGCCGGCGCGAGAGCGATTGCCAGAAAAGGCCGCATATGAAACGCTGACGGCCGATCTGGATGACTTGCGTCGCCATGACGGATCCTGTGCCCGAGCGCGCGTCAAGCGCCGTTGATCGCGATCGGCGACAGCAGGATGACGATCACCTCGCGCGTGCCCGACGCGTTGAATCCGCCCATCGCGTAGTTCGACGGATGGCCGACGCCTTGCCGGTTATCCTGATCGGTGATGCCCTCGTAGCCGCTGATGACGAGCGTCTGCCCCGACTTCACGGCGATGCGCTGCAGGAAGTTGCGCGTGTCGACGGTCGGCAGCTGGATCTGCTGGTTCGCCGGGCCGAACGGCGCAAGGTTCACGAGCGACGAAATGTTGCTGTAGAACTGCATCATGATCGTGCCGTCGTCGAGGATGTGCGGCAGCACCGTGAGGTTGAAGCCGGTCGTGATCGTGCCCGGCGTGAGCGAAGTCTGGCTGCCGATGTTGACGGTGTTGGTCGTCGAGATCTGCGCGAGATAGCCTTGCTGCTCGGCCACCTGCACGGGAACGGGCTGATCGTTGAGCGTCGTGATCGAGGCCGAGGTCTTGCGGTGCACCGTACCCTGCGTCGAAAGCGCATCGATGATGGCCGTCGTGCTCGAGGCGCGGCTCGACGGTGTGATCACCGTGGCCGAGAGCTCGCTCGGGTTCTGGATCATGCTCGTGAACGCGGTGGTGATGCCGAACTGCGTGCCGAGCGCCTGATAGACCGCGTGCCAGTTGATGCCGTAGCTGTCCTGCGCGGAAAGCGTGACCGAGAGCACCGTCACGTTGACGAGCACCTGCCGCGCGAGCACGCGGTTCTGCTGCTCCATGAACTCGCCCACGCGTTCGAGCACGTCGGGCGTATCGGTGACCGAGATCGAGCCCGTGGCGGGCGAGGTGATGACCGAGCCTGCCGGAGAGAGCATCGCCTTGATCGCCGTCTGCAAGCCGTTGTACACCGAGAGTTGCGCGTTCATCGTGATGTTCGCGGTGTTGTCCGACGACACCGACGGCGAACCGGACGCCCCGCCGCCTCCGCCGCCGATGCCCGCGCCACCGGCGCCCGATCCGCCCGCGGCCCCCGCGCCGTTGCCCGACGCGCCGCCGCTGTTGCTCGCACCGCTCACGACGTTCGTATCCAGCCTCGAGTCGCCCGGAATGGCGACCACCTGGTAGACGCGCGTGGCCGTGTAGAAGAAGACGATCGCGCCGTCCTCGTACTTCCAGTAGACGCCGAAGCGGGCCGACGCCGTGTCGAGCAGCCCGCGCAGCGTGCCGCGCGAATACGCGATGCGCACGGGCGACGATACGTTCGGCACGCGCGCGGCCACCGTCGCGGCGCTCGTGCTCGGCGCGGGCCCCTGCAGCAGGCCCGGTGGCAGCGGCGGCACGCCCGGATAGGCTCCGGCGCCGCCCGTATCGACCGCGGTCTGCGTCGCGCGCGCGGCCGCTTCGCTCGTGCCCGGCGCGACCTTGGCCGGCAGGTGCGCGAGGCGCGAAATGCGATCGGCGAACATGCGCAGCGAATCAACCGTGCCGTCGAAGCTCGCCGGCTCGTCGAAGAGCTTCGGCAGCGTCGATTTCGCCGCGATCTTGATCGTCTTGCCCGAAAGCCAGAGTTCGTCCTTGACGATGACGTCGTCACTGCCCGGCACCGCGCGGTTGTCGCCGTTCGACAGCTTGCCGAGCAATTGCCCCGCACGCGTGGTATCGGCCTGCGAGCTGCGCTCGATCTTGTCCAGGAGGCCGGTGCACCCCGCGAGCAGCGAGAGGCAGGCGGCAAGGATGACGAAAGGACGACGGAGGACGCTCATCAACTTGCTCCTTTGGGAACGACGCGCATGACGCGGTTGCGCTGGTACAAGACCACCTGAATCGGCACCTGCGCGCCGGCGAGCGCATTGGTCACCTGACGCAGCGCTTCGGCGAGCGTGCCGTGTATCGTGGCCGTCGCGTCGACCTGAAAATCGGTCGGCACGTCCCAAATGAATTGCCAGCCGGCTTCGCTCGCCCAGCGCGCGAGCGCATTGCGCACGGAGCCGTCCGACAGGCGCATCTGCCACTCCGTGCGCTCGGGCGCCGCCGCGGGTGCGAACGCCGGCGTCGCGACGGGCGCCCACGATGGGGCCGGCGTGTCCGGGCCGGACGCCGGCTGCATGGCGGCGAGCAGCGGGGGCTCGATGGCGTCACGCTTTGCGGGCGCGGGCGCCTGCGCTCGCGGCGGTGCTGAAACAAGTGTCGGCACCGATGCCGGCATGGCCGGCCCGGCTGCCGGTGCGGGCGACGTCACCAGACCGGATGCCGGTGCTGGTGCTGGTGCTGGTGCTGGTGCTGGTGCTGGTGCTGGTGCTGGTGCTGGTGCTGGTGCCGGTGCTGGTGCCGGTGCTGGTGCCGGTGCTGGTGCCGGTGCTGGTGCCGGTGCTGGTGCCGGTGCTGGTGCCGGTGCTGCCACGGGCACGACCGCCGGTGCTGCCGCCGGTGTGCGAGCCGATGCCGGTGCTGCAGGCGTCGACGTCGAAACGCGCGCCTGCGCCACGGTCTGCGCCTGTGCAATGGCAGGCCCCGCCGCGGGCGCCATCGCCGCCGCGCCCGTGGGCAACGTGGAAGACGCATTCGTGGCGGCACCGTTCGTGCGCGACGCCGCGCCGGCCGCCGGCAAGGCAGGCCGCGGCGCGTCAACGTTTGCGCGCCGTGCATGCGCAGTCACCGTGAGCAAGCGCATATCCGTATCGATGCGCGCCTGCAGCGCGGGATCGACCGACAGCACCTCGCCGAGCGCGTGCGCGACCGACGAGCCGGCGCGCCAGCTCACGGGCGCGTCGGCCCATGCGCCCGCATTCGGCACATTGATGCTGTAACTCGTCGGCATGATCTGCTCGAGCGCGCGCAGCAACGGAACGTCGTGGCCGCCCGTGCGCACGACGCCGCCCAGGCGCTGCCCGCCGTCGACGATGACTTGCTGATCGGAAGCGTGCGCGACCGTGCAGGCGAACCAGACGCCGCACAGCAGCACCCGAATTGCCGACGGCATCGCCGCTATCCAGACATTCGCCCTCGCCCGGTTCCACCTCTTGTCGCTCATGCACCTCGGATGCACCGGAAGCTCTATTTTTCTTGTTGCCACGTTCTTTTCAATCTACTTGAACCACGCCAATGGCCGCCCGAAAAGCAGCACCGAAAGGCGTCAGGAATTCGAAAGAAATTATGTAAGAAAACCGTAACGCCGCGTAAGGATAGCACTACAGCTCAATGGGTGTTTACGACAACGTACACCGCACCTTTAAGTAAAAAAATAATCCTGGAAAATCATCCTGTCTCGGCCGGCATGGATGATACAGGCACTGGCGAGAGAACGTCGCCTTCGCGTCGCAAGCCCCGCCCAGCATGGCGCTGTGGCAGCCGCGAAATTTTTTTTTGACGTTTAGGCGCGAATCGCGGAATGGCCACCCTGGAAATATGGCAGATACAAACGTGTGCTATGGCGCCGTTCGCGGGCAAGCCGCCAATTGGGTGCCGTACAGGAGGTATTCGGAATTCCGTGCGTCAGGTGGATTGATATTCAGATTCCATTGTTTAATCTTTCTGAATAAACAAGCGCGAACTGATTCACGGCGCGCTCCAATCGTGCTGGGAACTGGTCCATTGACCAAGACGTTGCGCAGCGCCAGCCAAATCAGCTTGAGCGCCGCCTCATCCGACGGGAAGTGGCCGCGCGTGATCATCTTCCGAGGCTGCATGTGCAGCGACTCGAGTTTGCGTGGCATGAAGCGGCCCCCTGGCCGTCGGTTCATGCGTCACACACGAAGATCCGGACAGGCTCGGCGTGCACCGCGCCAAACGGCGCACGGCGGCGGCAAACGTAACAAATCATCAAAAAGCCGCGACGCAGGCCTCCCGCTCGTGCGTGAAAGTCCACCGCGACACCGCCCTATCCGGCACATGCCGATCCCGAATCGAAGGTAACAAACCATCACAAACACGCGCCTGAATCGGCCCGCGATGAAAACATGCGCTCACGGCTTCACGAATCGTTTCACGCCGCTTAACGCATCGCTCATTGAGTCAGGAGCACGACATGTTCTCAACGATCTACTTCGCCGCCGCCTCGGCCCTCGCTTTCGACGACACCCCCGCGGACGTCGCCTCGAAAATGCTCCACGGCCAGTTTCTCGACGCTGTCCGCCACGCCGCACGCCATGCCGATACCGACACGGCGCAAGCTCAGCCCGGCTACGCACAGCTGCAAGTCTGCGCCGACCTCGAGCTGATGCTCGGCCGCCATGAAGAAGCGGAGGAAACGTATCGCCGCGCGCAAAAAGCCATTCGCGCCCATCGCGACGGTCTGCGTATCGCGTCGTGCCGCAATACCGGCTGGCAAGCCTTGTTCCGCAACCAGTTCAACGTCGCGCTCAGTTGCTTCAAGCGCGTCGGCGAGGAAAAGGCGGCCACGCCGCGCCAACGTCTCGACAGCCTCCTCGGTGCGACGCTCGTTTCGTTTCATCTGGGCTTGATCCAGGCAGCGTGCCATCGCCTCGGCGAGCTGGCCGCGCTGGCGGCAACGCATGGCGATCGCCGCTGGAGCTACCTCGTGGACGCGCTGCGGCGGGACCTCTTCGCGCAGCACGAACTGCACGGTGCGGAGCGACTCGCCGACCACATCTACTGGCGCTCGGCCATCGCGGAGTTCGAGCCGAGCGAGGCACCGGTACCCGGCTCGCAGCCCGCCGGGACCGTGCTGCCGCTGCTGGCCGAGCGACTCTCGCACCTGAGCCGGCTCGTTTCGCTGGCCGACGGCCGGACGAGCGCGGGCGAAACGCTCAAGCAATACGTGAGCTGGAGCCGCCAGGCCGGCCTCAACGATTACCACCGCAGCCTGTGCCTGGAAATCACGCTGGCCGCGATCGCCGGCCACGCGACGCCGTTGGCCGAAGCGATGCTCGATGCGTCCGGCGCGGCGAATTCGCAAGGCAGCCAGCATGCGCGCTGGTACCTCGACTACCTCTACTGCCGCGCGAAGATCATGCAGCAGCAGATGCGCACGCAGGAATTCGCGCAGTTCTACGGCCGCTACGCGCTCGCGTCGATTCAGCACGTGCGCGCGGACAGCATGTCGATGCCCGCCGCCGCGGCCGACCACATGCAGGCATCGCGCACGGCGCAGCGCTCCGACGACGTGAGCGCCCGCCTGCCGGCGAAATACCGCCGCGCCTATCGCTACCTGATGGACAACCTCGACCAAAAGGACCTTTCGGTGCGCGAAGTGGCATCGCATGTGGGCGTGACCGAGCGCGCGATGCAGGCAGCGTTCAAGAACCACCTCGGGCTGTCGCCGAGCGAGCTGATCCGGCGCCAGCGGATGGAGCGCATTCGCGGCGATCTGCTCGACGACGGCGCACCGGCCACGCGCGTGCTCGACGTCGCGAACAAGTGGGGCGTGCGCCATCGTTCGACGCTGGTCAACGGCTACCGGCGCGTGTTCCAGGAAGCACCGTCGGAGACGATGGGCCGCTGAGGGCAGCGGTGTGCGGCGCCCAAGCGCCTGCACCGCCGATCGCCAACACGGCCGGCCCACGGCTTTTTTCGCCAACGCCGTCCGACGAAACGCAAACGCGTGGGTCGGACGGCGTTTTCATTCGCACGTCGGTGCGAAGCGATTCCCCGCACCGCTTCTCTTACCGGATGATCCATGATGCGACCATTCACCCCCAAGCCGGCGCTCGTGCTGGCGCTTGCCATTCTGTCCGCGCGGCCCGCCGAAGTGCGCGCGCAGACTCCCGACTGCTTTGCAGCGGCTGCAGCCTATCAGCAGGTGAGCCCCGTCGTGCTGCGCGCGATCGCGTGGCAAGAATCGCATGGCAATGCGAACGCGCTCCATCGCAACCGGAACGGTTCGACCGATTACGGCATGATGCAGATCAACTCGATTCACCTTCCGCTGCTGTCGCGCTACGGCGTCTCGGCGGACGACCTCATGAACCCATGCCTGAGCGTCTACGTGGCTGCGTGGCACCTGCACAAGATGATGGTCAAGTACGGGAATACCTGGGCGGCGATCGGTGCCTACCATTCGGAGACACCTGCCGAGCGCGACCGCTACGCGCGTTCCGTGGAACGCATCGTCGAGCGCATGAAGCTGACGGATGACGGGCAGTAAGACGAGGGGGTAGCCGGGGAGACCCGGCTGCCGGCGAACGTCGTCAAGCGAGAATGCGACGTTGCATGAAGAAATCGTCCCGCATGGCGAGCGCCAGGGCAAGCACGAAGCGCAGACGAAGCAGGAACAAGGCAGGCAGGACGTGTGGACGATCAGACCGGGGCGTTCGCGAGCCGCGCGCGAAAACGCCGCGGCCCGCCGCAGCCGTTACTGCCCCTTGGCGGCGTTCGAAATGTTGCTGGCGCCCTTGTTACCCACCGACGCCAGCGCCGATGTGAGCTCCTGCGACTGCTGGTTGACGGCGGCCGCCAACGCGTTCGCGTTGTTGAGCCGCGTCATCTCGCTTTGCTGCCTCATGAAGTCGTTTTGCATCGCGGCCATTTGCGTCACGGGGTCCCCTGCGCCGAGGGCCGATGGACGCACGATGTCACCCGCCGCATGCATCGCGGTGGACGCGATACCAGGCGGCAGAAAGTGGCTTCCGGCATGCAGCGCCGAACTCAGCACCTGTGCACCGACGTTCCCCGCGCGCCCCGGCAGGCTCGCGAAGTTGCGCGGCGGCGGAGGAGGCGGCGGCGCGCCGTCGGCCCCCTTGAAGCTGGACAGCCCGTCCAGTTGGCCTTTGCTGCGCGCGGGCGCTTGCTTTTGCGCGCCGTCGGTCGCACCGTTCTTCGTCCCTTTCTCGAATTTCGCGATAGTGGACTGGACGAGCCCCGGTCGAATTCCTAAGCTGCTCATGGAGAACTCCTTGAGTGACATGACGATTTCCGTCGCCGGCAACATCGCTCGATGTCGGTGCGGCACGGTCCCCGCATCCCACTCACGCGGAGCGATATCGAGGAATGCAAGCCCAAGCTTATGCTCCACGGCATTGCGCCACGCAAGCGACGCGACGCGGCGAGCGAAATTGCGAAGCGCGCATGCGGCAAATGCGATGAAACGCGCAAATGGATCCGCACGCGCAGCACCGCGCCGGCATCGACGTGCGCTTTTTTGCACGCCACTTCGGAATCGGCAGGCTGCCACCGTTATGTCGTTTTACCTTTCCAACACGAGAACCCACGTTCGCAAAGCGCGAAGACGGAATCGACGGGCGAGGCACGTCGACCGCCTGGACGCGACGAGGCAGCGCGAAAGTCCATCAGGGCCTTTGTCGCGAGGCGACGTCGAACGATCGAAATCAACCGAAAGGAAACGTCATGCCGATCAGAAACAGCACGCAAGTACGGTCATCATCGCTCGACCTCCCGCGCGACAACACGCAGCCCGCGCCGGCCCCGCGCCAACGAAGCGCATCGATGACCGGCCCGCGCCCCTCCGGCGGCGCATTGCTCGGCGCGCTGGGCAATGCGCCTGCCCTTCCGGCACACACCGGCAACCATGCACCGGCGCAGGCGAGCCCGCTTTCGACGACATCGCAACCGGCCGGGACGGCGCAGCAGCTCCCATCGCCGCCGCTGCCGGCGCCGATGCCGGTCAGGCGCAGCTCGCTGCCTACGCGCGGCTCGTCGTCAGGCTCCGCGATTGGCCGCCAAGGCGGCTCACGGTCGCTGCCCGGTTCGGGCAAGCTGGGCGCTCAACGTGCAGCCTTGGAAGACGGGACGATACCGGTGCTCAACTTGTCGGGCGGCGGGGAGTCGAGCGAAGAAGTGCCCGTACACGAGGAACCGCAGCCACACACGCCTGCATCGCAGCACGACAGTGCGGCGTCCGTTCGACATCAGGAGACCGTCGAAACGAACACTGCCGACACGCAACCGGCCACGCCGCGTTCGGGCAGCCTGTTGCCGCACGATAAGGCGGCCACGGGGCTGACAGCCGCGACGACGAGCGAGGCCGAATCGACACCCGACACGTCGCGCGCGGCCAGCCCGGTGCCGCTCCCGAAAGAGGCGCCCGCGCCCGAAGAAAAGGCAACGACGAGCGCCGTGCCACCGCAAGACGAACCGGTGCCGACAAAAAACACTTTCACGACGCCTTCCCACGCGGAAGCCTCATCGTCGCGCCTGCCCGACACACCTTCGTTGCCCAAGGGGCACGACACGGCGTCCCGGAGCGCCCTCTCCCCGAAGCCGGCCAGCTTCTCGGCGCCTCACGTCGTCGCGCACGACATCGACATTCAGGATTCCGAAAGCCCGACCGAGGCAACCGTTCCGAGCGCGTCGTCCCGGGTAGCGCCGGAAACCCGCACGCTGGCCGCCGCCGCGACATCGGTGCCCGCGGAGATCTCGGTCGCGCAGACCGAGGGCACACGTCCGGCATCGGCCGCCTCGATCACCAACAACCTGTCGGCCGCGCTGTCCCGGCCGGGGCAGATCCAGTCGTTCATCTCGAACGTCGGCGACATGCTGACCCGGAATCCCTACGGCGCCGCGCAACCGCTCAAAGGGTGGACGGCCAACCTCGTCAACGCGTTCAGTCATGAATTCGTCGCAACCGGCGGCGCCACGCTCTTCCGGGAGTTGTGCTCGATGGCTGCCGAAGCAGTCCTCGACAAGACCGGTGCCGGGCCCGAAACACGCGGCGCAATTACGGCCACGCTGTTCACGGCGGCCGCGATGGGCAACCTGGCCGCGATGTTGCACAAGTATCACACCGGCGCCGCGGACAACAAGACCTACGCGGGCCACGGTGCGCAGATCTTCGCGCTGATAGCAACAGTGGCCACCGCAGCCTATACCGGCAAGAACGACGAGGGCAACGGGCACCTTGGGCAGCTCTCCAGCATACTGCCTAGCGCGATCAAATCGTACGCATACCTGGCGCGCGACGTGATCAACGTGTTCCGCCCGCTCGAAGGCAATCACGACGCAGGCTACGAGCACCCCGTCAGAGGTCAGCTGCTCAACGACGCTCCGTATTTCGGAAACCAGCTCGCCGTGAACACCGCGCAGGGCAGCTCGCAATGGTCGGCCCCGTCCTACGTCGACAGCCTCATTCACCACACGAAGAGCAACGCAGCGATCAAAGGCCTGTTCGGCTATTCGGCGGCGAATGCCGCCGGCGAGGGGCTGGATGCGATCGGGGGACGCGTGGCCTCGGAAATCGCGACGCACGGCTTCACGGGCAAGGCGCTCGATGAACTGAAGACGCTGCGCCTGAGCTGGGGCAAGATCGACACCTCCGCAACCAGCACGGCCAGGCAGCTCGGGGACAAGGCGGCCGGCGCGGGAATCGCGCGTCTCAGCCTGTTCCTCTCCCTTTATGCCGCCACCGCCGTGGTCAATCACGCCGTGGAGGGTAAAGGCGATTGGTCCGCCGGCGGCAAGAGCTTCGCGGAGAACGCGTTGGGCGCACTGCTCATCATCGCGGGATGCCTGCCGTTTGCCGCGAGCACGTCGGGACCGTCGAACCGGTCGAACGAGGGGCGAACGATCGGCGCCGACAGCGCGATGGAACTGGGCGTGATGCGTCGCACGACCGCCTGAGCAACCGCGGTGCGCCGAGCAAGCGAAACGACGCGGGTTCGCGCAGGTGGCCGCATCGGTGGCGCGGCGGCTCGCCTGCCGCAAGCCGCAAGCCGCAAGCCGCTTGCATCGGCATCGCGGCCGCCACCCGGTTCGGCGGTTCGGCAATCCGACGACGACTTCGCATCCGTCAACGCACTGTAAGCGCCGGGCAATAAATTAGGTTTCGCGGGCGGCCGCTATCGGCCCTCCATCAGCAGCTGATGAATACCGTCATTCTCACGCGGAGAAAATCATGTCCACTACAGCAGTACAAGGCTATAACGCCGGCTATCTGAACGGCATCGATGATGTCGGCGGCATTGGCGGCACGAACGAATCGCAGCTCGCACAACTGCTCGAGTTGCTCATCGAAGAAATCAAGCAGATTCTCGATCCCTCCAGCCAGAATTCAGGCGATGCGGGTGGCGTGGGCGGCATCGGCGGCGGTACGCCTTCGTACTCCGCGCCGCCCGCCTATGCCGGCGGCGGCACCGCACCCGCTGGCGTGAGTGGCGGCGGTGGCGGCCAGGGCGGTGGCGGCGCGTCGCCGGGCATAGGCGGCGGTGGAAGCGGTGGCGGCGGCAGCCACGGCAACACGCTGCCCACTGTATCGGGCGGCGACGCCGCGCACGCCATCGCACAGGATCTCAAATCGCGCTACGGCCTCACCGACGCGCAGGTAGCCGGCGTGCTCGGCAACCTGCAGCAGGAAAGCGGGCTGCAAGGCAACGTCAATCAAGGCGGCGCGAAGGGCGCGCCCTCCGGCAACTTCGCGGACGACAACGCCAACGGCTGGGGTCTTGCGCAATGGGGCGGCACACGCAAACAAGGCGAAATCAACTATGCGAAGGAGCACGGGCTCGACCCGGGCAGCCTCGAAGCCAACATCGGCTTCATGAATCAGGAACTCGACACGACGTACAGCAAGACGATCACGGACATCAAGCAGACGACGACGGCGGAACAAGCGGCCCTGGTCTGGGACAAGGACTACGAACAGGCCACCGATCCGCAAATGGAAAACCGCAACAAGTACGCCGAGCAATTCCTCGCGCAAGGTTTCTGAACGCGAACGCGTCCGCCCCCCGGGGCGTTTGAAGCTCGCACGATCCCGCCCGATGTCCGGGCGGGATTTTTTTGCCGCGCGAGAACACCGCTCGCCGGCAATTTACGAACTACCCGGTCGCGCCCACGCAGATCAAATCTGCGACGCGATGGCGCCGGCGGCGGTGCGCCGTATTCATGAGGAGGCTCGTCGAAGCGACGGCAGCGGGAGGATGTCGCAAGCGTTGCGCTTGCTCGGACACGACGTCGGCCTTGTCGAGCTCGATCGTTGATGCGTCAGGCGCGGCTGGTGCGGTCCAGGCGCGTACACCGTTATCGGGTGGCAGGTCGAGAGCCCGATTGCGCCGAATCGGCTTGCACGACGATTCGATCCGGCGCGGTGCAATCGGGCATCAGTCTCGTTCGAGCAGGCGTCGCATGGCAAGGCGCACGTAGGGATCGGCACTGTCCTCGTGTGCCGTCGCATAGCCATGCCACGACGGATCGTCGAGGACTTTCAGGCAGATTGCCTTCAGTTCGGGCGCGCGATCGTCGGGCAATCCGTTCACGATCTGCCACGCATCGTGCGGACGCCCGCGCACCAACGCGATCGTCACGGCAAACACGTGCACCTCGCGCGTTTCGGGGTAGACATCGTGCATGCGCGCCAGCAGCGCCTCGGCCTCGTCCAGCTCGTTGGCCTCGATATGCTCGATGATCGCCTGCGCCATGGCCGGCGCATCGGCCGGCAGTTCGGTAAGAAGCTCCATCATGCTCGTCACCGTCCGTGCATCAGGCTGCGCCCGTGCCCGAGGTCAGCGTTCGCACCGCCTCCTTGCCGCCCGCCAATGCGAGTGCGGTAGCGGCGCCCTCCGGCGTCAGGTTTTCCGCGAGCGCCGTGCCGCCCTCGAGCGCCTCGAGCCCACCCGTCGCAATGGCCCCCGCCCCCGCAAGGGCTTCCTTCGGGTTGCCGCTCAGCAGCCCCTTGCCGAACGTCGCCGCGCCGTGCAGCGCGTTGCCGACACCATGAAGGACATCCCCGGCAGCCTTGGTGACATCCCCGACCACGCTTTTCACAATATTGCCGATGAAGCTCATTCGTTTTCTCCTTGATCGTGAAAGAAACGCGCGTTCGATGAAACGCGCGGAACCGAACCGCGCGAAGCCGGCCCTCGTTCCAATCTAATGAATGCGGATGCGAACGCGTTCGCGCGCGCGAAGCCGCACCGCGAAAACCGAATGAGCGACACCCGCGAGACGGCTCGGCGGCAGGCCGCCGCGAACCTGCTTCGTCAATCCGGACGACGCTTCGCGCGGTTCACGGGAGTGTCATGACCGGCCTGCACAGTCCAGTCCATCCTGTCTCCTGGTCCGAGAACATCATGGCTGCTCCACCGAAGATCGAGTTCCGGTCGCGTGCGATCGAATCCGCCGCCCTCACCCGCACGCCGAGCGACCCCGGCCCGTCCACGGGAGCGAAGCCCGCGCCGGTGCCAACCCGGCGCGCGAGTGCCGGCGCGCTCATCGACGAGCTCGGCGGCCTCGGCAAGCGCCCGCGCGCGGAAGGTCCGCCCACCGCGCCCGCTGCGCCCAAGCCCGCCGCGGCTATCGCACCGCAGAAGCCCGGTGTGGACGACATCGGCGCATTCGTGCCGGGTGCCGGCGGCAAAGGCCGGCGCTTCGCCGATTTCGCGCACGCGATGGGCGTCAACCGCAAAGGCATGACGTTGACGGCCTTCGCCGCCAAGCGGCCCGCGAAAGACGGCCTGAACGGCGTATCGACGGCGGCGCACGGGCAGTTCGGCTACGACGCGGCGCCCGCCACCGACCTCGTGAACGCGCTGGCCTCGGGCTCGGCCGCCGCCGCCGCGCATTCGATCCATCGCCGTTACGAAAACAAGGTCAAGGCGATGCTCGCCGCCGACGTCGAACGCTTCGAGCACCCCGAAAAACGCCCGCCGGGCGCGCCGATGCCCAACCAGGTCGACAACCTGCTGCTGACGAAAAACGGCAACGGACAATGGCAATACGACACCGGCAAGCTCTCGCGCATTGCGCGAGACGACGCGCATCCGCTCACGCAGCATGCCCGCGACGTATTGACCGCCATGAGCATCGCCGAGAACAAGGGCAAGCAACGTAACGGCGCGCTCTACCAGTCGGTCACGTCCGCCATCGGCCTGACGGCAAGCGGGCTGCTCGTGGGCGGCTCGCACGGCGCGCTGGCGCCGCTCGCGGCATCCGGGCACCTGACCAACGCGGTCAAGGAAGCGCTCGATTTGAAGAAGCCGTTTGTCGAAGGACGGCAAAACCTGCGCAATGCGAAGGCCGCCACGATTCAACGCTACGTCGACACGGTATTGGCCCCGCACGACTACACGGGCCAGACGCAGGACGAGCGCCTGCGCGCGGCGCTGCAAACGAGCCGCGCGAAGATCGACGATCTGCGCGCCATGGAGGCGCGGCCGGCGGACGAAGGCCTGCCCGCGGACTTGCGCAGCCCGCAGGCGCAGGCGGGTATCTATGCGTCGCTCTATGACGATGCACGCCGCTACGCCAACAGCACGACGTCGTTCGGCAAGCGCTTGATCGCGGGCATGCACGCCGAAGACAAGGCGAAGGTACACAAGGATGCCGAGCGCGACATCGTGGTCAAGCACATTCTGTCGATGGTCACCAGAAGCATCGGGCGCCTCGATCCGGCCACGCTCGCGGCGCTCGCGGGTGCCGACATGGCAGTCGATGCATCAGCCTCGCAGCGCGCCAGGCAGGCGCTCGTGATCGTGGGCAACCATCCGCGCGCGAGCCGCAACCAGGATCTGATCGCCGCGCACACGCTGCTGACGGACAGCGGCATTCCGAAGGGCGAAGCGGCACTGCTGCTTTCGCAGCTTGCACGCGCGCGGCGCGAAAAACCGCAAGAGGCGCCGGCGCCGCGCGATACATCGGCTTCCAGCCGGAGCGCCGCACCGCTGACCGACAGCGAGCGGCTCAAACAGATCGCCAACATCATCGGGCAGCCCGGCCTCACGGCAACCGCCGCCAAGACGGCGGAGGACCTCATCAAGAAAAACCTCGCGCTGAGGTCTTGACGCGCGGCGCGGCGTCGCGCGCAATCGCGACGCCCTCGCCGCGGCGCGCAGCCGGCGATTGATTTGCCGGTTCGCGGCACTCGACGAAACTTCGGAATACGCGGGCTATCCGCCACCGTGCGCGCTTACCGTGAAGCGGGGTGGCCGTCGGCCGTCATCGCCGTCCATGCCGCCCTGACCTTCAATGCGAAAGGGAGAACCGATCATGCGATTCGCGTTCGCCGGCTTCGATCGCTGGCGTGTCGTCTTCGACGCGTTCGTCGCCGCAGGCTGGGAGCCTGTGGCGCTCTACTCGATTCCGGTCGACAACCGGCTCGACTTCAATAGCGAACTCGTCGAGCGCGCGGACAAGCTGCGTATTCCGGTGCAGCTGTCACGCATGAACGAAGACGATCTGCGCCGGCTCGCCGAACGGCAATGCGATGCACTGATCGTGGCCGGCTACAACTGGAAGATTCCGGCGTGGCAGCCCTATCTGCGCCATGCGGCCAACTTCCATCCGTCACCGCTGCCCGACGGGCGCGGCCCGTACCCGGCCATGCGCGCGATCCTCGAGGGGCGGCGCGAGTGGGGCGTCAGTTGCCATCGAATCGATGCCGATTTCGATACCGGGGAGATCGTCGATGCCGAATGCTTTCCGCTCGATGCCGACGAATGGCACGAGACGCTGCAACTGAAGCTGCAGATGGCCGCCCATCGGCTGGCCACGCGCGTGGCCCGTGACTTCGATCGGCTTTGGAACGAACGGCGTCCGCAAGGTGCGGGCAGCTACTGGCCGCGCGTTGCCGATGCCGAGCGCACGATCGATTTCACGCGGCCCGTGGCCGAGGTGATGTGCGTCGTGCGGGCCTGCGGGAACGTCGAATCGATCGCGCCGCTCTTCGGCACGACCGTCCACGTAAGGCGCGCCACTGGCTGGCAGGAAGCACACACGTACGAGCCCGGGCAGATCGTGCATCAGTACCGGCGCTGGGTCGTGGTCGCCGCGCAGGACGGCTTCGTCGCCTTGCTCGAATGGAGCCCGCTGAACGCGTCCCTTCGTCGGCAGATGGAGGGCTGAATCGGGACATCGGTTGCGCGGGTAAACGACGAAGCGGCCGCGCTGCGGTGTTTCGCAGCGCGGCCGCCGATTGTGGCCGCTTGTCCCCGATCGTCGTTTCCTGCAGCCCCCCGATCGGCGGCCGCTCGGGTCGCCGATCGGGATGATCGCCGGAACGGCCGGCAACGTTACTTCGTGCTGACGCCGGCGATCGTACCCGTGTGAATGCCGGTGATGTTCTCGAAGGCAATCGCGGCGCGCGTCTTGCCCGGCGTCAGCACGTTCGCGCCGCCCAGCGCATCCGAAAGCGCCTTGCTCGCGTCGTGGCTGATCTTGCCGCCGCCATGCGCGTTCGCCGTCTGCTGCAGCTGTGCACCGATCGCCGCCGCATCCGACTGGCTCAGCTTGCCCGACTTCACCGCGTTGGCGAGCGTCTTCGCCGCGGCATTGCCGTCGCCGTGCGACAACGCGCTTTCCATGGCCTGGAAGTCGGCGCCGTCCTGCGCGTTGAAATTGGCCAGCGCCTTGCCCTCGTCGGCCATCTGCAGCGGCTTGCCGTCCTTCAAGAGGTCGCCCGTACCGGGTGTGAAGCCTGCCGTCGCGCCCGTCGTCGGCAAGCCACCCGTCGTCGGCAGCGTACCGGTGTTCGTCGGGAAACCGCCCGTGCCGGGCAAGCCGCCCGTCGCCCCCGACTGCCCCGCCGCGCCGCCCGCGCCACCCGTTGCGTTGCCCGCCGCGCCGAGTCCGCCTTGAGCCGCCCATTGGAAATTGCCGACCGCGGACTTGCCGTCGGTGCCCGCCACGTCGTGCGTCTCGATCTGCTGGTAGGCACCCGGGTTCGCGAGCATGGTCTGCGCCGCTTGCTGCACCGTGGGTGGCGTGCCGCCGTCGGCGTTCGTCGCGAGTTTGTACATCGTGTTCGGATCCGACGCGTTGATGCCATGCTGGCCCATGTACGAGGCCAGTACGCCCGCCGCGTTTTGCACCGTCATCCCGCCGGTGCCGCCCGGCATGGCGCCCGCGCCCCCCATGCCGCCGGGCGTGGCGCCCACCCCGCCGGGCATCGCGCCCGCGCCGCCACCAGGCACGCCACCGGGCATGCCGCCAGCACCGCCCGGCATGCCGCCGGGCTGCCCGTTCTGCCCCGTCTGCATCTGCTTGAGCAACTGGCTGATGAGGCCGATGAGATCCTTGAGCACGTCCTGCGTCGAGCTCGCCGAGGCACCGTTGGTCAGCCGTTGCAGGTAGCTCGCCGGATCGGTGGGGTAAGTGGTCATACTCGGAACGTTCAGATTCATGATGTTTCCTTCCTGTCGGGTAAGTGTTGCGTGACCGTGTGTACTACGAAGCAAAGTCAGTCTAGGTTGCTGTCGCTGCTACAAGCGCACCGATGCGAAGGCCGCGATTGAAATGCGAATCGCCCGGCGCGCGGAAAACATGAAACGGACACTCATGCGCGGACCCACGTCATCGACGCGGAGAATCCGCCGTTGTCGGCCGGCCCGCCGTGCGTGCTCGCCGGCGCGTCGGTGGACGCAGGCGCCTGAACGCTGGCGTCGAGCTTGGCGGCACGCTCGAGCAGACGCGCGCCGATCTTCGCGCCCTCGATGCTTTCGCGCTGCTCGGCCGCGCTGAGCGCATAGCTGTGCCACAGCGGGTCTTCGAGGCCGAACAGACACACCGCCATCAGCGCGGTATGAAGCCCCGAGCGCTTCGCTTCGGTGTCGTCGTCTTCGAGCACGCGGCGCGCGTCGCCCCATGCCTGGCGCCGGACGTAGCGCCACGCGGCGACCGTCCCCGTGCCGGGCCATTTGGGCCGAAGCACGCGGATCGCCTCGAGGAGATCCTCGAAGTCGGCTTCGTCGTCGAGCTGCGAAGCCGTCCACAGCACCTTGGTTAGGCCGCCGGCAATCTCGTCCCTGCATCCTGTGTAAGTCACGATGTCCTCGTCTGCTGGAGTGCTGCAATCAAAAAGCGCACGGCGGCGTCGCGCCCAGCCGTGCCACGCTAGCTGCCGGCTCGTGCGGTGGACGTCCCCTGGCGGTTAGTCTCTTGTATCGGGCCGGCTTTCGCCGACGCGATGCGAACGGAACGATCGGGATGCGAAGAGAGAACGGAGAAGAAAACCGACCGCGGCGATGGAAGCGATCGGTGCGACAGGCCGGAGGGCTCGCCGTATCGAAAGGGGATTTGCTTTATGCCCGGCGTAGAAGAAGGCCCGCCATCGGTTGATGCGCCACCGGCCGTCGGCCAGGCGGTCCCCTTCGAATCGCCCCCGGCGACCGATGCAGCGTCCGCAGGCAATCGGCTCATGAAATGGAGCGATCACCACGGGCAGGAGGCGCTCTGTCCATCACGCATCGATCGACGAATCGAAACGCTGGATTGCGCGGGTCTTCTGCTTGCAGAGCAGGGGCGCTACGCGCTCCCACATTTCCACCGCCTGAGGATCCAGCCATTCCGGCGGTTCGATATTCGTGACCAGACCGAAATCGGGTTCCTGCGTATTTAACTGCCGCTTCCCCGGACTACCATCCGCGACGAGCGCACCGCATCCCCTGTGCTTGCACGGCTTCATCGGGCGTCGTGCCATCTCTACAATCCTGCTAACATTATTTGCACATTCGTTAGCATTCTGCTAACATACGTTCATGCACTCAATCGAATTCACCAAACAAGCCGCCCAAGCCCTCAAGGCAATGCCGCGCAACATTTCGGCGACGATTCGGGCAAAGATCGATGCATTGGCAGTTGATCCTTACGCTGCGAATCCGAACGCGAAGAAGTTGGCAGGCCAGCCCGGCTACCGGCTCCGAGTTGGCGATTGGCGTGTGTTGTACGAAATCGAAGATGGCCGCGTTGTGATCGTTGTGCTGGCCGTCAAACCCCGTGGAGGTGCCTACAAATGACCGAAGTTCAATTTATCGAGCAGGACGGCCACCGGGCCTTTGCGGTGGTCCCCATTGAACTGTGGGACCGCGTGAAGGACCTGATCGAAGATCTCGAAGATGAAGCGCTGTACGCGCAAGCCAAGGCAAGCGACGACGGTCGACGCATCCCGGCCGCCGTGCTCGATGCTGAGCTGGCAGGCGATCACCCCGTTCGTGCCTGGCGCAATCATCTGCGCATGACGCAAGACGCACTCGCCGCTACGGCAGGCATCAGCAAACCGTATCTCAGCCAGATCGAAACGCGTCAGCGCGTCGGCACTGCCGACGTTCTCTCTAAGATCGCCAGCGCGCTCTCCGTGCCGGTTGACGACCTGATCGAGTTGCCGCCTCCGCAACCGTAACGCGATGTCGCTCGTCTCACCGGTCTGCATAATGCAATCGCATAAGTGTGGCGACAGCAACGCCCGCGCCCACGCAGCGCGGGCAGCGACGGAACACGAAGACTGCCATATCGAATCCAAGCGCGGATGAGGAAAACGCCACGTGACAATCGCCCCGTAAGTTTCGATACCTATATCGTCTCGCATTGAACGGCGACAAGTAAAATGGGTTTGCCAGATCAGCCGGCGTCAACCACACCGAGAGCCAAATGAAACGAGACAACGCGCTGTTGCAGTCGATTCTTAAAACACTTGAGGATAGTGAATTCGCATATCTGACTGCGGGCTATATCCGTAACACCATATCTGGGAGCGACACGTCGAAAGACGATGCAATCAATCACCATATCCGTTTGCTTGCCGATAGAGGCCTCATCGACATCAGCAACACTGCGGGCATCAGGCTCACCTGGGACGGTCACGACGCGTTGAAGCCCAACTCCGGCATTTTCGGCTAAGCAAACGAAAAAGCCCGCGAGGCCGTTATCTTGCGGGCTTTCACATATCGATCTGAGTACGGCGCTAAGCTGCGACGCAACAGTACTCGATCACATCGCCTTCTGCATCTCATTCACGATATGGTCCACGACCGACTGTGACACGAAAGACTCCGAGCGGCCGGCAACCTGCTTGCCGTTTACCCACACTACGCGACCGCCACCGATTGCGGGCGCACCTCGAATACTGAAGCGCGTCCGAGCAAGCTCATCCTGCCCGTCCCGAACGATGAGTTCAATCGCAAAATGGGTATAACCTTGGGAATCAGGCTTAAAATCAAACGGATGCGCAGCCTCGCGTAACCCGTACCTGATCGAGGGACCGGCGCAGATCTGCTTCAGCGGCGGCCGCACGTCCGGCTACATGCTTCACCAACTGCTCGAAGCGAACGGCGGCATACCGGACAACTGCATCGTCACATTTCAGAACACCGGAAAGGAGCGCGAAGAAACACTCGAATTCATCAACGAGTGCTCGAACGCATTGAGCTCGTCTAATCATTGCTCAACGAGGTTGTCGACGAGCTGTCGCACGGGCTCAACACGTGGGATGAGTTGCCGTGGCCCGGCGTCTGGATCGGCGCGACGATCGTAGACCAGGCCGAGGCAGACCGCGACATCGAAAAGCTTCTCATGACGCCGGCACGCCGCCGGTTCTTGTCCATGGAGCCGCTGTTGGGGCCCGTCGATCTGCGAGCCTGGTTCGACCCAACTGGCGTTTGCTGCATGCAGGAAATGCAGTCCTGTGAAGACTGCCCTGCGGACGCACCGTGGATTCACGGACCAACCACCGAATACGCGGAGGACGGCACAGGCTACAGCTCGCCCGAAATCGACTGGGTGATCGTTGGGGGGAAAGCGGCCACGGCGCGCGGTCGATGCATCCGGACTGGGCGCGCGGTCTTCGCGACCAATGCGCGAGCTACGGCGTGCCGTTTCTATTCAGGCAATGTGGCGAATGGATCGACCATGATCAGCCAGGCGTTGACATGCTCGGCACAGCCCATTCCGCCCTTCACCAAGGGCCCGACGGCAAGCATTCCGTTCGCCTTGGCAAGCGCGCCGCTGGCCGCCACCTCGACGGCCGCACGCACGACTAATTGCCTGGAGTGGTTCGATGAGCGACACGACGATATCAAAGGCTCGGACGAGCGTTCAGGACGCCTATGCTTGCGCCAATGCAAAAAGCAAGCAAGCTCAGTACACAGGTGGCGGTGGCGATCCTCAAAAACCTAACGTGCTTTCCTTTCGGTAAACGCTGAAATCCTTCGTTGAACAGCGTGTTCTGTGTCCAGTACGAACAGAAAACCGCAATGCCCGTGAACAGCAGGCCGACGACGAAGCACACCAAGGAAACCTTCAGTGCACAAAGTGGAATCACTTTCGACAAGCGGTCGAATATCGCGAGCATTCCGGCCGCTGCCCCGCCATTGAGGAGCGCGAGGTATTTGAACACCTCGATCGAAATTGTGACCATCGATTTATAGGTCTCGATCTGATGGTCTTCGTTAAAAGTATTGGCCATATCACTTCCCCAGTTCGAGGAATCGTAGCATGACCGAACACCCTATCCTTTTCCGCGGCCCGATGGTACGGGCCATCCTCGAAGGCCGCAAGACGCAAACCCGCAGAATCATCAAGCTGCCGCGAGGCTGACGAGTTAGGCCGTCAATGGGACGCCGAGGTATACGCCATCGCCACGGGCGCGCGAAAGCCGATCGTCACGATTGGCGAGTGCGTCCGGATCCACGTTACGGACAAGGGCTCAGAATGGAAAGACCGCAAAGGCCGGCTACAGGTTCTGACCAAGTACGCGGCCGAGTACCAGGATCAGGACGCGCTCGAGCTCTACGACTGGTCGATACGATTCGCCGGATACATGCGCGCTAAGGTTGACCGCCAAGGGCGCCCCAAGAAGCCGAGTTCCGATGGAACGATACACAACACGCTCGGCTACCTTCGGGCGGCGATCAAATATGCTCACAAGATCGGGAAGATCGAATACGACCAGACGGCAAAAATGGGCATTCCGAAGCAGAGCGATGAGCGCCATGTCTATAAGGGGCGCCGCGAAATGTTGGAAATCGCGAAAGCTTGCTCGCATCGACAAACCCGAGCCGCCATCCGAACCGCGTTCTACTCCGGGATGCGAATGAGCGAAATTCTGCGCGCGGTCCCGACCAAGGACGGGTTCTCTCTCGGCACGACGAAAAATGGTCGACGGCGGCTAATTCCGATTCATCCGCGGATCGCCGTTATTGCCCGGAGCGTGAAATTTACCGAGCCGGCGTGGAAGATCAAAGACGAGTGGATCAAGGCTCGACGGAAGTCGGGGCACCTGGGGGTGCGGTTTCACGACCTCCGCCATAGCGCCGCATCGGAAATGATCAACGCCGGAATCGACCTTTACACGGTCGCTGGGGTGCTCGGTCACAAGACGACGACGTCGACCAAACGGTACGCTCACTTGGTGACCGATCGGCTCGCGGAAGCCGTCAAGAAGATCGGGCGATCCTGACCCGGTTACACGGATCGGGCAGAAAAACCCACACCCCGGGGAGTTTAGAGGCTCCGTTTGGAACATCGCGAAATGCCGGAAACCCTTGTGGCGGAAGGCAGCAGGAGTCGAACCTACCCAGGAGCGTCTGACGCCCCTAACTGGATTTGAAGTCCAGCCGTACCACCGGATACGAATGCCTTCCGCGGGAAAAAGAAACCGAAGAACAACGAGCGCCTACGCCTGTATACCCACCCAACCGCTGTCAGGCCGCAGGTAGTGAAGATCGCGGTGGAAGCGAGTATACCCAACCCGGTCGAAGAACTCGAGAATCTGGATCGCGCGCTTGCGACCGAGCCCCGTCGCGTCGCGAAACGTCGCCGCATCGAGCCCGCCGCCGCGCGACGGTGCGAGATGCGCGACCAGCGCCGCCAGCTCGCGCGCGACGTCCGCGTGATAGAACAGGTCCCGCACGACCTGATGCACGTCGCCGCGCCGCGCGAGCTTGCGCAGCAGCGTGCGCACCGCGTCCTCGGCCGCGCCAGTATCGCGGGCCAGGTCACGCACCCACGGCGGATCGAAGCGCCCCGCGTGAATCAGCGGCAGCAGTTGCCGCGCGAGCGCTTCCTCGCGCGGCTCGAGGCTTACCGAATGCGACGGCAGATGGAGCCACGGCCCGCTGCGCGCGACTTCGCCGCCCGCCACCAGCGCATCGACGAGCGCGCGCCACAGCACATCGCCGGCGAGCGGCGCAGCCATCCGCCGCAGCCGTGCGGCGTCGAGCCCCTGCTCGTCGGGCATGCGCTCGTGATACACGCGCAGCGTATCGACCGCCCGCGTCTGCAACGCACGCCAGTGCGCATGGGAAATCACCGCGCCTTCGTTCGACGCGGCATCGCGTTGCCCGATCGCCAGCGCGTCGTCCGGCAACGCCAGCGCATTCGGCGCAAAGCCCGTCAGATGCGTGAGCATCGCGCGCGCAATGCCGAGCGGCGCCTGCGCGAGCAGTGCGTCGAGGCGCCCTTCGTCGAGCCACGCCGCGAGCGCATCGAGCCACGCGCGGCGCGCGGGCGTGCGGCGCTTGCGTGCCGGCCCGAACGGATCGAGCACCCGGCCGCCGCCGACGGTGCGCGTCGCCTGCGGATTGCGAACGATGAAGCGGTCGCCCGGCAGCGCGAACACCGGCTCGTCGAATACCAGTTGCACGCGCATCCGCTGGCCCGCCGCGAGCGTGTCGCCGTCGAGCAGCGCGACATGAGCCACGCGATGCAGCGTACCGAGATGCACGTGCAGCGGCGCCCAGTGGGTCAGCGTCAACCCCGCGTCCGCAAGCAACGTCAGCTCGACGTCCAGGCGCGGCGACGTCGAGACGAGCCGCGCATCGGCGACGGTGTCGCCTCGCTCGACGTCGGCCTTGTCGACGCCGGCCAGATTCAGCGCGCAACGCTCGCCCGCGCGGCCAGCCTCGACCGGCCGGTTCTGCGCATGGATGCTGCGCACGCGGGCCGCGCCGCCCGTGCGCACGATCGCGAGCGTGTCACCCGTCGCGACGCGGCCCGCGAACGCGGTACCCGTCACGACGGTACCCTGCCCGGCGAGCGTAAATACGCGATCGACCGCGAGCCGGAACAGGCCGTCGTCGCGACGCGCGCGCCACGCAATCGCCGCGTCGGCCAGGTGCTGCTTCAACGCGGCGACGCCCGGATCGTCGGCAACGGTCGCACGCGTTTCGAAAATCGGCACGCCGGCCAATGTCGAATCGTGCAGCCACGCGGCGATCTCGTCGCGCACCTCGACGACGCGCGCGGCATCGACGCGATCGCATTTCGTCAGCGCGACGGCGCCATGCGTGACGCCGAGCAGTTGCAGGATCGCGAGATGCTCGCGCGTCTGCGGCATCACACCGTCGTCGGCGGCAATCACGATGAGCGCGAAGTCGATGCCGCACGCGCCGGCCGCCATCGTATGAATCAGCTTCTCGTGGCCCGGCACGTCGATCAGGCCGAGCACGTCGCCGTTGTCGAGCGGCGTATACGCGTAACCGAGTTCGATCGAGATGCCGCGCGCCTTCTCTTCCTTCAGCCGATCGGTGTCGACGCCCGTCAGCGCACACACGAGCGTGGTCTTGCCGTGGTCGATGTGTCCCGCGGTCCCGACGATCATGCAGCGGGCCCCGCGAGCGGCGCGCATTGCGCGACGAACGCCGCTTCGTCGGCCGCTTCGAGGCAGCGCAGGTCGAGCCGTAGCGCGTTGTCGGCGATGCGGCCGATCACCGGGCGCGGCCATTCGCGCAGCCGTTTCTCGAGCTGCGCGAGCGCGCGACCGCTGCGCTTGCCGTCCGACGAGCGCACCACGAGGCCGGCGCTCGGCAACTGGTCGACCGGCAGCGCGCCGCTGCCGATCTGGCTGAACATCGGTTCGACCGTCACGTCGAAACCGCTGCCGAACGCAGCCTGCAGCGCCGGCCGCACGCGCTCGGCCGCCTCGGCGATCTCGCGCTGCGGGCGCGTCAGCAGGCGCAGCGTCGTGAGCCGATCGCGCAGGAATTCGGGCGACTGGTACAGGCGCAGCACCGGTTCGAGCGCCGCGAGCGTCAGCTTGCCCACGCGTAGCGCGCGTTTGAGCGGATGCTTCTTGATCTTCGCGATGAGCGCGCGATCGCCGACGATCAGGCCCGCCTGCGGCCCGCCGAGCAGCTTGTCGCCGCTGAACGTGACAACGTTTGCACCGGCGGCCACGGTTTCCTGCACGGTCATCTCGTGCGGCAGCCCCCATTGCGTCAGATCGGCCAGCGTGCCGCTGCCGAGATCGACGGCGACCGGCACGCCGCGCTCGCGCGCGAGCGGTGCGAGTTCGGCGAGCGTCGCCTCCTTCGTGAAGCCGCTGATCGCGTAGTTGCTGCAGTGCACCTTCATCAGCAGCGCGGTACGCGGGCCGATCGCGTCCGCGTAGTCGCGCAGATGCGTGCGGTTGGTCGTGCCGACCTCGCGCAGCTTCGCGCCGGCACGGCTCATGATGTCGGGAATGCGGAACGCCCCGCCGATCTCGACCAGCTCGCCGCGCGACACGACCACTTCCCGCTTCGTCGCGAGCGCCGACAGCGTCAGCAGCACGGCCGCCGCATTGTTGTTGACGACGGTCGCGGCTTCCGCGCCCGTCAGTTCGCACAGCAAAGTGTCGATCAGGTCGTCACGATCGCCGCGGCGGCCGGTGGCGAGATCGAATTCGAGGTTGACGGGCCGCGTGAGCGCGTCGACCACCGCACGTACCGCGTCATCGGGCAGCAGCGCGCGCCCGAGGTTCGTGTGCAGCACGGTGCCGGTCAGGTTGAACACGGTGCGCACGGCGCCTGCGTTCTGCGCGGCCAACGTGCGCGCGACGGCAGCGGCGATGCGCGGCTCGTCGAGCGGCTCGGCCGCCGCGGGATCGTGCTGGGCGGCCGTGCGCCAGCGTTCCAGTTCGGCGCGCACGGCATTCAGCACGCGCGTGCGGCCATAGTCGGCGACGAGCGGCTGCAGCGGCGCCGACGACAGCACGCGCTCGACCGACGGCACACGTGCCAGCACGGCATTCAATTCATTCACACCCGGTTCGGTCACGTCGTTGTCGCTCCAGTCTCATGCTTCGCAGTCGGCCGGGGCCGACGCTCGCGCACCGCCCCGGCCCCGTGCCGTCAATCCGCTTCCCGCGACACGTCGGGCCACAGCAGCGGGTTCGGCGAACTGCGCTGGTAGCCGGCTTCGTTCATCAGCAGGTCGAGCGTGAGACTCGCGAGATCGTCCGCCAGCGGCTCGAACTCGTAGTCCTTCTCCTGATAGCCGATCTTGCGATAGGTCTTGCATTCGTCGCACGATTCGGCCTTGATGGCTTCGCTGCCGCCTTCGATCCCGTGATACGCGATGCCCTTCGTCGAATCGCAGTGCGAGCATTTGGTGCGCACCATGTGCCACTCGGTCGTGCACAGCCCGCACTGCAGGAAGCGGTAGCCCTGATACTGGCCGCCCACCCGCACGACGCTCGCGACCGGATGGGTGCCGCACACCGGGCACAGCCCCGGCTGGTCGAGATACGGCACGTCGGCCGGCGTCACGCGGCTCGCGAGGTCCGTCCACGCGACCTGCAGCGCGGCCATCAGGAACGGCGCGGTGGCCGGGTCGACCTCGGCGAAGCGCAGCGCGAGGATCGCATCGGCCTGCGCGTCGAGCTCGGCAGGCGCCATCAGGCGCAGCCGGTCGAGCAGCTTCGCGAGCGGCGGATTGACGAGCCCGGCGCCTTCGACGCGATCGAGCAGTTCATACAGCACGGCGCGCCAGCGCGCATCGCGCTCGCCGTCGAGCGCCGGCACGAGCGGCATCGAATGTTCCTGCGCGCGCGCGATCGCTTCCTTCGACGGCAGCGGCAGCGCCAGCGTCTGCAGCGTCGCGTGCTGCGCGTCGGCGACGGTGGCCATCAGCCGCAGGTAGCCGCTGATCGGGTTCAGGTCGGCAAGCTTGCGCAGCCGCGCGGCGCGCGCCGCGAATGCGGTCGCGCGCTCCGGCAGGCGAAAGCGCGGAATGGCCGAATGATCGAGCGCCGAGATCTCGGTCGGTTCGAGAATGCGTTGTGTCACGACAATATCTTCCAAAAAAACAAGCGCCGACAGGTCGGCGCTTCGGGCGGTTCCGACGGCTGACGGGGCGGCCCGCCGCAATCGGCGTGCCGCCCCGCTCCGCTGCGCTACTTCACGCTTTCACGGAACCACTTCGGGTGATGCTTGCGGGCCCAGCCCAGCGTGACGGTGCCGCGCACCATCGCGCCGATCGAACCCTTCACCCACAACGCCGCGTAAATGTGCACGATGATGCTCGCGATCAGCACGAAGGCCGCCACGGCATGCACGACAGCGGCCGCGCGGATCACCCCGATCGGGAAGTAGAACGAGAAATAGCGCCGCCAGATCACGATTCCCGACAGCAGGAGCAGCAGCAGGCACGCCACCAGCGTGAAGAATAGCAGCTTCTGCCCGGCGTTATAGCGCCCGACCGGCGGCAGCTTGTCTTCCTGGTTGGTCAGCACGTCGCCGATCTGCTTCAGCCACTGCCGGTCGTCCGCGTCGAGCGCATTGTGGTGCCAGAAGCGCACCACGAGAATCGCGAACGACACGAACATCACAAGGCCGACGAACGGATGCAGGATCCGCGTCCACTGGCCGCCGCCGAACAGCGCGGTCAGCCAGAACATCGACGGATGGAACAGCGCGAGCCCGGACAGCGCGAGCAGCACGAACGTGATCGCGGTGATCCAGTGGTTCGTGCGCTCGTTCGGCGTGTAGCGGACGATCAGGTTGGGGTCGTCGTGGCTCATTTCGCGTCCTCCTTGATGCGTCGCGCCTCGTCCCGGGCGGCGGCTTCTTCGTCGTCGGTGACCTCGTTCGGACCGACCCGCGTGTAGTGGAAGAACCCGGCCAGCGCGGTCAGCGCGAGGCCCGCGACCGCGAGCGGTTTCGCGATCCCCTTCCACAGCTTCACCATCGGGCTGATCGACGGATTGTCGGGCAGCCCGTGGTACAGCGACGGTTTATCGGCGTGATGCAGCACGTACATCACGTGCGTGCCGCCGACGCCCTGCGGGTCGTACAGCCCCGCATGCTCGAAGCCGCGCTCCTTCAGGTCCTCGATCCGCTCGGCCGCGTGCTGCTTCATGTCCTCCTTGGTGCCGAACACGATCGCGCCCGTCGGGCAGGTCTTCACGCAGGCCGGTTCCTGGCCGACCGCGACGCGGTCGGAACAGAGCGTGCACTTGTATGCGCGATGATCCTTCTTCGAGATCCGCGGCACGTTGAACGGGCAGCCGGTCACGCAGTAGCCGCAACCGATGCAGTTCTCCTCGTGGAAATCGACGATCCCGTTGTTGTACTGCACGATCGCACCCGGCGACGGACACGCCTTCAGGCAGCCCGGATCCTCGCAGTGCATGCAGCCGTCCTTGCGGATCAGCCACTCGAGGTCGCCCGCCGGGTTCTCGTATTCGGAGAACCGCATGACCGTCCACGAATGCTCGCTCAGGTCGGCCGGGTTGTCGTACACGCCGACGTTGGTGCCGACTTCGTCGCGCAGGTCGTTCCACTCCATGCATGCCGTCTGACATGCCTTGCAGCCGATGCACTTCGATACGTCGATCAGCTTCGCGACGCTGCCGGTCACCGGTTCGCGCACCGTGGGCGGCGGCGTCGTGGTGGCCGAGACGCGCTTGATATCCAGCGATTGCAATGCCATCTCTTTCCCCTTACGCCTTTTCGACCTTCACCAGGAACGACTTGAATTCCGGTGTATAGGAGTTGCCGTCGCCCACGGACGGAGTCAGGGTATTGGCGAGATAGCCGGGCTTCGTCAGACCCTTGAAGCCCCAGTGCAACGGGACGCCGACCGTCTGGACCTTCTTGCCGTCGACCGTCAGCGGCTTGATCCGCTTCGTGACGAGGGCGACCGCGACGATGTAGCCGCGCTTGGACGACACCTTCACGCGCTCGCCATGCGCGACGCCGACCTCCTTCGCGAGGTCTTCGCCGATCTCGACGAATTGCTCGGGCTGGATGATCGAATTCAGCCGCGCATGCTTGGTCCAGTAGTGGAAATGCTCGGTCAGCCGGTAGGTCGTCGCCACGTGCGGGAAGTCCGCCACCTTGCCGAACGACGCACGGTCGTCCGGGAACACGCGGGCGGCCGGGTTGTTCAGCGCCAGCGGGTTGTTCGGGTGCAGCGGGTTCGCGCCGAGCGGCGTCTCGAACGGCTCGTAGTGCTCGGGGAACGGACCTTCGTTCATCCCCGCGCGGGCGAAGAAGCGCGCGACGCCCTCCGGGTTCATGATGAACGGCCCCATCCCGTTCTCGGGCGGTTCGTCCGCCTTGAAGTCCGGAACGTCGGCGCCCTTCCACGCGCTGCCGTTCCAGCCGATCAGCTTGCGGGTCGGGTCGAACGGCTTGCCGGCGACGTCGCACGATGCGCGGTTGTACAGGATCCGCCGGTTCGCCGGCCACGCCCACGCCCAGTTCAGCGTCTGGCCGATGCCGGTCGGGTCGGCGTTGTCGCGCCGCGCCATCTGGTTGCCGGCCTGCGTCCACGCACCGCAGAAGATCCAGCAGCCGCTCGCGGTCGTGCCGTCGTCCTTGAGTTGCGCGAACGCGGCGAGCTGCTCGCCCTTCTTCACGAGCGTCTTCGCCGGATCCTTCGGATCGGGCAGATCGGCGAGCGCTTTCCCGTTGAACTCCATCGCCAGCTCTTCGGGCGTCGGGCTTTCCGGGTTCGCGTACGGCCAGGTCAGGTTCACGATCGGGTCCGGGTACTTGCCGCCGTCCTTCTGGTACATCTTGCGCAAGCGCAGGAACAGCCCCGACATGATCTCGAGGTCGCTCCTTGCCTCGCCGGGCGGCTCCGCGCCCTTCCAGTGCCACTGCAGCACGCGGCTCGAACTGACGAGCGAGCCGTTTTCCTCCGCGAAGCAGGTGGTCGGCAGGCGGAACACCTCGGTCTGGATCTTCGACGCATCGACGTCGTTGTAATCGCCGTGATGCTTCCAGAACTCGGACGTCTCGGTCGCGAGCGGATCCATGATCACGAGCCACTTCAGCTTCGCGAGGCCGGCCGCCGTCTTCACCTTCGACGGCGCCGCCGCGAGCGGGTTGAAGCCCTGGCAGATGTAGCCGTTCATCTTGCCGGCATTCATCAGCTCGATCGCCTGCAGCAGGTCGTACTGCTTGTCCAGCTTCGGCAGGTAGTCGTACGCCCAGTTGTTTTCGGCGGTGGCCGCGTCGCCCCACCACGACTTCATGAAGCTGACGTGGAACGCCTTGTAGTTCTTCCAGTAGCTCAACTGGTTGGGCCGCAGCGGCTGCTGCACGCGCTTCTTGATGTACGCGTCGAAATCCTGCTCGGCCTGCATCGGCAGCGTCATGTAGCCGGGCAGCAGGTTCGACATCAGCCCGAGGTCGGTCAGCCCCTGGATGTTCGAGTGGCCGCGCAGCGCGTTCATCCCGCCGCCGGCGATGCCGATGTTGCCGAGCAGCAGCTGCACCATCGCGCCGGTGCGGATGATCTGCGCGCCGATCGAGTGGTGGGTCCAGCCGAGCGCGTACAGCACCGTGCCGGCGCGGCCGGGCACGGCCGTGGTCGCGAGCATCTCGCACACCTTCAGGAACTTGTCCTTGGGCGTGCCGCAGACCTGCTGGACCATGTCCGCCGTATAGCGCGCGTAGTGCTGCTTCAGCAAGTTGTATACACAGCGCGGATGCTGCAGCGTCGGATCGACCTTCGCGAAGCCGTCGTCGCCGCGCTCGTAGTCCCAGCTCGATTTGTCCGGGTACGCGTGTTTCTCCGCGTCGTAGCCGGAATAGATGCCGTCGTTGAACGCGAAATCCTCGCGCACGATGAACGAGAAGTCCGTGTAGTTCTTCACGTACTCATGCTGGATCTTGTCGTTCGTCAGCAGATAGTTGATGACGCCGCCCAGGAAGACGATGTCGGTGCCGGTGCGGATCGGCGCGTAGTAATCGGCCACCGAGGCCGTACGCGTGAAGCGCGGGTCGACGACGATCAGCCGCGCCTTGCGGTGCGCCTTCGCCTCCGTTACCCACTTGAAACCGCACGGATGGGCCTCGGCTGCATTGCCGCCCATCACGAGAATCACGTCCGCGTTCTTGATGTCGACCCAATGGTTCGTCATCGCTCCACGGCCAAACGTCGGGGCAAGACCTGCCACCGTCGGGCCATGTCAGACACGCGCCTGATTGTCGAATGCGAGCATCCCGAGACTGCGGATGGTCTTGTGCGTCAGGTAGCCGACCTCGTTGCTGCCCGCCGACGCGGCCAGCATGCCCGTCGTGAGCCAGCGGTTGACCTTCGCGCCGTCTTCGGCCGTCTCGACGAAGTTCGCGTCGCGGTCGGCCTTCATCAGCTTCGCGATGCGGTCGAGCGCGTCGTTCCACGAGATGGGTTCCCACTTGTCCGAGCCGGGCGCGCGATACTCGGGGTGCGTCAGGCGGTTCGGGCTGTGGATGAAGTCGATCAGGCTCGCGCCCTTCGGGCACAGCGTGCCGCGATTGACGGGGTGGTCGGGATCGCCTTCGATATGGATGATGCTCGGCTGCGCGTTCTTCGCGCCGTCGCCGAGGCTGTACATCAGGATGCCGCAACCTACTGAACAGTAAGGACAGGTGTTGCGCGTTTCGACGGTGCGCGCCAGTTTGTACTGCCGGACTTCGGCCAGCGCTTCGGACGGAGAAAAGCCCATCAGGGCAAGACTCGATCCGGCGAGCGACGTGGCCGTCACCTTCAGGAACTGGCGCCGGGACATTTGTAGCATGATGGTCTCGGCGTTATTGTGGGGTGGGGTGCAACTGAAAGGGATTATAGACAGTTCAGGCAACTATGATCGAATCCTCGGATCAATACCGATTGGTCCGATTTATCTGAGATGATCCGCGTTCCGCGCGCAACCGAACCGTCATGAAACGACAGATCACTTCCGAAGCCACCCGTCTCGCCCAGCAGCAGGCCAACTGGGCCCTCACCGCGTTCAAGCGCTTCTCGTCCGACCGCTGCTCCGCGATGGCCGCGGGCATCGCGTTTTTCTCCGCGTTCTCGCTCGCGCCGACCCTCGTGATGGTGATCGCCGTGGCCGGCTGGTTCTACGGCGACGACGCCGCGCGCGGCCAGGTGTTCGAACAGGCGCACCAGCTGATCGGCGACGACGCGGCGGCCTCCATCCAGACGATCGTGCAGAACGCGCACCGCGCGGGCGAGCGCGGCGGCCTCGCCACGCTGATCTCGTTCGCCGCGCTCGCGATCGGCGCGTCGGCCACGTTCGCGTCGCTCAGCGCGGCGCTCAGCGTGATCTGGCCGGCCACCGAAAGCCGCTGGTCGAGCATGCTCGGCCTCGTGCGCGTGCGGCTGATCTCGTTCGGGCTGGTGCTCGGCGTCGCGTTCCTGCTGATCGTGTCGCTCGTGCTCGACACGGCGATCACCTTCATCGGCACCTGGCTGCTCGGCGATTCGCCGTACGTGGTCGTCACGAACTTCATCCAGTTCTTCGTCGGCATCGCGGTGCTCGCGGCCGCGTTCGCGTCGCTGATGAAGTTCCTGCCCGACGCGCGCGTCGCGTGGCGCGACGCCGCGATCGGCGGCATCGTGTCCGCGATCCTGTTCTCCGGCGGCAAGAAGCTGTTCGCGCTGTATCTCGCGCATGCGGGCACCGCCAGTGCGTTCGGCGCGGCCGGATCGTTCGCGGTCCTGCTGATGTGGCTGTACTTCTCCGCGATCGTGCTGCTGCTCGGCGCGGAGTTCGCGGCGGCACGCGGCGATGCGCATCGGCCGACCGAGGATTCGGCGCCGGCCGGGTCGGCTCAAGTTGCTCAACCTGGCCACGCCGATCATCGCCCGCGCGACGACTGATTTACCCACCGCCTGCAAACGGCCGCGCATCGATGTCGCGCGCGCCCGGCACACGCCTCGCCCCTTTGCAACCCCGTGTCCGCCGCGCATTCGTGCGGCGTCGGCGCATGCGTTGCTCGCCGACCTGCATGCACCTGCAACGGCAAACGTTTGCATGCCCTCGTTTTGTTGCTGCAACGGGCCAAAACAGGCGGTTCACGGGTGTGCGCGTCAGCGATTGAAACAATCGCGGCGCAGCAATTGTCAACTGTTTCATAAACAGGAACAGTTGCTGATGTGCTTGATATATATGGACTTTTCCGCGCTGTTACCTTTTCGAGACACTTTATTTTTGAGCTTTCTTGCGTGTATGGCACTGAGCTATTCTCCAATCCGCAACAAATAACGATGAATCACTTGCGTGGAGAAACTCAACGATGAAGAAACTTGCTCTCTCGACCCTCTCGCTCGCGCTGCTGGGCGCTGCCGGTGCTGCTCAGGCGCAATCGAGCGTGACGCTGTATGGCGTGATCGACACGTCGATCACCTATGTTCACGGTAACGATGGTCAAGGTAACAATTCGTGGTCGATGGGTAGCGGCAACCTGCAAGGCGCCCGCTTCGGCCTGAAGGGTTCGGAAGACCTCGGTGGCGGCCTGAAGGCGATCTTCCAGTTGGAAAACGGCTTCAACTCGGCAACGGGTGCATTGGGCCAAGGCCAGCGCATGTTCGGCCGCCAGGCTTTCGTCGGCCTGCAAAGCGACCAATACGGTACGCTGACGCTGGGTCGCCAGTACGACCCGCTCGTCGACCTGGTCCAGGCAGTCACGGCTGACAACTACTTCGGCAGCGTGTTCGCCACGCCGGGCGACGTCGACAACAACGACAACAGCCTGCGCGTCAGCAACGCGATCAAGTACACGTCGCCGGTCTGGGCAGGCCTCCAGGTCGAGGCGATGTACGCACTCGGCGGTGTCGCCGGCGCAACCGGCAAGGGTCAGACGTGGGCGGCGGCTGCAGCCTACAACAACGGCCCGCTCGGCCTGGCTGCAGGTTACTTCCACGCGAACAACTCGGCTCCGCTGAGCCCCGCTGGCGTGCGCACCGGCTGGGCCGGCACGTCGGACGCGATCTTCGACGGTTCGGGCAGCTTCATCAACAACGCATACACGTCGGCATCGTCGATCGGCATCGCGCAAGCCGCCGGCCAGTATGCATTCGGCCCGGTAACGTTCGGCCTCGGCTACAGCAACGCACAGTACAAGGCTGACGCGAACTCCGGCTTCGGCACGAACCAGAAGTACAACACGGGTCGCGCATTCGTCACGTACCAGGCATCGGCACCGCTGCTGCTCGGCCTCGGCTACATCTACACGAAGGGTAGCGGCCAGACCGACGCCAAGTACCATCAGGTTTCGCTCGGCGCGGACTACTCGCTGTCGAAGCGTACGGACATCTACCTGGTTGGCGCATATCAGCACGCAAGCGGCCACAACGCCGACGGCAGCGAAGCGCAAGCGTCGATCGGCTCGTACGGCATCGCCGGCAAGAGCTCGCAGGAAATCGTCGCACTCGGCCTGCGTCACAAGTTCTAAAAACGAAGTATCCGGTGTGCATGGCGTCTCCGACGCCCTGTCGCCGACCTGGAAAGCCAGCCCCGGTTTCGGCCGCGGCTGGCTTTTTTTCGTCCGCCTCCGGCGAGCGAGCCGGCATTCGCTGCACGGGCTGCCGGGCAAACCGCGCCCCGATGCATGCTTGCTTGCCGGCAACGGCACCTTGCGGCTGTCAGCGGCCCGGAACACCGTTTCCGAATGGTCGGGCAGGTCGCCATTTCTCCGTACGACGGCTACCATCCGCACAGCCGGCACCGCCCGCTTCATCCGATGCGCGACTTGTTGGCCGCACGTGTCGATTTCGGCAGGCGTCGTCCGTCGTATCGATGGCGGCATCCGGTTTGCCGCGGCCCCATACAGACAGGAGACTCGTCATGACGATTCAGAAGATCACGCCATTCCTCTGGTATTCGACGCAAGCCGAAGAAGCAGCGGCCTTCTATGCCGGCATCTTTCCGGATTCGCGCGTCGTGCGCGTCACGGCCGTGCCCGGCACCGACGGCACGCGAATGGTCGAATTCGAGCTGTTCGGGCAACCGTTCTTCGCGATGAGCCACCCGCGCACGGAGACGTTCAACCACGCGATCTCGCTGCTCGTCAGTTGCGCGGACCAGGCGGAACTCGACCGCTACTGGAGCGCCCTGCTCGACAACGGCGGCACGGCCGACGGCTGCGGCTGGCTGAGGGATCGTTATGGGGTGTCGTGGCAGATCGTTCCGGAGGCGCTCATCCCGATGATGGCCGATCGCGACGCGGTCAAGGCGGGACGCGTGGCCGCCGCGATGATGCAGATGACCAAGTTCGACGACGCCGCGCTGAAGGCCGCCTTTGCGGGCACCGCGGGCTGACGAAACGCGTCGGGCCGCGCTGGCGTGACGCCGCGCCGGCTGGCCTGCACGCACCCGGCTCGACCGTTTGCGCATGCAGCCGGCTCGCACGCGTTCGCTATCCGTCGCTGGCCGGCCAGCCGGTAGCGTGCATCGTTGGCGCCGACTGCGACGCAGACAGCATCGACTCGACCGTCCGCCGCGCGTAGCCAATGAATTCGGCCAGCGGTTCGCCGGACAGGATCGCCGCGCCCGCTTCGCCATCGAGATAGGCGGCACGCGCGGCCGCCACGACCGGCCGGTGCGCGTCCGGCAAGCGCGCCAGCACCCACGCCGCGGCGACGTCCTTCGGCGCGATCCTGCCGGTCGCGGCGCTGTACCAGATGCGTGCGAGCGCGAGCACCACGTTGCACTCGTCGCCGCGCCAGTCCGGCTCGGCATTCCACTGCGCAACGGTGGCGAGCAGCGCGGCGCCGAAATCGCGCGGGGGCACCGGCTCGAACAGCACGGCTGCGGGCGGCCCGACCAGCGCGACACCGTGCTGCCGCACCTTCGTCAGCAGGATCGCCAGATCGTGATCGACGAGCGGCGCTTCGACGATGCCGGCTTCCAGGTCGCGACGCAGCCATTCGCCGAACTGCAGTTCGCGCCGCGCCGGATGACGCCACGGCACCACGTCGCCGTGCGCGACGACGGTGACCTCGAGCGGACGCATGCCGCCTGCGTGACCGGGAGGCGCCGACGCATCGAGCAGGTCGAACATCAGCGCACGCCGCACCGTTGCGTCGGGCCGCACGGCCACCGTCACCAGCAGGTCGATGTCACTGCGCGGTTTCAAGCCGCCGTCGAGCGCCGAGCCGAACAGGTGGATCGCTTCCATCGTCGCACCGAGATGCCGCTCGAGCGCGGCGCGCGCGACAGCGACCTGCCCGGCGATTTCAGACGGAACGAATTCAGTCACGATGCGCGGGCCTCACGATGCGCACGCAACAGGCGGTAGGGACTTTCACCCCCAAGTGAGTGCGCCTGCCGGGCGCACCAATAAAAATCCCCGCACGCTTTCGCGTACGGGGACCGCGGGACATCGCAACGGCTGCCGACATGCGTGCGGCAGCGTTGCTGCGGCATTACGCTGCCGCGTCCTTCAGCTTCTTCAGCGCACGTGCCTTCACGCGCACGCTGGCCGGCTTCGCCGGGAACCAGCGCTCTTGACCCGTGAACGGATCCTTGCCGAAGCGCTTCTTCTTCGCCGGCACGACTTGCGCCGTGATCTTCAGCAGACCCGGCAGCGTGAACTCGCCTGCGCCCTTCTTGTGAACCGAGCCCAGCACGACGTTCTCGAGTGCGGCGAGCACTGCCTTGACCGCCTTCACTTCGACAGCTGCGCGCTCAGCGATGTGCGTTGCGAGCGATGCCTTCGTGAACTTGTCCTTCAGCGGCGTCGGAGCAGCCGGTGCTGCCTTTGCGACAGCCTTCTTGGCCACTACTTTCTTCGCGGGCGCAGCCTTTTTGGCAGCCACTTTCTTGGTCGCCGGTGCGGCAGCCTTCTTGGCCACCTTTTTTGCGGAAGTCGCCATGTTTCTCCTACCAGGTGTGGTCGTTGGATACACGAAGCGTGCAACGCGCGCGCTTCAACGCCGGATTCTACAAGCGCCTTGACGCTTCGTGCAGTACTTTTATGCGTTTTCGCGGGGTTTCCCGCACGTTTTGTTGCGCGCGACCGACTTCATCGACGCTCGAGCGTGAAAAAACGCCTTCACGTAGGCGCTCAAATGGGGCGAACGCGAATTACGTTCGATATTTGCGCACCTATACTGGGCCCGCTCAATGCCCGGATGCCTCCATGCGCGAAGTCAGATACGTCAAAGGACTCGACGGCCTGCGAGCCCTCGCCGTCATCCTCGTTTTCCTGTCCCACAAGGGCCACGTCCTTGCCATCGACGTCGGCAAGCTTGGCGTGTGGACGTTTTTCCTCATCAGCGGATTCCTGATCGTCGGCGAACTGCATCGCAACCGCCAGGCGGTCGAGCGCGGCGCCATGACGCGCCGCCACGCGCTCGCGCTGTTCCTCGCGAAACGCGCGCTGCGGATCTTTCCCGTGTACTACCTGCTGCTCGCGGCGCTCGCGATCGCGCACGCGCTGTTCTACCAGCGCGGCGTCAATCTCGGGCTCGCATGGCACGCGGCGTTCCTGTCGAATTACTGGATCGGCGTCGTCAAGGATGGCTGGCCGGGCTCCACGTCGCACTTCTGGAGCCTCGCCGTTGAACAGCAGTTCTATCTGATCGCGCCGCTCGCGCTGCTCGCGGTGCCCGCCGCGCGCCACGTCGCGCTCAGTGTGGCGGCCGTCGCGCTGTGCGCGGTCGCGCATCTCGCGCTCTACCTGGCGGACGCATCGCCGGTGCTGATCTATGCGTTTTCCCCGTGGAATTTCGCGTTGATCGCGCTCGGCGGCGTCGGCGCGATGGCGCTCGCCGATCGCGGCGCGGCCGCCGCGCGCCGCGTACCGCCGGGCTGGCTCGGCGCGGCAGGCGTCGCCTTCTTCCTCGCGCTGCCCGCCTGCACGGCGTTGCCCGATGCGGCTGCAGGGCTCGCCGATCTCGGCCTGTCCGCGTCGCTCGGCGCGCTGATGCTGTGGATCGTCAGCGAGCCCGAGCATCCCGTCGTCGCGCTGCTCGACTGCGCGCCGCTCGCCTATCTCGGCACGATCAGCTACGGCTTCTACCTGTTCCACAACCTGATCCCGGCGCGTTTCGGCGCGCTGCCCGCGTCCTTCGCGCACGTGCCGATGCCGGACCTCGTCCGCGACGCGCTGCCGGAAATGCTGCAATTCGCGCTCGCCGTACTGCTCGCGCACCTGTCGTGGCGCTATCTCGAAAAGCGGCTGCTCGACTTCAAAAAGCCGATCGCCGCGATGCTGGCCCGGCACTTCGCCGCGCAGCCGAGCGCGTCGCCGCGCTGAGCGGCGCGCCGACGCGGTGCGCGGCCGGAACCGGATCGGAACGCGTCGATACCGGTGACGACGTCCGGCGGCATGGCAGCCGATGCGTCATCGCGCGACATCCGCGCGACGCGCGAGCGTCGCGCATACCGCGCAATCCATCCACCGATCCGGTCACGCGGCGAATGCCGCGGCACCGGTTTCACGCACGACGTCCCGCCGCGTCGGCAGACTTCGCGCGTCGCGCGCCACCACCCCGCACCCATTCCCGGCGCCGCACGCAAACGTCGCGCACCATGCTCGTGCGCCGCAAATACAAAAAAGCCCCGGCGCGCGAGCGGCCGGGGCCAACGGAACAACCACCACCTGAAACGACGGAGCGCGCGGCCGCTTAAGCGACGGCAGCCAGCGCGGGGAGGCAGGTACGCAGGTACGCCTCGAATTCGCGGCTCACTTCCGGATGCTGGAGGGCGAGCTCGACGGTTGCCTTCAGATACCCCAGCTTGCTGCCGCAGTCGAAACGCGTACCGTAGTAGCGATACGCGAGCACCTGTTCGTTCGCGAGCAGCGACTGGACGGCGTCGGTGAGCTGCAGTTCGCCGCCCGCGCCGGGCTTGAGCTTGCGCAGATGATCGAAGATCGTCGGCATGAACACGTAGCGGCCGACCACGCCGAGGTTCGACGGCGCATCCTCGGGCGCCGGCTTCTCGATGATGCCCGACAGCTTGATGATGTCCTCTTCCCATTCCCGGCCTTCGACGACGCCGTACGAGCGGCTGTCCTCGCGCGGGATCGTCTCGACCCCGATCACCGAGCTGTGATAGTGGTCGAACACGTCGACGAGCTGCTTGAGCACCGGCTGTTCGCCGTGCAGCAGGTCGTCGGCGAGGATCACCGCGAACGGCTCGCCGTGCACGAGCTTCTCCGCGCACAGCACCGCATGGCCGAGGCCGAGCGCTTCCGGCTGCCGCACGTAGAAGCAGTTGACGTGGCTCGGCTTGATGCCGCGCACGAGCTCGAGCAGCTTTTCCTTGCCGCGCGCCTCGAGTTCGGCCTCGATCTCGTACGACTTGTCGAAATGATCCTCGATCGCGCGCTTGCTGCGCCCGGTGACGAAGATCATCTCGGTGATACCGGCGTTGATCGCTTCCTCGACCGCGTACTGGATCAGCGGCTTGTCGACGACGGGCAACATTTCCTTCGGGCTCGCCTTCGTTGCCGGGAGGAACCGCGTGCCGAGACCGGCAACGGGGAACACGGCCTTGGTGACTTTCAACATGTTCGCATCCTGATAGCGTTGTCTGCGCCGCGTCGACCCGCGACCCGGCGCGATTGTGTTCCGAACGGCATATCGAGAATCGACGGCACTGCCAATTCCGCTCCGCTCATTTTCGATATGAACTGATCGCCCAATTATTCCGGAAAAAAATATAATCGTTTCAAGCCGGTCGATATTGCCGAACCGATTGCCGGAGCAGAAACAAATTACCGATTTCCCGGATACAAATTCTTACGATTCGAATTCCTCGATATAGGGCACGCCTCCCCGTTCGAGGCCCGGGCGGATCGGTTCGTTCTTCAGCGCCTCGCGGTACGCCGACAGCACGGCCATGACCAGTAGTACTGCAGCGCTCGCGATCCAATGCATGTCCATCTTGCCGCTCCTTGCATCAATCAACTGGAGCTTCAAACTATCAGAAAAAAATCGGCAAATAATTCAGGCGGCTCTCGGAACCGCTTTCAGGTATCGATAAACCCATGATGCGGAATACCGATATTTCCGGACGAGATTTTTTTATTCATTGACGGAATTCTTGCGCATTACGATTGGATGAAACTTCCCGTCCATCCGTCGCAAGGAATCGAATCGCATGCAAGCTTTCAGCGGATCGTCTCTGGCCGCGCCGCCCGTCGCCGACCACAAGGAACACGTGATCGACGCGATGCGCGGCTTCGCGGCGCTGCTCGTCGCCTATTTCCACTGCCGCCAGGTCGTCTGGGTCGGCATGCAAAGCTTCCATCACGCTTACGGTCACGCGCTGACCCCGGGCGCGATCGCCGGCTACCTGACCTTTCCGTTCGCGTGGGGCTCCGCCGGCGTACCGATCTTCTTCGTGATCAGCGGCTACTGCATCCACCGCAACGCGGCGCTCAAGCTGGCGGCGAACCCCGCGTACCGGCTCGACGCGCCGAACTTCTGGGTGCGCCGCTTCGCGCGCATCTACCCGGTGCTGCTCGCCGCGCTGCTGTTCACGCTCGCGCTCGACGCGGTCAGCCTGCAGATCGAGCCCGTCAGCCACAAGATCCGCGACGTCGGCGTCGTCGCGTTCCTCGTGAACCTGTTCTCGCTGCAGGGCGTCGCCGGCTATACGTACGGGTCGAACGGCGCGCTGTGGACGCTGTCGCTCGAAGTGCAGTTCTACGCGATCTCCCCGCTGCTGTTCGCGCTGCGCCGGCGCATCGGCATGCCGGCCGTCGTGGCCGCGGTCGCGCTCGTCAACGTCGCGTCGGCGTGGCTGCTCGAACGGCACGACCTGCAGTTCTTCACGTCCTACTGGCTGTCCTGGACGATCGGCGCGTGGATCGCCGACGTGCGCGCGCAGCAGTCGCGCGGCACGGCCGTCGTGCCGTCGCGCGCATGGTACGTCGCGGCCGCGGTGCTGCTCGCCGCCGGCTGCGGCGCGTTCCATTTCGGCCAGTACGGCGCGTTCCAGCTGTGGTCGGCCGGCTTCGCGTGCTTCCTGTACCGCGCCCTCGCCCGCCCGCCGCGCGCCACGCCGCCGCTGCGCGTGCTGAGCTGGTTCGGCGACTTCAGCTACTCGCTGTATCTCGTCCACCTGCCGCTGTTCGTCTTCCTCGGCTCGGTGCTGTTCCACTCCGAGCTGCAACTGTCGATCTGGCCGTCGTTCGCGTTCATGGCCGTCGCGATTCCGGTGGCGTACCTGTTCTACCGGATGTTCGAACGGCCGGCGATGATGTGGTCGGCCAGCTTCAAGCCGACCCGCACCGCCCGCGTCGTCGCGTCGACGCCCGAGCAGGCGGCCTGACGCCGGGCGGCCGGCCCGTCCGGCTCCGGAGCCCTCGTGCGGCCTCCCGCCGCTCGGGGGCTTTTTCACGGCTGGCACGCGGTTGCAGGCCGGTTCGACAAGGGACCGGCAGCCTGCCGCGCGCCGACCGCGCCACGGCCCGCGCAAGCCGCCGGTGCGCGGTTTCCTGGGTACGACTGCGACGGTGTCCTGCTCGCGCCACGTTGCCGACGGCCCGCTCCCGTTCCGGATGACGATCGGCCGCGATCACGCCGACTCGGACTCGGGCTCGAGCCCGCCAGCCCGCCCCAACCACGCGCGTCGCCCGCCGAAAGACGAAGCCCCCGCACGGCACGACGCCGCACGGAGGCTCGTTTCCCGCCGGCGCGCGCCGGCTGCTATTTCTTCGCTTTCGCGGCCCGGGCGGCCTTCGCCGTATCGGAGAGAATCTTCTCGACCCGCTCCACGTACGTTTCGGTCCCGAACCGCCGCACCGCAGTCGCGCGCCCACTCGCGACGAGCCGCTCGCGCAGCGCGCCGTCGCGCTTGAGCGCCGCCAGCGCATCGGCCAGCGCGGCCGCGTTGCCCGGCTCGCAGAGCAGCCCGTTGTCGCCGTCCTCGATGATCTCGACGACGCCGCCCGCACGCGCCGCGACAACCGGCCGGCGCGCCAGCATCCCCTCGACGATCACCCGCCCGAACGGTTCGGGCGTGATGGACGTATGCGCGACGACGTCCACCGCCGTCATGCATGCGGCCACGTCGCGCTGGAATCCGAGGAAATGCACGCGCTCGTCCATCCCGTGCTGCGCGACGTATTCGTGCAGTTGCGCCGCATAGTCGTCCTCGCCGAACAGCGGCGCGCCGACCAGCACCACGTGCATGTCCGGATGCCGCGCGGCGGCCTCCAGCAGCACGTGCTGCCCCTTCCAGCGCGCGAGCCGGCTGAACGAACCGACCAGCCATGCGTCCGTCGGCAACCCGAGGCGCGCGCAGCGCCGCCTGGCTCACGCCTTCCAGCGCATCGAACGGTTCGGCCGAGATGCCGTTGAACACGACGTCGACGTGCTGCGGCGTGAAGCCCGTCAGCGCGCGGAACGCCTGCGCGGATGCATCGGAGTTCGCGATCACGCGCGTGACGCCGAGCCGCGCGCAGTACTTGATCGCCTGCAACTGCTTGCCGCCGAAATGGTCGGCGCTGACGATGTCGCGCAAATGCCAGACCACCGGCTTGCGCGCGAGCCGCCCGGCAAGCGCGGCGACCACCATCGCGCGTTGCGTGTTCGCGTAGATCACCTCGGCGCGGCGCGCGCGCCGGGCGACGTCGCGCACGAGCCGCACGAGCTGCTTCACCGCGCCGAACGACACGCCGCCCTGCTTGCGCACGCCCGCGAGCGCGCCTTGGTCGACCACGTCGACGCGTGCGCCGATCTCGTCGAGCGCCGCGCGGAACGGGCCGTCGTCGAACAGCAGCACGTCGGCGTTCGCGCGCATGTGCTTCATGATCTCGAGCAGCGACAGCTCGGCGCCGCCGAGCACGCCGCTCTGATCGAGCACGAGCGTCGCCGGGCCGCGCGCGGCCGGCATCGGCGCGGCCGTGCCGCGCCGCGCGGTCGAGCCGGGCAGCGCTTGCTCCACGTAGTCGAGGAAGCGCTGCCGGAACGTATCGGCGGAAAACCGCTCCGCGTTCGCGCGGCACGCGTCAGGCGTGAAGCGCTGCGGCGCGCGCTCGAAATCGTCGACGGCCGCGACGATCGCGTGCGGCGTCTGTTCGTCGAAGAACAGGCCCGTCGGGTTCAGGCTCGACTGCGGGTCGAGCACGGTTTCGAGCGCACCGCCCTTGCCGTACGCGATGACCGGCGTGCCGCACGCCTGCGCCTCGACGACCGAGATCCCGAAATCCTCCTCGGCCGCGAACACGAACGCCTTCGCGCGCCGCATCCGGTCGTGCAGCACCGCGAACGGCTGATAGCCCATGATCTCGACGTTCGGGCCGGCCTTCGCGCGGATTTTCTGCATCTCGGGGCCGTCGCCGATCACGACGAGCTTGCGCTCGGGCGTGCGCGAAAACGCTTCGACGATCAGGTCGATCTTCTTGTACGGCACCATCCGCGACGCGGTCAGGTAGAAGTCCTCCTTCGCCGCGTTCAGCGAGAACGCGTCGACGTCGACCGGCGGGAAGATCACCGCGGCGTCGCGGTGGTAGACCTTCTTGATGCGCCGCGCGATGAACGCGGAATTCGCGACGAAGCCGTCCACCGCGTTCGCGGTGCGCGTATCCCAGTTGCGGATGTAATGGAGAATCATCCGCGCGAGCAGCGATTTCGGCCCGTGCGTGAGATTCGACTGTTCCAGATACTGGTGCTGCAGGTCCCACGCATAGCGGATCGGCGAATGCACGTAGCTGATGTGCACCTGGTCCGGCCCGGTCAGCACGCCCTTCGCGACCGCGTGGCTGCTCGAGATCACGAGGTCGTACTCGGACACGTCGAGCTGCTCGATCGCGAGCGGCATCAGCGGCAGGTAGCTGCGGTACTTGGTGCGCGCGAACGGCAGCTTCTGGATGAACGACGTCGTCACCGGCTTGCCGCGCACGAACGCGCGGTCGTCGAGGAAATCGACGAGGCTGAACAGGTCCGCGTCGGGAAAGCACGCGACGATCTGTTCGAGCACGCGCTCGGCGCCCGCGTAGGTGACGAGCCAGTCGTGGACGATCGCCACGCGCAGCGCACGCGCCGGCTGCCGCGCGCCGGCCCGTTCGGCCGGCACCGCGCGGTGCAGCGCGGCGGCGTCGCCCGCGTGGGCCACGGCGGCGTCGGCCGTGGCGAGATTCAGGACGGCGTGTTCCGCCAGATCGCGATTCATGCAGTTCTCCTCGCATTGAGACGGACGAACAGGTCGCGCACGAGTGCACGCAATCCCGGCGTCATCGTGAGCGACCACGCAACGTTCAGCACCAGCACGACCGCGCACAGGCCGATCGACTGGACCAGCCCCGGCCACGCTTGCGCCAGAAACAGGCTCGCGAGCAGGAAGGCGAGATGGGCGAGCATGTCGAGCACGATCGCGCGCATCCGGATCGCCGACAGGTACAGCAGCACGCCGTAGTCGACGAGCGCGCGCGCCGCGACGACCACCGCCGCGCCGATCAGCCCGAAGTGATGAATGCCGAGCCACAGGCCGCCGACGAAGAACGGCATCTCGACGAGCCCGGCGAATGCCGCGCGGGCCGGGTTGACCTGCGACTGGATCAGGATGCGTGTGACGCTCGCCTGGCCGACGAGCCATACGCTGATCACGAGCACGCGGCCGACCGGCGCCGAATGCGCGGCGAGATCGGCGCCGACCCACAGCGTGAGGAACGGCGCGAGCGCGAAGATCGCGACGATGCCGACCGGCGTGAACACGCCGTTCAGGAATTCGAGCGACTGGCGCGCGAGGGTATCCGCGTGATCGCGGCCGACCGCCGACAGGCGCGGAAACAGCGTGCGCACCAGTGCGTTCGGCAGCATGTTCAGGCGCGTGACGAGGTTCTGCGGCACCGTGTAGTAGGTGACGAACTTCGCGCCCATGCCGGCGCCGAGCATCACGCGGTCGAGCGTGTCGGCGATCATGCTGGTCGTGCTCGCGATCAGCATCCAGCCGCCGAAGTTGAACAGCCCCTTCGCGGTACCCCACTGCGGCGGATCGATGCGGCGGATGCCGAGCACCTTGATGCTGGCCTGGCCGAGCATCACCGCCGCGATCAGCCGCGCGACGACGGCCGCGGCGAGCACCGTCTGCAGGTTCGGCGCGATCCACCACGCGGCGGCGAGCGGCAGCAGCTGGAACAGGAACGTGCCGATCGTCTGGTTCGTGTTGAACACGCCGAACCGTTCGGCGCCGTTGATTGCGCCGGCGAACACCCACGACACGTTCGCGAGCGGAATCGCGAGCGCGAGCCACGGCAGCGCGAGATACACCTCGTGCTGCATCGCGGCCGACACCTTCGTGAAATACGCGGTGTAGACGAACGCACCGAAATAGATCAGCAGCCCGCCCGCGATGCCGGTGCCGAGATTCAGCCAGAACGCGCTCCAGAACACGCGCGCGCTTTCGTCGGCGTCGCCGCTCGCGAGCGCCTTCGAGATGTGGTTCTGCGCGGCCATGCTCATCCCGAGATCGAGGATCCCGAAATAGCCGATCAGCGTCCACACGAGGCTGACGACGCCGTAGCGTTCGACGCCGAGCGCGTGGATGTACGCGGGCACGGTCACCAGCGACACGAAGGTCGGCAGGATCAGCCCGATGAAGTTGATCGAAACGTTCTTGAGTATGCCTTTGTCCATGCTTAAGCCTTGAGTGACGTCGACGACGGCGCGCCGCCCGTCACGGTTTCCAGCGATACATCAGCACCTTGCCGCGCGCGTCTTCCTCGACGAACACGAGGTATTCGCCGTTCTCGCGCCGGAACGCGCTGATGCCGAACGGCACGTCGACCCAGCCGGAGGCCTTGCCGACCTCGGCGCCCGGGCTCATCACGCCCACTTCCTTGCCGGTTTCCTTGTCGTACACGTGGATCTTGCCGACCGGCTCCACCGTGAAGATGTAGCGGCCTTCGACCGTGATCCCGATCAGGTCGAGGATCGGCTTCGCATCGAGCTGCCATGGCAGCGCGACCTGGTAGCGCACCACCGGCGAGCCGCTCGACCACTTGTCGAAGCGCACCAGCACGCGGCCGACTTCCTTGTTGATGCCCGGCTGCGGCGGCGCGTCGGCCGTGTAGCCGGTCACGTACAGCGTGTCCGTCTGCGCGTCGTAGATCGACCGGCGCAGTTGCGTGAACGGCTGCGGCATCGGGTAGGTCGTGACCTTGTCGTACGAATAGATCGGGTTGCCGGCCTTGTCGACGCCGCCGTACTGGAAGCGGTGGATGCCGCGCACGTCGCTCGTGCGCCAGATGTCGCCCTTCGTGTCGACCCACCAGCCCCAGCCGCCCGCCTTCGCCTTGCCCGTCGTGTTGAGCTCGGACTCGTCGGCATCGATCCGGCCGTTGCCGTTCGCGTCGCGCCACAGCCAGTCGCCGCCCGGCGGCTTGTTCGGCACCTTGTCGACCGGCCGCGCGCGGCCCGCGATCAGGCCGGACGGAATCGCGACCTCGCCGTCGCGCTTCGCGTCGAAGCGGTAGATCTTCAGATGATCGGCGTACATGTCGGTCAGGTACAGGAACGTGCGGCCGTCGACGCGCCGCGCGATCGGCATGCCCGGATACTGGTCGGTGTGGAACACGGGGTCGTCCGGATACTTGAAGCGGTTCGACAGGAAGCCGACGTATTTCCAGTCCTGGCCCGGCGGCTTCGACAGGTCGAGCTCGAAGCGCTTGTTGCCCGTGTACACGCTGTTCGGCCGCGCGGGGTCGAGCCACGCGCCGTCGACGAACAGCAGCCCCTGCACCTGCCAGCGCAGCTTGCCGTCCGGCGTGTAGCTTTCCAGCACCGCGCCGAGCCCCGCGCCGATCGTGTCGTGGCGCGGCCCGATCCCGTTCATCGACACGTAGACGTTGCCCGCGCGGTCGACGCCGACGCCCGTCAGCCCGTTGAAGCGCTGCGACCCCGGGCGCCCCGGCACCGGCCCCGCGAAGATGCCGCCGCGCTCGCCGAGCGAGCCCGACTGCGCATAGCCGTTCGCGCCTTTCGAGAAGATCAGGATCTGCTGGCGCGGCCCGTTGTCCGCGACCAGCACGCGCCCTTTCGCATCGACCGCCACGTCCACCGCGTCGGTGCCTGCCGGCAGCGCCGGCGCGTCGTCGAGCTTGCGGCCGTCGGCCCGCACGTGCACGAGATGCGCGGGCCCGCCCAGCGTATCGGTCAGCAGCCACAGCGTGCCGTCGCCCGCGAGCGCGATGCGGCCCGGCTCGTGCGCGCTCCACGTGCCCTTCCGCTGCATCGTCTCCGCGTCGTACACGTCCACCGCGTCGCGCGACGGATTGGTCGCGAACAGCGTCTTGTCGTCGGCCGCGAGGCCGCCCACTTCCGCCTTCGCGTCGCCCACTTCCGAGCGTGCGGGCGCCGGCACCTCGTTCATCATCATGAAGCTGGCGGCCATTCGCGCGCGGCCGGCATCGGCGCGGCCGGCATCGGCGCGGCCGCCCGGCGCGACCGGCGGCGCCGCGCGAAACGGCGCGGGCTGCTTCATGTCGCCGATCGTGCGCCGCGAGATGCCGAACCATTGCTTGCCCTTGTCCGGCCAGATGCCGGGCGACTGCAGGTGGCCGCGCTCGTTGCCGACGCCGATCGCGACATACGCATACTTGCCGTTCACCGCGATCGCGTTGCCGCCGAGGTTGCCCCAGCCGTGGGTGCCACCGGCGAAGCCGAGCATCTTCCCGTCCTGGTAGACGCTCGCCTCGGCGCCGCTCTCGTCCCACGGCGCATTCGTATACACCTTGCCGTCGGGCGTCACCGCGATCGCGCGGATGTCGATCTGCGTCCAGCTGCCGTCGCCATAGCCGAACGTGTTGCCGATCCACGAGGTCGTCGCGGGCAACACCGTTTCGGCCGGCACGGCGCTCGTCAGCAGCGCCGCGCATACCGTCACGCCAACCAGAATCAGACGTCGCAATGCGCTTCTCCAGACTCGATGCAACAACGACCGGCGCAGCCTCGGATGGCCGGCGGCTGCGCCCTGTCGCTAAATGGGTTTCAAACGTCGCGATGCAGGTTACAAGCAAAAATAATCACAAGAAATTTGGAAATATTTGGGGATGTTTCCGCCAGAAATATCGAACCGGAACGGGCAGTCAATCAGGCCCGGAAACGGCAATAACGACCGCCTTTCCCGCGCCGCCACGTAGAAAATTCCGCCCCGCGCCGCGTCTGGCGGCCGCCCGGTGCAAATCTTTCGTGTCGCGACCGTAATAATTGGCATTCGGGTATTTGTCGTCAGATAAATGGCGCGCGTTTTTTTACCGATTTCTTTTCCCTAGAATCGTTTTCGATTCCCTATTTCATTTAAAGGCATGCAATACGTACACGCATCGGATGCGGGTCGTGAAGGAGCCGCGCGATGACGGCCCTGTCGCGCCCCGCCGACCTCGCCCCGCCGCAACACGGACGCATCGTGCAGCTCGACGGGCTGCGCGCGATCGCCGTGGGCGCCGTGTTCCTGCAGCACGCGCTGAAGGCGCCGCTGTGGATGGGCGTCGATCTGTTCTTCGTGCTGAGCGGGTTGCTGATCACCGGCATCCTGCTCGATCGCAAGGCGCGCGGGCAGTCGTACTTCAGCCACTTCTACGCGCGCCGCGTGCGCCGCATCCTGCCGCCGTACGTGCTGCTGCTGGCGGTGTCGACGCTGCTGTTCGGCGCGAGCTGGCTGCCGCACTGGCCGTGGTTCGCGTTCTTCTCGACCAATATCGGGCTGTCGCTCGGCAGCATCGGCCATGACAGCCTGAACGTGCTGTGGTCGCTCGCGGTCGAGGAGCAGTTCTACATCTTCTGGCCGTTCGTCGTGCTGTGGTGCTCGGAGCGCGCGCTGCCGTGGGTCGCCGCCGCGCTGATCGTCGCGGCGCCGGTGCTGCGCGCGATCGCGACGCCGTGGTTCGATTCGTTCTGGCCGATCTACTACCTGACGCCGTTCCGGATGGACCTGCTCGCGGCAGGCGCGTTGCTCGCGATCGTGCTGCGCCGCGACCGGCGCGCGCTGGAGCCGTTCTATCCGCTCGCGATCGTCGGCGCGCTCGTGTCGCTCGCGATCCTCGGCTGGCTGCACCTGTCGTTCCCGCGCTTTCGCGCCGCGAACACGCCGCTGTCGAACGCGGCGCTCTACAGCATCTCGCTGCTGCTGTGCACGTCGATCGTCGTGATCGCGCTGCGCGGGCGCGGCCTCGTGCAACGCGTGCTGACGAACCCGATGCTCGTCTACGTCGGCACCGTCAGCTACACCGTCTACCTGATCCACCTGAGCGTGCTGTACGCGCTGTGGCCGCTGCACCTGAACCGTTTCGTCACGGCCGCGCTGGCGCTTGCGATCACGCTCGCGTACGCGACCCTGAGCTGGTACGGCTTCGAACGGCGCCTGACGCGCGGGCCCGCGCGCCGCGCGCTGCCGGCCGCCGCCGGCACGACCGCCTGAATCTCATCATCCATCGCTTCTACCAGGACAACGCCATGAGCCAAACGCGTAAAAAGGCCATCATCACCGGAATTTCGGGGCAAGACGGTGCGTACCTGACCAAACTGCTGCTCGACAAGGGCTACGAAGTCACCGGCACCTATCGCCGCACCAGCTCGGTGAATTTCTGGCGCATCGCCGAGCTCGGCGTCGACACGCACCCGAACCTGACGCTCGTCGAACACGACCTGACCGACGCGGGCTCGAGCCTGCGCCTGCTCGAACGCACGCAGCCGGACGAGCTCTACAACCTGGCCGCGCAAAGCTTCGTCGGCGTGTCGTTCGACCAACCGGCGACGACCGCCGAAGTGACCGGGATCGGCCCGCTGAACCTGCTCGAGGCGATTCGGGTCGTGAGCCCGAAGACCCGCTATTACCAGGCGTCGACGTCCGAGATGTTCGGCAAGGTGCAGGCCATCCCGCAAACGGAAACCACTGCGTTCTATCCGCGCAGCCCCTACGGCGTGGCGAAGCTGTACGCGCACTGGATGACCGTGAACTACCGCGAGTCGTACGGCCTGTTCGGCAGCAGCGGGATCCTGTTCAATCATGAATCGCCGCTGCGCGGCCGCGAATTCGTCACGCGCAAGATCACCGACACGGTCGCGAAGATCCGGCTCGGCAAGGCGACCCGTCTCGAGCTCGGCAATCTCGACGCGAAACGCGACTGGGGCTTCGCGCTCGAATACGTCGAAGGCATGTGGCGGATGCTGCAGGCCGACGAGCCCGACACCTACGTGCTGGCGACCAACCGCACCGAAACCGTGCGCGACTTCGTGCGGATGGCGTTCGCGGCGGCCGGCTACCAGCTCGAATGGACCGGCAAGGGCGAGCAGGAGCGCGGCCTCGACGCATCGACCGGCAACGTGCTCGTCGAAGTGAACCCGAAGTTCTACCGCCCCGCGGAAGTCGACTTGCTGATCGGCTGCGCGGACAAGGCGAAAAGCAAACTCGGCTGGGAACCCAAGACGACGCTCGAACAACTTTGCCAGATGATGGTCGAAGCGGATTTGACGCGGAATCAACACCATGACACGTTCTGAGGCCGGCCGTCCGTCGCGCCGTGCGTTCGTCACGGGCCTGACGGGCTTCACCGGCCGCTACATGGTCGAACGCCTGCAGGCGGCCGGCTACGACGTCTGGGGCACGGTCGCGCCCGGCACGCCCGGCCCCGCCGATCCGGCGTTCGCGCACTGCACGCTGCTGCCCGTCGACCTGCTCGACGCGCAGGCCATGCGCGCGGCCGCGGCCGACGCGCGGCCCGACGCGGTCGTGCATCTGGCCGCGCGCGCGCATGTCGCGCAGGACGAGCCCTCGCACACCTACGCTGTCAACATCGTCGGCACGCGCAACCTGCTGGCCGCGCTCGACGGCCTCGACCGCCGCCCGTCGGCGGTGCTGCTCGCAAGCAGCGCGAACGTCTACGGCAACTCGACGGCCGGCGTGCTCGACGAAACCGTCGCGCCGGCCCCGGCGAACGACTACGCGGTCAGCAAGCTCGCAATGGAATATGCGGCGAAGCTGTGGGCCGACCGGCTGCCGATCGTGATCGCGCGGCCGTTCAACTACACGGGTGTCGGCCAGAGCGATGCGTATCTGCTGCCGAAGCTCGTCGCGCACTTTGCGGGCAACGCGCCGCGGATCTCGCTCGGCAACCTAGACGTGAGCCGCGATTTCTCCGACGTGCGCGACGTGACGGCCGCCTATCTGAAGCTGATCGAAGCCGCGCCGGCCGGCGAGACGTTCAACGTCTGTTCGGAGCGCGCGTATTCGCTGAAGGAAGTGCTGGCGATGCTGTCGCGCATCGCCGGCTACGTGATCGACGTGACGATCGATCCGCGCTTCGTGCGGCACAACGAAGTGAAGCGCCTGAGCGGGTCGCGCGACAAGCTGCGGCGCGCGGTGGGCGAACTACCGATCACGCCGCTCGACGAAACGCTGCGCTGGATGGTGGACGCGGTGCGCGCCGCGCCGCCCGCGCACGCCGCGGGCTGAACGTCGGCAAAACACGCACGACGGCATGCGCCGAAACGACAACGGGCCGCTCTCTCGAGCGGCCCGTTTCATCGTCGATGCCGGGCAAAAACCGGCCGTATCGCTCAGCTGTCCAGGCCGCGCGCGAGATCGTCGCGAATGTCGCCCGCGTGCTCGAGCCCGACCGCGAGGCGAATCAGCCCTTCGGTGATCCCCGCCGCCGCACGCGCTTCCGGCGTGATGCGGCCGTGCGTCGTGGTGGCCGGATGCGTGATCGTCGTGCGCGTATCGCCGAGGTTGCCGGTGATCGACACCAGCTTCGTGTTGTCGATCACCCGCCACGCGTTCGCGCGCTGCTGCTCCGGCGTGTCGCCCTTCAGCTCGAACGACACGATTGCACCGCCGGCCTTCTGCTGGCGCTTCGCGAGTTCATGCTGCGGATGCGATTCGAGGCCCGGGTAGAACACGCGCGCGACCGCCGGATGCGCGTCGAGCCAGCGCGCGATCTCCAGCGCGTTCGCCGATTGCTTCTCGACGCGCAGCGACAGCGTCTCCATCCCCTTCAGCAGCACCCATGCGTTGAACGCCGACAGCGTCGGGCCCGCGCTGCGCACGAACGGGAACACCTTGCCCATGATGAATTCCTTCGAGCCGACCAGCGCGCCGCCGAGCACGCGGCCCTGCCCGTCGAGGAATTTCGTCGCCGAATGCATCACGACGTCCGCGCCGAGCTTCAGCGGCTGCTGCAGCACCGGGCTGCAGAAACAGTTGTCGACGACGAACAGCGCGTTCGCGGCCTTCGCGATCTTGCCGATCGCCTCGATGTCGGCGAGTTCGGTCAGCGGGTTCGACGGCGTCTCGAGGAAGAACATCTTCGTTTCCGGCCGCACGGCTTCATGCCACGCGTTCAGGTCGGTCGGGTCGACGAAGGTCGTCGTGATCCCGAACTTGCTGAAGATCTGCGAGAACATCCCGAGCGTCGAGCCGAACAGGCTGCGCGAGCTGACGAGGTGGTCGCCCGCCTGCAGCGCGGACATCACGACCGACATGATCGCGGCCATGCCCGACGCCGTCGCGATGCACGCCTCGCCGCCCTCGAGCGCCGCGAGACGCTCCTGGAACATGGTGACGGTCGGGTTCGTGAAGCGCGAATAGGTGAAATAGTCTTCCGAATTCGCGAAGCGCTCGGCCGCGTCGGCCGCGCTCGAGAAGCAGAAGCTCGACGTGAGGAACAGCGCTTCCGAATGCTCGTTGAAGTCGCTGCGCAGCGTGCCCGCGCGCACGGCAAGCGTGTCGAAGTTGAGGGAATCGTCCATGTTCCGTTTTCCGTATTCGATGGCCGCGCCGACGGTCATGCACGAGGCGCGGACCCGGTCAAAACCGAGGCCAAAAACAAAAAGCCCGCTATGCGTCGGCATCAGCGGGCTTCGGTGCGGTACGACAGCGATCGACTCGGGCCGGCTGCCGCCGGCCTTCGCTTTAGCTGTTTTGGGAAGTTGCCCCGCGTCCGCAAGCTGATATCAAATCGACGCAAGGCCACATCCTATCACGCCTCGATCCAAGCGCGCGCCGGCGTGAGTTACTCGACCGACAGTTGCAGGTTCATCTGCGAGCGCTCGGTATCGCTGGCCGTATCGCGATCGGCCTGCGACGCCGGCGTGAGACGCGCGCGCTCGATCGCATCGAGGTACTCGGGCGTCACGGCGCCGGTGATGTAGTTGCCGTCGAAGCACGACGCCTCGAAGCGCTCGAGCTTCGGGTTGATGTCGCGCACCGCGCGGCGCAGATCGTCGACGTCCTGATAGATCAGGTGATCGGCGCCGATGATCTTCGCGACTTCTTCGTCGGTGCGGCCGTGCGCGACGAGCTCGCCACGCGTCGGCATGTCGATGCCGTACACGTTCGGGAATTTCACGGGCGGCGCAGCCGACGCGAAGATCACCGACTTCGCACCCGCATCGCGCGCCATCTGCACGATTTCGTGCGAGGTCGTGCCGCGCACGATCGAATCGTCGACGATCAGCACGTGCTTGTCCTTGAACTCGATGCTCATCGCGTTGAGCTTCTGGCGCACCGACTTCTTGCGCACGGCCTGCCCCGGCATGATGAACGTGCGGCCGACGTAGCGGTTCTTGAAGAAGCCTTCGCGGTACTCGACGCCGAGCTTCGCGGCGACCTGCATCGCGGCCGGGCGCGACGAATCGGGAATCGGCATCACGACGTCGATCGGCACGTTCGGCAGTTCGCGCTTGATCTTCTCGGCGAGATAGTCGCCCATGCGCAGGCGCACGTTGTACACCGGCACGCCGTCGAGGCACGAATCCGGACGGGCCAGATACACGTATTCGAACATGCACGGATTCAGCGTCGGGTTCTCCGCGCACTGCTGGCTGTGGAAGTTGCCGGCCTTGTCGATGAAGACCGCCTCGCCCGGCTCCAGGTCACGCACGAATTCGAAACCGATGCCTTCGACCGCCACCGACTCCGACGCGACCATCCATTCGGTGCCGTGCTCGGTTTCGAGCTTGCCGATGCACAGCGGGCGGATGCCGAACGGGTCGCGGAACGCGAGCAGGCCGTAGCCGGCGATCAGCGACACGATCGCGTACGAACCCTGCAGGCGGCGATGCACGCCCGAGACCGCCTTGAACACCGACGCCGGGTCGAGCTCGAGGCCCGTGGTCGACAGTTGCAGCTCGTGCGCGAACACGTTGAGCAGCACTTCGCTGTCGGAGTTGGTGTTGATGTGCCGGCGGTCGATCCGGAACATCTCGTCCTTCAGCTGCATCCAGTTCGTCAGGTTGCCGTTGTGCGCGAGGATGATCCCGAACGGCGCGTTCACGTAGAACGGCTGCGCCTCGGCCTCGCTCGACGCCGAGCCGGCCGTCGGGTAGCGTACCTGGCCGATGCCGTAGGTGCCGGGCAGGCTGCGCATGTTGCGCGTGCGGAACACGTCGCGCACCATGCCGTTCGCCTTGTACATGTGGAAATTGCTGCCGTCCGCCGTCGCGATGCCCGCCGCGTCCTGACCGCGATGCTGCAGCAGCAGCAGGCTGTCATAGATCAGCTGATTGACAGGGGATTGGGAGATAACGCCTACGATGCCGCACATGGCATGTCCTTCAAGATGACAAAATCGGTTCCGTCCTGCCCGGCCGCGCCGTCACACGCGTACGTACTGGGCCATGCCGTCGGGCAGGAGCTGCTTCAGCTCGTGCACGCCCTGTTCGGCAAAAGGACGCAATAGCGCATTGCGCCAGAAATCCTGTTTGGGCAGTTCGGTCAGCCCGGCCGCCGCGACCAGCAGCACCACCAGCACACAGCCGCGGACGAGCCCGAACATCATGCCCAGCGAGCGGTCGACGCCGCCCAGGCCGCTCGCCTGCGCGATCCGCGACAGCAGCGCGTTCGCCACGCCGGCGACCAGCACGACGCCGATCACGAGCAACGCGAAGGCGATCACCCACTGCGTCAGCGCGCCGCCCGGCCAGTTCGCCGGAATGTACGGCACGACCAGCCCGACGTAGCGGCCCGCGATCACGACCGCCGCAATCCAGCCGATCAGCCCGAAAATCTCGGACACGAAGCCGCGCCACGCGCCGCGCAGCGCCGACAACGCGATCACCGCCAATACAGCGTAGTCGAAAGCCGTCAGCATCGCACGTTACTGCGTCAGTCCGGCTTCGCGCACCTTCGCGATCGCGGCGGATGCCGCCGCACGATCCGCGAACGGGCCGGCACGCAGCAGTGTAGCCGTGCTGCCGTCGGCCTGCTTGCTGTGCTCGACATATGCGGGCACGCCCGCCGATTTCAACTTGGTGGCCCACGAACGGGCGGTCGCGGCGTCCTTGAACGAACCGAGCTGCACCGCGAAGCGCGCACCGGCCGGCGACGCCGGCGACGATGCGTCGCCGCCGTCCGGGCTCGCGGCGCCGGCATTCGCGACGGTTGCGGGCGCAGGCTTCGGCGCGGCCGGTTTCGCCGCCGGAGCGGCCGGCTTCGGCGCGGGCTTCGGCGGCGTCACGCTCGCGGTGGTGGTCGTATCGGGTTTCGCGGCCGGCTTGGCGACATCCTTCGGCGCGGGGGCGGGTGCCGGTGCGGCCGCCACGGCCGCGTCGGATGCGGGCGGTTCGTCGTGCGCGACGCCCGCCTGCACGTCGGACACGTCGTCGTCGCGCGGCGCGACCGCCTGGTGCGCGGGCCGGTTCGGGATGTCGATCGCGATGTCGTCGGTGACCGGCTTCGGGTGCGAGTCGAGCACCATCGGGAGCACGATCACGGCGGCCACGACGAGCGCGATCGCGCCGACGAGGCGACGGCGCGCGCGTTGCTTTTCAGGAAGGGTCGGATCGAGGAGCAGTGCGTCCGATTCCGGACGCTCGGTGCGGCGCGTGCGGCGCTCGACGCGTTCAGTGCGCTCCGTGCGCACGTTCCGGGAGGCCCCGGTGCGACCGCCGCGCCGCGGGGGCGCGTCGTCGTCTTTCTTGCCGAACGAGAAAATTCCCATGAATGGCTGAGTCCGAAACTGCCCGTCAGTCAGTGTTGCTGCGATTTACGGTAGGCCAGCACGCCGGCAACCGTATGGAAACTGCCGAAAACCACGATTCTATCATTCTCGGATGCTCTTTTTAGTGCATCGCGAAACGCTTCCGCGGGCGACGCGTAACGCGTCACGCTCGAATCGGGCCCCTCCTCCACGCCGGCCTTGCGCAGCGCGGCTTCGAGCTGCTCCGCGGAGGCTGCGCGCGGCAGCGGCAGGTCGGTCACGCACCAGTGGTCGATCTCGCCCTTCAGGTGCTGCAGCACGCCGTCGATGTCCTTGTCGTGCATCGCGCCGAACACCGCGTACGTGTACGGGAAGAAACCCATGTTGCCGAGGTTCTGCTCGAGCACGGCCGACGCATGCGGGTTGTGCGCGACGTCGAGCACGATCGCCGGCTTGCCGGGCAGCACCTGGAAGCGCCCCGGCAGCTCGACGTTCGCGAGCCCGAGCCGGATGTCCTGCGCGGACACCGGCAGCACCGGGCGCAGCGCCTCGAGCGCGGCGAGCGCGGCCGACGCGTTGATCAGCTGGTTCGCGCCGCGCAGCGCCGGATACGCGAGCGCCGGATAGCGCTTGTCGCGGCCGAGGTAGCTCCATTGCTGGCGCTCGGCCCCTGCCTGCGCCTCGTAGCGGAAATCGCGGCCGACGAGCCACAGGTCGGCGCCGATCGCTTCGGCGTGGTCGACGAGCGTCTGCGGCGCGGCCGGATCGCCGCAGATCGCCGGCTTGCCCGCGCGGAAGATCCCGGCCTTCTCGAACGCGATCTTCTCGCGCGTGTCGCCGAGGTATTCGGTGTGATCGATGTCGATGCTCGTGACGATCGCGCAATCGGCGTCGATGATGTTCACCGCATCGAGCCGGCCGCCGAGGCCGACTTCGAGGATCACCGCGTCGAGCCCGCGCGAGGCGAACAGATGCAGGATCGCGAGCGTCGTGAATTCGAAATACGTGAGCGACACGGGCTCGGCCAGCGACGTGCGCGCGGCTTCGACGGCCTCGAAGTGCGGCAGCAGTTCGTCGTCGGTCACGTTCTGCCCGTTCACGCGCGCGCGCTCGTTGAATGCGAGCAGGTGCGGCGACGTGTGGCAGCCGACCTTGTAACCCGCGCGCACGAGGATCGCCTCGAGGAACGCGCAGGTCGAGCCCTTGCCGTTCGTGCCGCCGACGGTGATCACCGGGCACGCGAATTCGAGCTGCAGCGCCGCCTTGACCTGCCCGATGCGGGTCAGGCCCATGTCGATGCCGACCGGGTGCGCGCGTTCGAGATGCGAAAGCCACGCGTCGAGAGTGGGAAATGTGCTCATCGGATCAAATCTGGATCGGTACCGCCACTACGCCAAAAAGCAAAGCGCGCCGCCTGAGAAGCCAGGCGACGCGCGGAGTCACGACGTTGCGCCGGTCAGGCCAGCGCGTCGGCCGGCTGTCGCTGCAGCAGCGCGAGCAACTGCGCGATCTCGTCGCGCATCTTGCGACGGTCGACGATCATGTCGATCGCGCCCGTCTTCAGCAGGAATTCGGCGCGCTGGAAGCCTTCCGGCAGCTTCTCGCGGACCGTCTGCTCGATCACGCGCGGGCCGGCGAAGCCGATCAGCGCCTTCGGCTCCGCGATCACGACGTCGCCGAGGAACGCGAAGCTCGCCGACACGCCGCCCATCGTCGGGTCGGTCAGCACCGAGATGAACGGGAGCTTCGCTTCGGCGAGCTTGGTCAGCATCGCGGTGGTCTTGGCCATCTGCATCAGCGACAGCAGGCTCTCCTGCATCCGTGCGCCGCCCGATGCCGTGAAGCAGATGAACGGCACGTGCTGCTCCAGCGCGTTCTGCGCACCGCGCGCGAAGCGCTCGCCGACGACCGAACCCATCGAGCCGCCCATGAACGAGAATTCGAAGCACGCTGCCACGACCGGCAGCGTGTGGATCGCGCCGCCCATCACGACCATCGCGTCGGTCTCGCCGGTTTCGTCCATCGCTTCCTTCAGACGATCGGGGTACTTGCGGCTGTCCTTGAACTTCAGCGAGTCGACCGGCACGACTTCCTGGCCGATCTCGTAGCGGCCTTCCGGATCGAGCAGCCCGTCGAGGCGCTCGCGCGCGCCGATGCGCATGTGGTGATCGCACTTCGGGCACACGTGCAGGTTCGCGTCCACGTCGTTGCGATAGAGAACGGCCTCGCAGGACGGGCACTTGACCCACAGGCCTTCCGGAATGCCCTTGCGGCTTTTCGGGTCGGTCTGCTTGATCTTCGGCGGCAACAGTTTGTCGAGCCAGCTCATCGTATGGTTTCCTGTTCCGTGGCGGGGCGGGCCGACGCGGCCCGTTCCCGCTTCCTGTGTTGTGTTTATCGCGCCGTGTTGCCGGCACCGTCCAGGGCGGCGCGCAGCTCGGCGATGAACGTCTTCAGCGCGGCGGCGGCACCTTCCGGCGCGGCGCTCTCGAGCAGTTGCACGAGGCGGCTGCCGATCACGACGGCGTCCGACACTTCGGCCACCGCACGCGCCGTTTCGGCGTCGCGGATACCGAAGCCGACGCCCACCGGAACCGGCACGCGCGACTTGATGGCCGGGATTTTACCTGCAATGCTCGAAACATCCAGATTTCCCGCGCCGGTCACGCCCTTGAGCGACACGTAATACACGTAGCCGCTCGCGATCTTGCCCACGTCGGCGATGCGTTCGTCGGTCGACGTCGGCGCGAGCAGGAAGATCGGATCGATCTGCGCGGCCCGCATCTTTTCGGCGAACACGCCCGCCTCTTCAGGCGGATAGTCGACCACCAGCACGCCGTCGACGCCGGCCGCGTGCGCTTCGGCCGCGAACGCGTCGACACCCATCCGTTCGATCGGGTTCGCATAGCCCATCAGCACGACGGGGGTTTTGGGGTCGGTTTCGCGAAAACGCTTCACGTCGGCGAGCACGCTCTTCAACGTGACGCCGCGCGCGAGCGCGCGTTCCGACGAGCGCTGGATCACCGGGCCGTCGGCCATCGGGTCCGAGAACGGCACGCCGAGTTCGATCACGTCCGCGCCGCCGGCGGCGAGCGCGTGCATGAATTCGACGGTTTTCGCGGGGTCGGGGTCGCCGGCCGTGATGAACGGGATCAGGCCCTTACGGCCTTGTTCGGCGAGTGCGGCGAAGGTCTGCTGAATACGGGACATGGCAATTTTCCTCAGTGCATTCGGCGGCGGCGCGATTCACGCGCACGCCGGCGCGGCGAGCGCGCTCACGCGCTCGTGCGCGATCGCACAATAGCTTTCGTTGATCTCGTAGCCGACGAAGTCGCGCCCCTGCCGTGCGCAGGCCACCGCGGTCGTGCCGCTGCCCATGAACGGATCGAGCACGCGGCCGCCCGGCGGGCAGCTTGCGAGCACCATCCGCTCGATGATTTCCAGCGGCTTCTGGGTCGGATGATCGACGCGCTCCGCGTGCTGCCGGTGCAGGCGCGAGACCGACCAGACGTCCTTCGGGTTGTAGCCCATCTCCAGCCACTTGCTGCCTTCGAACAGCTTGCGCGAGCGGGCCTTCTTCGTGTCGGCGTCGTACGGGATGCGGACCGGATCGAGATCGAAGTAATACGCTTTGGAAACCGCGAAAAAGCCGATGTTGTCGTGCACCGACGTGAAACGGCGCGTCGTGCCGCCCATGCTCGGCACGCGCCGGTCCCAGATGATCTCGTTGACCATCGTGAGTTGCGTCTTCAGGAAACTGAAGATTTCCGGCGCGTACTGCCACGTGCAGAAGATGTACATCGACCCGCTCGGCTTCAGCTTCGGAATCGCGAGTTCGAGCCACTCGCGCGTCCACGCGAGGAAATCGTCGCCCGAACGCTTGTCCGAATCGTTGCCGTAGTCCTTGCCGAGCCCGTACGGCGGATCGGCGACGATCAGGTCGATCGACGCATCCGGCAAGTGCGCGGCATCGGTCAGGAAATCGCGGTTGTGCAGTTCGATACCGGGCGGCAGCGCGCGCGGCACGGCGGCGGGCTGAACCGCCTCCGCCTCGCTCGCGGCGCCGCCGCCCGGCTCTTCGATCAGGTCACGCATCGGTCGGGGTCAGAGCGCGATGCCCGATCGCTCGGCGACCGTGTGCATGTCCTTGTCGCCGCGGCCCGACAGGTTGACGAGCAGGATCTTGTCCTTCGGCAACGTCGGCGCGAGCTTCACGCCATACGCGATCGCATGGCTCGACTCGAGCGCGGGAATGATCCCCTCGATCCGGCAGCAGTCGTGGAACGCCTTCAACGCTTCCGCGTCGGTGATCGGCACGTACTGCGCGCGGCCGCTGTCCTTCAGCCATGCGTGCTCGGGGCCGACGCCCGGATAGTCGAGGCCCGCCGACACCGAATGCGTCTCGATGATCTGGCCGTTGTCGTCCTGCAGCAGGTACGTGCGATTGCCGTGCAGCACGCCCGGGCTGCCGGCGATCAGCGACGCCGCGTGATGGCCCGTGTCGAGGCCGTCGCCGGCCGCTTCGACGCCGATCAGCTGCACCGACGTATCGTCGATGTACGGATAGAAAATGCCCATCGCGTTCGACCCGCCGCCGACGCAGGCGATCACCGCGTCGGGCTGCCGGCCCGCGAGCTCGGGCATCTGCACCTTGCACTCGTCGCCGATCACGCGCTGGAAGTCGCGCACCATCATCGGGTACGGGTGCGGGCCCGCGACCGTGCCGATGATGTAGAACGTGCTTTCGATGTTCGTGACCCAGTCGCGCATCGCTTCGTTCAGCGCGTCCTTCAGCGTGCGCGAACCCGATTCGACCGGCACGACCGTCGCGCCCAGCAGCTTCATCCGGTACACGTTCGCGGCCTGCCGACGCACGTCCTCGGCGCCCATGTAGACGACGCACTCCATCCCGAAGCGCGCGCAGATCGTCGCGGTCGCGACGCCGTGCTGGCCGGCGCCCGTTTCCGCGATCACGCGCTTCTTGCCCATGCGCTTCGCGAGCAGCGCCTGGCCGATCACGTTGTTGATCTTGTGCGCGCCCGTGTGGTTCAGGTCTTCACGCTTCAGGTAGATCTGCGCGCCGCCGAGCGTCTCGCTCCAGCGCTGCGCGTGGTAGATCGGCGACGGACGGCCGACGAAATGCTTCAGCTCGCGCTCGAATTCGGCGACGAAATCGGGATCGTTCTGGAACTTTTCATACGCCGCGCGCAGTTCGTCCAGCGCATGAATCAGCGTCTCGGCGACGAACACGCCGCCATACGGGCCGAAATGGCCGCGATCATCAGGAAGGTTGTACATGGTGTCTCTCTCGATCGGTCGGTGCGCCCCGCCCGCGGGGCCGCACCGGCTTGCATCACCCGGCGTCCGCTTCGCGCACCGCGCGTACGAACGCCGCCATCCGGGCGTGATCCTTCACGCCCTTCGCGCCCTCCACTTCGATGCCACTGGAGACATCGACAGCAAACGGACGCAGCTGGCGGATCGCATCACCGACGTTTTGCGCGTTCAAGCCACCACTCAAAACGGCCCGACGCGCGAGCTCTGCGGGAATAAGAGACCAATCGAAGACCTTGCCGCTACCGCCGTAATCCGGCACCAGGGTGTCGAACAGGAGGCCGCGCGCTTTCGAATAATGAAGAGCCGATTCTACCAAATCGGCACGCTGCGTCGAGGGGCCGACGCGCACCGCGCGCAACCACGGCAGGCGCGCCGCGCGGCCGAGCGCGTCGCACTGCTCGGGCGTCTCGTCGCCATGGAACTGCAGCACCGTGAGCGGCACGTCGCGCACGACGGCTTCGATCTCGGCCTCGGTCGCATTCACGAACAGTCCGACCACCGAGACGAACGGCGGCGCCAGGCTCGCCAGCTCGGCCGCCTGCGCGATCGTCACCGCGCGCGGGCTCTTCGGGTAGAACACGAGGCCGATCGCATCGGCGCCGAGGGCTGCCGCGTGCAGCACGTCCTCGGGCCGCGACAGCCCGCACAGCTTGATGCGCGTGCGCGGCGGCACGCCCGCCGCCGCGGCGGAACTCGAAGGGGACACGGCGTGATCCGTCATGATTGTGGGTCCAGATCGGCCCAGACGCTGCTCCACGGCACGCTGCCGAGCTGCGCGGGCGGGACGGCGAATTCCGCCGGGTAGCCGACGTGGGCGAGGTACAGCCCGTCGGCCATGAACGTGGGTGCGGCGAGGTTGCGGTCGCGCCCGGCCAGCACGTCGGCGAGCCAGTCGGCCGGATAGCGGCCGCGCCCGACCGCGACGAGGCAGCCCATCAGGTTGCGCACCATGTGATGCAGGAACGCGTTCGCGCGAAAGCGGAAATGGATGAAATGCCCGGCGCGCCGCACGTCGATCTGATACAGGTGTTTGACCGGCGTCTTCGACTGGCATTCCGACGACCGGAACGACGAAAAATCATGCTCGCCGATCAGGTGCGCGGCGGCGGCACGCATCGCGTCGTCGTCGAGCGGCGTGTGGATCCAGCCGGCGCGCCCGGCCAGCATCGGCGAACGCACGGGATGCACGTACAGCGCGTAGTAATAGGTGCGCTCGAACGCCGAGAAGCGCGCATGGAACGTGTCCGGCATCGGCTTCGCCCATTGCACCGACACGGTCGGCGGCAGGAACGCGTTGGTGCCGCGCACCCACGAGAACACCTCGCGCTCGAGATCCGTGTCGAAATGCACGACCTGCCCGAGCCCGTGCACGCCGGTATCGGTGCGCCCGGCCACCGTCGTGTGCAGCGGCACCCGCGCGAACTCGGCCAGCGCATGCTCGAGCCGGTCCTGCACGGTCTTGCCGTGCGGCTGCGCCTGCCAGCCGCAGAACGCCGCGCCGTCGTACTGGATGCCCAGCGCGATCCGCATCACGCCTCGTCCGCCAGTTTCGCGAGCAGCGCGCGTGCATCGTCGCGCGTCGCGGCGTCGTTCGCGTCGACCACTTCCTGCAGCAGCGTCCGCGCGCCGGCCAGATCGCCCAGCTCGACGTATTCGGCCGCGAGGTCGAGCTTGTTGCGCGCGATGCGCGCGAGCTCGTCCGCGGTGAGCGCGGGCAGTGCGGCGCCCGGGGTGGACGGCAGGTCGAGATCGAAATCGAGCTTCAGCGCGCCGAACTGCGCGCCGCCGAGCGGCGGCAGCGATGTCGCCGCAGGCGGGCCGCCCGCTTGGCCGGCGGGCGTCGCCGCGTCCGGATCCCAGTCGAACTCGTCGTCGTGGTCGACCGGATGTTCCGGTGTCGTTTCACCCGAACCCATTGGCGGGTGCTGGGCGGATTGACCGTTAGTTGCGATTTTGCCGGTGTCGGACTGCGTTGCCCGCGTGGCAAGGGCCTCCGGCGTCAACGACGGCTCGTCCGCCGCCCGCGGCGGCAACGGCATGTCGAGACTGTTGAGCGCGCTGATCGCGTTCTGCATCAGCGTCGCGTGCTGTGCTTCGGTCGTCGAAGGGGCGACGGATGCGGCGGTCGGCTCCGTCGGCTCGGCCTGCTTGTCGGCGCCAGTGGTTTTTTCCGCCGGTTCTGCGTCGGGCGGAGCCTCAGCCGGAACCGGAATCGCGTCGTTCGCGGGCGACACGGCAGCGACGGCAGCCGGCAATTCGGGCGACTCGTCGCGCGGTGCCGCCACTTCAGGCGCAGTCGATGTGTCCGCTGCGGGAGGCTCGACCGCCTCCGCCGCCGTGGCAGTGGCCGCGGCGAGATTCATGTCGGACGCCGCATCGCGTGCGACCGGCATTTCGGGCGTGATCGGCAGTTCACGTTCGACGGTCGGCGCGGCTCCCGCAGCCGCAGCCGCGGCGCCGCCTGCTGCGGCTGCGGTCGTATCGGCACCCGCGTCGTCCGCGCGGCGACCCTTCCGGCGCTTGCGCCATACGAAGCCGGCCGCGAGCACGATCACGGCTGCACCGGCCGCGGCGGCCGGGCGCCAGTCCATCTGTTCGGTACGACGTGCCGGTGTCGCGACGGGCGCGATCGGTTGCACGGAAGCCGATGCCGGTTGCGGCGCGCTGGCTGCCACACCCGACGCGGCTTCGTCCACCGTCGATGCGGCGGCCGACGCACTCGCGTCATTCGCGGCCAGACGCGGCGCGGCGGGCGCCGGAGCCGGCGCAGGCGCGACGCCGGTCGTCGTCGCCGGTTTGCCGATGCCGTGCTTCTGCAACTCCATCAGCACGCGATTCTTCAACGCCAGCAATTGCTGCAGGCTCGACGGCCGGGGCTGCGACGCTCCCACGGCAGGCGCCGCGCCGGCCGGTTCGCGCACGCCGGAAACCGGGCTGCCCGGCACCGCCTGCCCCGCCGCCTCGCTCGCGGACGACGGCGCCGACTGGATCGCCCCGCTCCACACATGCGGGCCGCTGGCACCGCCCGTGGGCGCCGCCGGCTGCGTGCTGTCGATACCCGACGCGCCCTGTGCGGCCGCCGCCCCGGTCGAAGCCGAAGCACCGGTCGAAGCCGAAGCACCGATCGAAGCCGCCGCCCCCGCCGCCGCCGCGGCACTGGCACCGCTCACCGGAGCCGCATGCACGGCCGACGCCACCGGCGCGGATTGCACCGCCGAGCCAGGATGCGGCGCGGATGCGCCGTGCTGCGCGATCGCCGCCCCACCCGATGCGGCGGCGGGCGCGGAAGCGGCCGTCGCACCGGAGGCAGCGGACGCGCCGGCCGGCACGAGCGCCGCGCCGGTGGCGTCGAGCGCGGGCACGGTCAGCGTCGCGCCGACTTTCAGCCGGCTCGCGTCGCGCTTCATGAACGCCTGCGGATTGGCGTCGAACAGCGCACGGGCGGCGCGCGCGAGCACGGCCGGGTCGTGCGATTGCGTGGCCGCTTTCGCGATGTCGTTCAGCGACTGGCCCGGCTGGACCGTCACGGTAAGCGGTGCGGCGGCGCCGGCGGCGGACGCCGGCAGTTCGCCGGTGCCGACTGCCCACGCCGATGCGGCTGCGCCGAGCGCCAGGATCGTCAGCGCCCCACGCACGGCGCGCGACAGACGGGACTGACGCGGAAACAAGGAAATTCGGGACATCGTTGGCTCTATGGCCGCGCGCGGGCGCGGCTCGGATTCGCGGTTGGAAGCGTCAATAAAATTGCTGCAGAAATGCAAAAGCGCCGCGCGAAACGCGACGCTTTCGGCGGGTCTGTGCGTCGTAACCGCGTAGTTTACTTCACGCGCTCGAGTTCCGGCCGAATTCGTCGCCAGCCGGCGCGCGCGTCGGGCGGGTCCGCCTGCCGCAGCCCGTGCATTCGATCGACCAGAACGCCCCCCACGCGCGCTGTCGAAAACCGTCTCGCAACAGCATCGCCCCCTGCTCGAATGACGCGGCCTTTCGGTGCTCACTGCGCGTCCACCGCAGGATCACGGCGACAGCATCGCAAGCACTCCCTCAATGACCCGCCCCGCCAGCCGTTAAAGAATTAGCCGCAGGAAATCCAAATAATCCCAGCCGGCAATCAATCCGGAACCAACAAATTTCAATTCGTCGATAAGAAGGCAGTTCATCCCCCTTATCGGCGAAATGAAAATCCACATCACCAAAGCCTCGCCCCATAAGGCTTTCATCGCCTTGCGCCCACCCGCTTCTCATACAAAGGCGATCTTTTCCGCATCAATTCAATTTCATTACACAAAATTACACAGACCCAACCGTTGCCGTCGATACGATCGCCTTCAACCGGGAATCGGCATATTTCGACTTCGCGGTCGGACCGATGCCGTGAAGGACCAGAGGGCCATCGCGCAGTCGCACGACGGCATTCACTACCAGCTCGTTACGGGGACGAACATGGGCTATCAGCAGGGTTTGAGCGGGTTGGCCGGCGCGTCGAGCAACCTCGACGTGATCGGCAACAACATCGCGAACGCAAACACGGTCGGCTTCAAGCAGGGGCGCGCGAACTTCGCGGACATCTACGCGAATTCGGTCGCGACGTCGGTCAACACGCAGATCGGCATCGGTACGCGGCTCGCGTCGGTGCACCAGAATTTCGGCCAGGGGACCATCAATTCGACGAAGTCGTCGCTCGACGTCGCGATCAACGGCAACGGCTTCTTCCAGATGTCGAGCAACGGCGTGACCACGTACTCGCGCGACGGCACGTTCCACCGCGACAAGAACGGCGCGATCGTCGACGCGCAAGGCCGCAACCTGATGGGCTATGCGGCAGGCGCCGGCGGCGTGATCAACACCGCGCAGACCGTGCCGCTGCAGGCGCCGACCAGCAACATCGCGCCGCGCGCGACGAACAAGATCACCGGCCAGTTCAACCTGAACGCGCAGGACAAGGTGCCGGCCAGGACGCCGTTCAACGCGACCGACAACACGACGTTCAACTACAACTCGTCGATCCAGGTCTACGATACGCTCGGCGGCTCGCAGCAGGTCACGATGTACTTCGCGAAGAGCGCAGCCGGCACGTGGCAGGCCTACGCGGGCGTGCAGGGCCAGACGCCGACGCATCTCGGCACCGTCACGTTCGACGCATCGGGCCGGATCAGCTCGACGACGTCGGCCGCGACCGGGCAGCCGACGCCGAGCCTCGGCCAGTTCGCGTTCTCGATCCCGAACACGACGGGCGGCGCCAATCCGCAGAACCTGACGCTCGACCTGGGCGGCACGACGCAATACGGCGGCAAGGACGGCGTGAACAATCTCGCGCAGGACGGCTTCGCGAGCGGCACGCTGACGACGTTCTCGATCGGCAGCGACGGCAAGCTGACCGGCAACTATTCGAACGGACAGAGCACGGTGCTCGGCCTGATCGCGCTCGCGAACTTCAACAACCCGAACGGGCTCGTGAACATCGGCGGCAACCAGTATGCGGAAACGGCTGCGTCGGGCGTGCCGCAGATCTCCGCGCCGGGCAGCACGAACCACGGCACGCTGCAGGGCAGCGCGCTCGAAAACGCGAACGTCAACCTGACCACCGAGCTCGTGAACCTGATCACCGCGCAACGCAATTACCAGGCGAATGCGCAGACGATCAAGACCCAGCAGGCCGTCGACCAGACGTTGCTGAACCTGCGTTGAACCGCCCATGAAAAACGCGCCGCGCCGGCCCCGAATCTCGAGGCCGACGCGGCGCGTCGTATCGTGCGGCCCGGCCCGCGAGCCGGACAGCGAGCGTGCTTACTTGTCGAGCAGGATGCGCAGCATGCGGCGCAGCGGCTCGGCCGCGCCCCACAGCAACTGATCGCCGACCGTGAACGCCGACAGGTATTCGCCGCCCATCGCGAGCTTGCGCAGGCGGCCGACCGGCACCGACAGCGTGCCGGTGATCTTCGCCGGCGACAGGTCGCGCATCGACGCTTCACGCTCGTTCGGCACGACCTTCACCCAGTCGTTCGCCGATGCGAGGATGCCGTTGATCTCGTCGAGCGGCACGTCCTTCTTCAGCTTGATCGTCAGCGCCTGCGAGTGGCAGCGCATCGCACCGATCCGCACGCACAGGCCGTCGACCGGGATCGAGCCCGGTTCGCCCATCGCCGGCTTGCCGAGGATCTTGTTGGTTTCCGCGCCGCCCTTCCACTCTTCCTTCGACATCCCGTTGCCGAGATCCTTGTCGATCCACGGGATCAGCGAACCGGCGAGCGGCACGCCGAACTGGCTCGTCGGCATCGCGTCGCTGTTCATCGCCGCCAGCACGCGGCGGTCGATGTCGAGGATCGCGGAGGCCGGATCGGCGAGCTGTTCCTGTACCGCGCCGTTCAGCGTGCCCATCTGCGACAGCAGCTCACGCATGTTCTGCGCGCCCGCGCCCGATGCGGCCTGGTAGGTCATCGCCGTCATCCAGTCGACGAGATTCTCGCGGAACAGGCCGCCGAGCGCCATCAGCATCAGGCTGACCGTGCAGTTGCCGCCGACGAAGTTCTTCGTGCCCTTGACGAGCGCGTCCTTGATCACGTCGAGGTTGACCGGATCGAGGATGATGACCGCGTCGTCCTGCATCCGCAGCGACGATGCCGCATCGATCCAGTAGCCGTTCCAGCCGGCCGCGCGCAGCTTCGGGAACACGTCGTTCGTGTAGTCGCCGCCCTGGCACGTGATGATCACGTCGCACTTCTTCAGCTCGTCGACGCTGGTCGCGTCCTTGAGCGTGGTCTCGTTTTTCGCGAACGACGGCGCCTTGCCGCCCGTGTTGCTGGTGCTGAAAAACACCGGTTCGATCAGGTCGAAATCGCCCTCTTCCTGCATGCGCTGCATCAGGACGCTGCCGACCATGCCGCGCCAACCTACGAGACCTACGTTCATGACTAACCCTTTGCTTTGAATGGAGCTTCCCCGCCATTTCCGTCCCCGCGTGACCGCGCGGGGAAACAGGCGGGCACGACGGCGATCAGCGTTTAATGATCGTTTTCGTGGTAATGGTTTTCGTGATGACGATGGCGCGCGCACCCGCACGGGCAGTGTTGCCGTGGAGTTTCAGGACCGGGGAGATCAGGGAAATCAGCGCCATCGTTCGAGTCTACACAAAGCCGGTGGCCCGCACAACGGCCAACCGCGCGCGAACCGGCCGATTTTCACGGCCCGTTCGCGCCCTTTTCCACATTAGTTACCGCACTTCATCTCTCACGCTTACAGCGCGGCGACCACCGCATCGCCCATCGCCGCCGTGCCGACCTGCTTGCAGCCCGGCGTCGCGATGTCGCCCGTGCGGTAGCCTTGTTCGAGCACCGTTTTCACCGCGCGCTCGATACGATCGGCCTGCTCCGCGCGATTCAGCGAATAGCGCAGCAGCATCGCGGCCGACAGGATCGTCGCGAGCGGGTTCGCGATGCCCTTGCCCGCGATGTCTGGCGCCGAACCGTGCGACGGCTCGTACAGCCCCTTGTTGTGCTTGTCGAGCGACGCGGACGGCAGCATGCCGATCGAGCCCGTCAGCATCGACGCCTCATCCGACAGGATGTCGCCGAACATGTTGCCGGTGACGATCACGTCGAACTGCTTCGGCGCCTTCGCGAGCTGCATCGCCGCGTTGTCGACGTACATGTGCGACAGCTCGACGTCCGCGTACTCCTTCGACACGTCGATCATGATGTCGCGCCAGAACTGCGACGTCTCCAGCACGTTCGACTTGTCGACCGACAGCAGCTTCTTCGCGCGCTTTTGCGCGGCCTGGAACGCGACGTGCGCGATGCGGCGCACTTCCGGCTCCGAATAGCGCATCGTGTCGAAGCCTTCGCGCTCGCCGGCGAACGGGCCGTCCGGCGCCGAGCGCACGCCGCGCGGCTGGCCGAAGTAGATGTCGCCGTTCAGTTCGCGCACGATCAGGATGTCGAGGCCCGCGACGAGCTCCGGCTTCAGCGGCGACGCATCGACGAGCTGCGGATAGCAGATCGCCGGGCGGAAATTCGCGAACAGCTCGAGGTGCTTGCGCAGCCCGAGGATCGCCTGCTCGGGGCGCAGCGCGCGCTCGAGCGAGTCGTACTTCCAGTCGCCGACCGCGCCGAACAGGATCGCGTCGGCCTGCTTCGCGAGCGCCAGCGTCGCGTCGGGCAGCGGATGGCCGCTCGCCTCGTAGCCCGCGCCGCCGACCGGCGCCTGTTCGAGTTCGAACTCCTCGTCGAGTGCGTTCAGCACCTTCACCGCTTCATTGACGATTTCCGGACCGATGCCGTCGCCGGGCAGCACTGCAATCTTCATGCGAAATTCCTGACTGGGTAGGGTGTTATGGAGGCAGGCCGGCGAGCGCACGCACGGCGCGCCCGCCTGCAACGCGCGCTCAGCCGACCAGCTTGGTGCTGAGCCACGGCTGCTTCACGAGCCGCTCCGCTTCGAACTGGCGGATCTTGTCCGCGTGGCGCAGCGTGAGGCCGATGTCGTCGAAGCCGTTCAGCAGGCAGTACTTGCGGAACGCGGCGATCTCGAACGGATACTCGCGGCCGTCGCCCGCGCGCACGACCTGCGCGTCGAGGTCGATCGTCAGCTGGTAGCCGTTGAACGCGTACGTGTCGCTGAACAGGTGATCGACCTGCTGCTCGGTCAGCACGATCGGCAGCAGGCCGTTCTTGTAGCAGTTGTTGAAGAAGATGTCCGCGAAGCTCGGCGCGATGATCGCGCGGAAGCCGTACTGCTGCAGCGCCCACGGCGCGTGCTCGCGCGAGCTCCCGCAACCGAAATTCTTGCGGGCGAGCAGCACCGATGCACCCTGGTAGCGCGGCTGGTTCAGCACGAAGTCCGGGTTCAGCGGACGCTTCGAGTTGTCCTGGCCCGGCTCGCCGTGATCGAGGTAACGCCATTCGTCGAACGCGTTCGGACCGAAGCCCGTGCGCTTGATCGACTTCAGGAACTGCTTCGGGATGATCGCGTCGGTGTCGACGTTCTCGCGATCGAGCGGCGCCACGACGCCGGTATGTACAGTGAATTTTTCCATGATCCGTCTATCCGGTTGAAGGGCCGGCAGTCAGCCGGCGCACATCGACAAATTCTCGGCGGGAAACGTCACTCCGCGGCGCGCTTCAGCGCGCTGCCGGCGGCGTTGACGTCTTCACCGAAGCCGCGGACGGTATTGCAGCCGGCCAGGCCGAAACCCAGCCCCGCCAGCGCCAGCGCGGCAACCAGCCGCGCGATGACTTTCGATGCCGTCACGCGTCACCCCAGCTGGCGAATGTCGACGAAGTGGCCTTCGATCGCCGCGGCCGCCGCCATCGCGGGGCTCACGAGGTGCGTGCGACCGCCCGCGCCTTGCCGGCCTTCGAAGTTGCGGTTCGACGTCGACGCGCAGCGCTCGCCCGGCTCGAGCCGGTCGGCGTTCATCGCGAGGCACATCGAACAGCCCGGCTCGCGCCATTCGAAGCCCGCATCGGTGAACACCTTGTCGAGCCCTTCGCGCTCGGCCTGCGCCTTCACGAGGCCCGAGCCCGGCACGACCATCGCGAGCCGCACGTTCGACGCGATGCGGCGGTTCAGCTTCTTCACGACGTACGCGGCCGCGCGGATGTCCTCGATCCGGGCGTTCGTGCACGAGCCGATGAATATCTTGTCGACCTTGATCGATTCGATCGGCGTGTTCGGCTCGAGCGCCATGTACGCCAGCGCGCGCTCCATCGCGTCGCGCTTGACCGGATCCTTCTCGCGCTCGGGATCGGGCACGCGACCGTCGATCGACGTGACCATTTCCGGCGACGTGCCCCACGTGACCTGCGGGACGATCTCGGCCGCGTTCAGCTCGACCACGCGGTCGAACTGCGCGCCGTCGTCCGACTTGAACTGGCGCCAGTACTCGACGGCCTGATCCCATTCCGCGCCGGTCGGCACGAACGGACGGCCCTTCAGGTAGTCGATCGTCGTGTCGTCCACCGCGACCATGCCCGCGCGCGCGCCGGCCTCGATCGCCATGTTGCAGACGGTCATGCGGCCTTCCATCGTCAGCGCGCGAATGGTCGAGCCGCCGAATTCGATCGCGTAGCCCGTGCCGTCCGCCGTGCCGATCTTGCCGATGATCGCGAGCACGATGTCCTTCGCGGTACAGCCGCGCGGCAGCGCGCCCTCGACCTTCACGAGCATGTTCTTGCTCTTCTTCTGCAGCAGGGTCTGCGTCGCGAGCACGTGCTCGACTTCGGACGTGCCGATGCCGTGGGCGAGCGCGCCGAACGCGCCGTGCGTCGACGTATGCGAATCGCCGCACACGATCGTCATGCCCGGCAGCGTCGCGCCCTGTTCCGGCCCGATGATGTGGACGATGCCCTGGCGCACGTCGTTCATCTTGAACTGCGTGATGCCGAATGCATCGCAGTTCGCGTCGAGCGTGTCGACCTGCAGCTTCGAGACGGGATCGGCGATGCCGTGGCTGCGGTCCGTCGTCGGCACGTTGTGGTCCGACACGGCCAGGTTCGCGCTGATGCGCCACACCGGGCGCTGCGCGATCTTCAGCCCTTCGAATGCCTGCGGGCTCGTGACTTCATGCAGCAGTTGACGATCGATGTAGAGCAGGGTCGTGCCGTCTTCCTCGGTGTGGACCACGTGGGTGTTCCACAGTTTGTCGTAGAGAGTCTGTGCCATGGGTATGCGGGGTCGTTGTGACTACAAGCCTTGCGGATGCGATCGATTATGCCACGCAAAATCGGCCCATGGAGTACCACGATAACGAAAAAAGTGAATAAAAACAGTGAGTTGGGTGGTACACGCGATACCCGGATAAGTATTACCCGGCAAGCGCGGCAGCGCGTGCGGCACAGGCGCGTGCCGCACGACGGGGCTTGCTCCGCGCACCATGTCGGCCGTCGTGGGCCGCTCCAGCCCTTGCAATCGACTCGCGGCGACGTGCTACCGGAAGAAATTGCGCAACGCGCGCGCCAGCGCCTGCGGTTGTTCCTCAGGGATGAAATGCCCGCTATATGCGATCGTCGCAGCCGTCACGTCTTCCGCGACATGTTCGAGCGGCCCTGCCATGTCGGGTATGGATCCCTGGTCGGCACTGACAGCGAGCACGGGCATCGTCAGCTTTCCTCGCGCCTGCAGCTTGCGGTTCTGGGCCGACGATTCCGACACGGCCCGATAAAATGCCAGGCCCGCTCGCAACCCGCCGTCCCTGGTGAACACCCGGACGTACTCGTCGATATCCGCGTCGGAGAACGATTCGGGATTTGCCGCTTTGCGACGCAAGAACCAATCGAGATACGCGCGCTCCCTGCCGGCGATCAACGTCTCCGGCAGGTCGGCTACCGCATGGAATGCAAAGTGCCACGTGCGCCATGCGCTGCGAGGCTCGATCGGCAGTGCGTCGGGCAGCGTGATGCCGGGTATCCCGGCGTCGAGCAACGCCACGCGCTTCACTGAATCGGGATACATCGCCGCAAACGGATAGGCGACCCATGCGCCGACGTCGTGAGCGGCCAGGTAAAAGCGCGAGATATTTTGCCGCTCCAGCAGGCGCGCAAGCGTTGTCGCGACGGTCTGTCATACCCGGTGAGCGGCCGGTCCGAGTCGCCTTGCCCGGGAAGATCCGGCGCCACGATCCTGAATTCGTCCGCGAGCAGGGACATGATTCTGCGCCACGCGTACCAGCTTTCCGGAAACCCCGCGAGCAACACAATGGTCTCGCCGTCGGTGCGGCCGCCTTCGACATAATGAAGGCGCACCCCGTCCACCGTATCGAACCGATGACGAAAGCCGCTGAGCCGCGGGTCTTCGCGAAAATAGGGTGTGGTCGCAAGCGGCAAAGAATCCGCGGTCGATTGATGCTGGTGCATAAGTTCGTCCTCTCTATGGAATCGACTTTCCTGGATGATGGTTCACCACGCGCAGCGCGAGCAATGGCATTGGGAAATAGTCATTTCCTAATTCGACAGAACCGGATCGCGCGCACGCGTGGTTTCGCGTGTTACTTCACATCGAGTTACCCAAGGGATGACGCTCTACCCTAGTGTCCTGTTCCGTTGTTAACTGGTCTATCTTCACGTAGCATGTTGACGTCAACGGAACGGGAGACGTCAGCATGGCGATGGGACGACCGAAGGCGGAACTGGTGCTGAGCGAAGACGAGCGTTCGCAACTGATGTCGATCGCGCGTTCTCGCTCGATTTC
>NZ_JAIZRS010000017.1:0-176581 GCF_020419985.1 Burkholderia sp. AU32262
TAGTCAAAAAATTTTTTTAATGATACGGCGACCACCGAGATCTACACACGATTGCTGTCGTCGGCAGCGTCAGATGTGTATAAGAGACAGGGGCTCGGCGCGGGGCCGGCGCCGCGCAGGCCGGCGGCCGCGACGACGGCCGCGACGGTCACGGCCGCCGCCGCGAGCAGCGCGGCCGGCGGGAGTTTCGCGCGCAGCACGCGCCGCGCGGCGGCGGCGAGGCCGGTTTCGGCGGGCCGCATCGTCCGGATCGGTTGCATCGCGTGTCTCATTGCGTGAGGTCGATTTCGTAGGTCGCGAGGTTCTTGCCCGAGCCGTCGTCGGCCGCGACCTGCGTGATGCCGGTCAGGCCGGCCGCCGCCGCGTCGCCGAGGCGGTTCGGCGCGGACGCGAACCGCACGTGCGCGACCGAGCTCGCGAGCTTCGTGAAGCGCCAGCTGCGCTGCGCGCCGTCGGCCGCGCGCGTGATCGCGCCGCGCTTCTTGATGAACGCGATCAGCACGTCGCGGTTCGCGTCGGGCGACGCGAAGATCGTCTTGCTGCCGTCGAGGCCCGGGAAGTTGCCGCCGCCGCTCGCGCGGTAGTTGTTGGTCGCGACGATGAACTGCGCGTTCGGGTCGATCGCCGCGCCCTTGTACGTCAGGTTCCTGATCCGGCTGCCGACCGGCTGCGTGACGTCGACTTCATACGCGAGATCGGCCGACGTGAACATGTCGAAGTTGTAGCCGGGGAAGGTGCTGACGAGCGGCTGCACGGTCGCCTGCGTCGGGTCGATCCGGTTGAAGCGCTTCGCGGCCGTCTCGAGCCAGTTCTTCACGTCGGCGCCGCTCACCTTCACCGCGTACACGGTGTTCGGATACAGGTACAGGTCGGCCGCGTTGTTGATCGCGAGCGCGCCCGGCGCGACGTCGGTGTAGTCGGTGCCGCCGCCGAAGCCGCTCTTGAACGGCGCGCTGACCGACAGCACCGGCAGCGACGCGTACTGCGGCAGGTTCGCCTGCACGTACGTCTTCACGTAGTCGGCCTGCGCCTCGTTGACGATCTGGATCGCGCCCGGATCGCCGACGTCCGCGAAGTACGTGTTCATCCGGTAGTCGGTCGAGCCGATCGGCGTCTTCACGTAGTCGATCGTCGCCTGGTGCTCGGCCGCGATCGCGGCGGAGACCGACGGGTCGGCCGCGACGTAGCTCTTGTCGGCGTTCTGGATAGGCCGCGCCTCGACGGTCGTCTGCGATTTGTCGACGGCCCACGTCTTGCCGTCGAACTTCAGGCCGAGCTTGATCACGCCGAGGTGCTTGCCCCAGTAGTTGGCCATCACGGTCGGCACGCCGTTGACGGTGCCCTTGACCTTGTCGACGCCCGGCAGGTTGAACTGCGCCACGGTGCTGTTCGCGTCCGGGAACACCTGGTGCGAGTGGCCGATCAGCATCGCGTCGATGCCGGGCACCTTCGACAGCCACCAGCTGCCGTTTTCCATCGTCGGCGAGTACGCGGAATTGTCGAGGCCGCCGTGCGAGATCGCGACGACGAGATCGGCGCCCTTCGCGCGCATTTCCGGAATGTACTTCTCGGCCGCTTCCTTCAGCCCGGTCGTGTAGACCTTGCCGTCGAGCCAGCGCTTGTCCCAGTTCATGATCGCGGGCGGCGTGAAGCCGATGATGCCGATCTTCACGGGCGCGCTGACCGTCTTGCCGTCCGGCGTCGTGGCCGTCACCGTGCGCGTCAGGATCGTGTACGGCGCGAACAGCGGCGCGTTGGTCTTCGCGCTGATCACGTTCGCGAGCACCTGCGGGAAATTCGGGCCCGCGCACTTCTTCTGCTGGGCCGGCGCCGGCAGGCCGTCGATCTCGAACGTGTTGCCGGTCACCTGCGACAGGTACGGCAGCCCGTAGTTGAACTCGTGGTTGCCGATCCCGCCGCCGTCGAATTTCGCGGCGTTCATCACCTTGTAGATCGCGAGCGTCTGGTCGCAGCCGACCGGCTTCACGAGCGCCTGGTAGTCCGACAGCGCGGTGCCCTGGATCGTGTCGCCGTTGTCGAGCAGCAGCGTGTTCGGGTACTGCTTGCGCGCCTGCGCGATCAGCGTCGCCACGCGTTCGAAGCCGAGCGAATTGTCGGCGGCGAGCTTGAAATAGTCGTACGACAGCACGTTGGTGTGCAGGTCGGTCGTCTCGAGCAGCGCGAGCGTGGCCGTCGTGCCGGCGGGCGCCTGGGCCTCGGGCCGCGACGGCGGCGTGGCGGTGACGTCGTCGCCGCCGCAGCCGGCGAGGACGAAGGCGAGGCTGGCGAGCGCGGCGGCGGCCGGCGCGTGGCGGCGGGAAAGCGGGGGGAGACGCATCGGATGTCCTGTTCGGTGTTCTGTTTTATCAAACGCGAGGTACGCACGAATGGCGGCGCGGCGCGCCGACGGCCTGACGTGCGGCGCGTGAGAGTATCGAAAGGAAACGTGACGGAACAATGAAAGGTCGCGATGCCGGCCACGGGCCCAGGCCCGTTATCGGCATGAACAGGCCCCGCGACGCTCGGCGGCGTCGGGGCACGGCACAGCCGGCCCGGCTCCGGCCCGGCGCCCGGCCGCGCCCCGAGCCCGGTGCCCCGCCCACATCCTCACGTCGCGGCGCCGGGCGGTTCGCTACAATGGCCGCTGTCATCCTTTTGCAAACAACCTGCCCTTGGACTTCGAGACCCCTCCCGGCCTGTCGGTCGACGCCGGCGGCCAGGGCCAGACGGTGCGCCTGACCGGCCAGTGGACCGCGCTCTCGCTCGCGCGCAACCGCGGCGCCGTGGCGCGCCGCATCGCGAGCATCGCCGCCGGGCGCGTCATCGAATGGGATCTGTCCGGCATCGAGCGGCTCGACCACGTCGGCGGCCAGGCGCTGTGGCGCGTGTGGGGCCGCAAGCTGCCGGCGGGCGTCGCGCTGAGCGCCACGCAGCGCACGATCTTCGAGCGCATCGAGCGGCTCGACAGCGCGCGCGAGGCGCCCGAGCGCGTGGTGCGCGTCGATCCCGTCACGCGGCTCGGCCAGGCGATCTTCGCGTTCGGCGAACACCTGCAGGGCGGCATCGCGATGTTCGGCCTCGTGATCCTCGACGCGCTGTCGGTGCTGCGCCGCCCGAAGACGATGCCGTGGAAGGAAACCTCGGCGAACATCTACAGCGCCGGCGCGCAGGCGCTGCCGATCACCGCGCTCGTCGCGTTCCTGATCGGCATCGTGCTCAGCTACCTGTCGGCGCAGCAGCTGCAGATGTTCGGTGCGAACCGCTACATCGTGAACATTCTCGGGCTGTCGGTGATCCGCGAACTCGGCCCCGTGCTGTCGGCGATCCTCGTCGCGGGCCGCTCGGGCTCCGCGATCACCGCGCAGATCGGCGTGATGCGCGTGACGGAAGAGCTCGACGCGATGCGCGTGATGGGCATCCCGCACGGGCTGCGGCTGATCCTGCCGCGCGTGCTCGCGCTCGGCGTCGCGATGCCGCTGCTCGTGATGTGGACCAACATCATCGCGCTGACGGGCGGCGCGCTCGCCGCGAAGATCGTGCTCGGCATCGACATCAACTATTTCGTGCGTTCGCTGCCGGGCGTCGTGCCGATCGCGAACCTGTACATCGGCGTCGGCAAGGGCGTCGTGTTCGGCATGCTGATCGCGCTGGTCGCGTGCCATTTCGGCTTCCGGATCAAGGCGAACTCGCAGAGCCTCGGCGAAGGCACGACCACGTCGGTCGTGTCGTCGATCACGGTCGTGATCCTCGCCGACGCGGTGTTCGCGATCCTGTTCCAGAACGTGGGGCTCGGATGAACGCATCGAACGAAACGACCGCACATGCCGCGGCCATCGGCGCCGGGTCGGTCGGCCCCCGGCCGGGCACGGCCGTCGATGCCGGCGATCTCGTGATCGAGGTGCGCAACCTGACCAAGCGCTACGGGCGCAACATCATTCACCAGAAGCTCGACTTCGACGTGCGGCGCGGCGAGATCGTGTCGATCGTCGGCGGGTCGGGCTCCGGCAAGACGACGCTCGTGCGGCAGATCCTCGGCCTCGAACGGCCGACGTCGGGCACGATCAAGGTGTTCGGCGAGGATACGGCGACGATCGACGACGCAAGCGCGCGGATGATGCGCACGCGCTCGGGGATGTTGTTCCAGCAGGGCGCGCTGTTCTTGTCGATGACGGTGTTCGACAACGTCGCGCAGCCGCTGCGCGAGCTCGGCCGCGTGCCGCCGGATCTGCTGCACGACATCGTGATGCTGAAGCTCGAGATGGTCGGGCTGCCGTGCAAGCACGCGTCGAAGATGCCGGCCGCGCTGTCGGGCGGGATGGTGAAGCGCGTCGGCATCGCGCGCGCGATCGCGCTGGAGCCCGAGCTGCTGTTTCTCGACGAGCCGACGGCCGGCCTCGATCCGCAGGCGTCGGACGAATTCGTCGAGCTGATCGCGACGCTGCACCGCACGCTCGGGCTGACCGTCGTGATGGTGACGCACGACCTCGACACGATGGTCGCGCTGTCGACGCGCGTCGCGGTGCTGGCCGACCGCAAGGTGCTGGTCGCGGCGCCCGTCGAGGAGGCCGCGAACGTCGACCATCCGTTCATCCACGAATATTTCCTGGGGCTGCGCGGGCGCCGCGCATTGCAGGCGCTGCCGCCCGAGCGGCGCGCGAAGCTGCCGAAGGCGGCCCTCGAACCGGCGCTGTCGAGCGTCGAGCTGTAGAAGCAAGGAACCCGCGAATGGAAAACAAATCACATGCGTTCTGGGCCGGCCTGTTCACGATCGCGCTGACGCTCGCGATCGCGGGCACCGTGTTCTGGTTCAACGTCGACCGCACCGTGCGCGTGCCGTACGACCTGCTCGCGCGCACCAACGTGACGGGGCTCTTTCCGGACGCGGCCGTGCGCTTTCGCGGCCTCGACGTCGGCAAGGTGCAGTCGATCGGCTTCGACCGCACGCATCCGGGCCAGATCCGGATCCGCATCCTCGTCGATCACGACGCGCCGATCACGCAGTCGACCTACGGCAGCCTCGGCTTCCAGGGCGTGACCGGCATCGCGTTCGTGCAGTTGGAGGATACGGGGCGCGATCTGTCGCCGCTGCCGTCGTCGCCGAAGGCGATCGCGCAGATCCCGATGCGGCCGAGCCTGTTCGACCAGATCCAGGAACGCGGCGACGTGCTGCTGCGGCAGCTCGAACTGGCCGCGAAGAGCGCGAACGCGCTGATGTCGCCCGAGATGCGCGAGCAGCTGCGTGCGACCGCCGAAAGCCTGCAGCACGCGGCCGACGGCGCCGCGACGCTGACGAAGCAGCTCGGCCCGGCCGTCACCGCGCTGCCGGAGACGATGCACGAGGTGAACCGCGCGATGGCGTCGGCGAACACGCTGCTGCAGCCGAACGGGCCGCTCGTGTCGAACCTGAACAAGGCCGGCACGGCCGCCGAGCAGGTCGGCGTCGCGCTGAACGGCCTCAACGCGCGCGTGCAGTACGACACGCTGCCGCGCTTCAATGCGCTGGCCGACAGCGTCGGCGACGCGTCGCGGCAATTGAAGGACGTCGCCGGTGAACTCGGCCGCAACCCGCGCAGTCTGTTGTTCGGATCGCCCGGCGCGGCGCCCGGGCCGGGCGAAGCGGGCTTCGTCTGGCCGGGTGCGACGGCCGGGCACTGACGCCCATCGAAACCGGAAACCTTACGCAGGAATACGCCATGCCACGAATCCTTGACCGCGCGCTGCGCCCGGCAGCGGCCGCGCTTGCCGTACTGACGCTCGCGGCGGCAGCCGGCTGCGCCGGCAACAGCGCGGTGCTGTCGAACATCCGCTACGACCTGGGGCCTGCGTCGTCGGTGGCGACCACCGGTTCGGGCCCCGCGCTGAAGGTGCTCGACGTCGCCGCGCCCGACGCGCTCGATTCCGACAAGTTCGCGTACCGCCTCGCCTATGCCGATGCGCAGCACGTGGCCGTCTATCGCGACAGCCGCTGGACCGCGCCGCCCGCGCAACTGCTCACGCAGCGCCTGCGCGGCGCGCTGTCGTCGCGCGGCACGGTGCTCGAAGGCGTCGACGGCGTGCGCGCGCCGACCCTCAAGGTCGACCTGAGCGAATTCGAGCAGGTCTTCGACGGGCAGTCGCAAAGCCACGGCGCGGTGACCGCGCGCGCGACGCTGACGCTCGACGGCAAGGTGCTCGGCCAGCGCACGTTCGTCGCGCGCGCGCCGTCGAGCACGCCCGACGCGGCCGGCGGCGCGCGTGCGCTCGCCGCGGCCAGCGACGAACTCGTGTCGCAGATCGCCGCGTGGGTCGGCGTGCAGGCGTACGCGGGCACGCCGTGACGCCCGACGCGCAGCCGCGATTGCATCCGCGATTGCATCCGCGATGAACGTGCCGGGCACGCATCGCGCGTCGCCGCTCGCGCGGCAGGCGTTTGCCGCTTACGCGGCGCTGATCGTCTATGCGTCGCTGTATCCGTTCGATGGCTGGGTGTCGCTCGGCATCGGTCCGTTCGATTACCTGCTCGCGCCGATGCAGCGCTACGTGACGGCGTTCGACGTGGTCACGAACGTGCTCGGCTATCTGCCGTTCGGCGCGCTCGGCGTGCTGGCGCTGCACCCGCGCTGGCGGGGCGTGGCCGCGACGCTGATCGCGGGCGCGCTCGGCGTGCTGCTGTCGGGCGCGATGGAAGCGCTGCAGACCTACCTGCCGACGCGCGTCGCATCGAATCTCGATCTCGGCGCCAACGCGCTCGGCGCGCTGCTGGGCGCGGCGCTCGCCGCGCCTGCCACCGGCGCGCTGCTCGACCGCGGCGTGCTGCGCCGGCTGCGCTTCGCGTGGCTCGAGGCCGACGGTTCGACGCCGCTGCTGCTCGCCGCGCTGTGGCCGTTCGCGATCGTGTTTCCGTCGCCGTTCCTGTTCGGCATCGGCGACTGGCCGGCCGCGCTGTGGGAGCGCGCCGACGCGTCGATGCAGGACGCGCTGCTCGCGTGGCTGCCGGCCGCGTGGCACGTCAGCGAATGGCCCGAGCGGGTCGACGGCTGGCTGTCCGATTCCGCGTGGGAAGCCGTGCTCGGCGGGCTGATGCTGTTCGCGGCGCTGGCGATCGCGTCGCTCGCGATGCGCCCGCGCGCGCCGCGCATCCGGCTGCTGATCGCGCTGGTGGTCGCCACGCTCGTGCTGAAGGCGGCCGCGACGTTCATGCAGTCGGCCACCGGCCTCGTCGTCGTGTGGGCGACGCCCGGCGCGCGGCTCGGCATCGAGCTCGGTTTCGCGGCGGCGCTCGTCGCGTTGCGCGTGCCGGCAACGTGGCGCGCGATGCTCGCGGCGCTCGCGCTCTTGGCCGGCGTCGCGCTCGTGAACCTGCTGCCGGTCAACCCGTTCTTCGACTTCACGCTGTCGGGCTGGCGGCAGGGCCGCTACGTGCACTTCAACAGCCTCGCGCGCTGGCTCGCGTGGATCTGGCCCTACGCGGCGCTGATCTGGCTCGGCCAGCGCGTCGAGCACGCGTGGCTGCCGGCCGCGCTGCGCCGCTGACGCGGCAGCCGGTGGCGGCCGCGCCGCGGGCAGCCGCGTGCGCCGGTCGCTATAATCGTCCGCATCCTCCGTTGCCGCGTCGCGCAACGGCAATTCATCGCCCCTCTTTGCGCACGGCCTCGCGCCGGGCCGCTCGTCATCACCATGGATTCCTACTACCAGCACCACGTCTTCTTCTGCCTGAACCAGCGCGATCCGGGCGCCGAGCGTCCGAGCTGCGCGCAATGCAATGCGCAGACCATGCAGGAATACGCGAAAAAGCGCGTGAAGGAGCTCGGTCTCGCGGGGCCCGGCAAGGTCCGCATCAACAAGGCCGGCTGCCTCGACCGCTGCGAGGAAGGGCCGGTGATGGTCGTGTATCCGGAAGGCACGTGGTACACGTACGTCGACCAGGCCGACATCGACGAGATCGTCGAGTCGCACCTGCGCGACGGCAAGGTCGTCGACCGCCTGAAGATCTGAGCGGGCCGGCGCAATGAACGTTCATACGCAGAAATCGCTGATCGCGGGCCCGGTCGGCCAGATCGAAATCGCGGTCGACCTGCCCGACGCCGTGCGCGAGGGCGGCGCCGCGCCGCGCGGCATCGCGCTCGTCGCGCATCCGCATCCGCTGTTCGGCGGCACGATGGACAACAAGGTCGCGCAAACACTGGCGCGCACGCTCGTGCAGCTGAACTACGTCGTCTACCGGTCGAACTTCCGCGGCGTCGGCGCGACCGAAGGCGTGCACGACAACGGCTCGGGCGAGGCCGACGACCTGCTCGCGGTGCTCGCGCACATGCGCGCGCAGCCCGCGTATGCGGATCTGCCGCTCGTGCTCGCGGGTTTCTCGTTCGGCACCTTCGTGCTGTCGCACGTCGCGAAGCGCCTGCGCGACGCGGGCGAGACGATCGAGCGGATGGTGTTCGTCGGCACGGCCGCGAGCCGCTGGCAGGTGGCCGACGTGCCCGAGAACACGCTCGTGATCCACGGCGAGACCGACGACACGGTGCCGATCGCGTCGGTGTACGACTGGGCGCGGCCGCAGGAGCTGCCGGTCGTCGTGATTCCCGGCGCCGAGCATTTCCTTCATCGCAAGCTGCACGTGCTGAAGCGCATCATCGTCGACGCGTGGCGCTAGCCCGCATGCGGGCGCCGGCCTGAGCCCGGCGCCCGTATCACGTACCGGCGCATCCGGTCGGTGCGCACTCCTTGCCGCGCGCAACCTCGCGCGACATCGCGCCACACTGCGCGGCGCGGTGCCGGCTCGGGGGCCGCGCAACGCGGCTTGCACGCCGCCTGCGCCCGCCTTTCGCGCGGCTTCGCGCATGCCTGCCCGCTGCATTCCCGTGTCATGCTCTCGCAGCCGATAGCCGGGCGCCTGCCGCCCGGTTCGCGAAAACGCCGTTCGCGGCCACGTATAATGGCCGCTTCCGCGTTGCCCGCGGCCCGGCTGGGCCCATGCGGCGCTCGTTTCGCCGCCTGTCCGCCCGCTCGCGACGGCCGCGAACCGAACGCGCCCGCACGAGTCCAACCGGCGCGTTTCGCGTCGCCCGACGGTGTCGGGCGAGCGCCCGACACGCCCGCCGCCTTGCCGTTCAACCCTGCGCGTTTCGCACCGCACTTTCTGCCATCAGCCTGAATCGATCATGCGTCTGTCTTCCCAAGGCCTCAAGTCCCTCGCTTCCTCCATCGCCTTCGGCACCGCCGCGCGCAACGTCGCGCTCGGCGTGATGCTGCCCGTCGCGCTCGCCTCGACGATCGTCGTCGCCGAGGCGAAGCCGGCCGCCAAGGCCAAGGCCGCGCATGCGGCGCCGGCCGCCGAGCAGTTCACCGGCGCGCCCGCGACCTACATGCCGGGCGCGGTGCCGCCGCCGGGCGTGAACGCGCGCTCGTGGGTGCTCGTCGACGCGACGAGCAACACGGTGCTCGCATCGGGCAACGCGGACGAACGCGTCGAGCCGGCGTCGCTGACGAAGCTGATGACGGCGTACCTCGTGTTCGAGGCGCTCGACAAGAAGAAGATCTCGATGGAGCAGATCGTCACGCCGAGCGAGGCCGTGCGCCGCGTCGGCCGCGACGAGTCGCGCATGTTCATCGAGGCGAACAAGCCGGTGTCCGTGCACGACCTCGTGTACGGGATGATCATCCAGTCGGGCAACGATGCCGCGATCGCGCTGGCCGAACTCGTCGGCGGCAGCGAAGGGCAGTTCGTCACGCTGATGAACGACGAGGCGCAGCGCCTCGGCATGAAGGGCACGCACTTCGCCGACGTGAACGGCATGCCCGACCCGAACCACTACACGACGGCCGGCGACCTCGCGAAGCTGTCCGCCCACCTGATCCGCGATTTTCCGCAGTACTACGGCATCTTCTCGGAGAAGGAATTCAAGTACAACAACATCCGCCAGGGCAACCGCAACCGGCTGCTGTGGCTCGACCCGACGGTCGACGGCCTGAAGACGGGCCACACGCAGGCGGCCGGCTACTGCCTGATCGCATCGGCCAAGCGGGCGATTCCGGGCGTCGACGGCCAGCGCCGCCTCGTGTCCGTGATGATGGGCGAGCAGAAGGAAAGCGATCGCACGCAGGACAGCATGAAGATGCTGAACTACGGCTACAGCGCGTTCGATTCGGTGCGCCTGTTCAAGGGCGGCCAGGCGATCTCGACGCCGCGCATCTACAAGGGCAAGGACAATACCGTGCAGGTCGGCGTGAAGAGCGACCAGTGGGCAACCGTGCCGCGCGGCCTCGGCGACAAGGTCAAGACCGAAGTGGACGTCAACGCGCCGCTGATCGCGCCGCTCGCGCAAGGCCAGCAGGTCGGCACCGTGAAGATCGTCGCCGACGGCAAGACGCTGTCCGAATTCCCGGTCGTCGCGCTGCAGGCCGTGCCGGAAGCGGGTATCTTCGGTCGTATCTGGGACTCGATCCTGCTGATGTTCAGCAAGAAGAAGTAAGCGCGACGGGCCTTTGTTTTCACGACTTCATCCCCATCTGACATAGCCATGAGCCAAGCCGAATTCGAACCGATCGTCTACCTCAGCGTCTCGTCGCAGGAGGAACTGGTGCCGCTGTCCGAAGCCCGTGTGCCGGTGCTCGACCGCGGATTCATCTTCGGCGACGGCGTGTATGAAGTCGTCCCCGTTTATGCGCACGACGGCGCGCACGTGCCGTTCCGGATCGAGCAGCATCTGGAGCGGCTCGCGCGCAGCCTGAAGAAGATCGGCATCGACAACCCGCACGACGCGGCGGGCTGGCGCGCGCTGATCGAGCGGCTGGTCGCGGCGAACGCCGAAGGCCTCGGCGACGGCAACGCGCTCGTCTACCTGCAGGTCACGCGCGGCGTCGCGAAGCGCGGCCACGCGTTCCCGGCGAACGCGGTGCCGACGGTGTTCGCGATGACGAGCCCGCTGCGGCTGCCGTCGGCGGAGGAGCGCGCGAAGGGCGTGCGCTGCGTGACGGCCGAGGATCGCCGCTGGCTGCATTGCGACATCAAGTCGATCTCGCTGCTCGGCAACGTATTGATGGCGCAGCATGCGGCCGAACGCGATGCGTTCGAGACGATCCAGCTGCGCGACGACAACGTGACCGAAGGGTCGTCGTCGAACGTGTGGATCGTGAAGAACGGCGAACTGTTCGCGCCGCCGCGCAGCAACAGGATCCTCGAAGGGATCCGCTACGCGCTCGTCGAGCAGTTGGCCGAGGAATGCGGGATCCGGTTCGTCGCGCGCGAGATCAGCGAGGTCGAGCTGCGCTCGGCGGACGAAATCATGATCACGTCGGCCACGAAGGAAATCCTGCCTGTCACGTCGCTCGACGATCTGCCCGTGCAGGGCGGCAAGCCGGGGCCCGTGTTCGCGGCGTTGTACGACGCGTACCAGCGTGCGAAGGCACGCGAGTTTGAACAGTTTGACCTAACCCGGAGAAAGTGATGAGCGAACCGACCAAAACCGTCGAGGTGACCGGCGCGATCGAGACCCGGAAGGAGTCGCTGCTGGAGTTTCCGTGCGATTTCCCGATCAAGATCATGGGCAAGGCGCACCCCGAGTTCAAGGACACGATCTTCAAGGTCGTCGCCGTTCACGACAACGAGATCGACGTGGAGAAGATCGAGGAGCGCGCATCGAGCGGCGGCAATTACACGGGCCTCACGATCACCGTGCGCGCGACGAGCCAGGAACAGCTCGACAACATCTACCGCGCGCTGACCGGCCATCCGATGGTCAAGGTCGTCCTTTAAGCGTCCGTTCCGGCGTGCGGGATCAGCGCAAACGGCCGCTGATCCCTTTCCATCCGCCCTCCAGCGCGCACTCGGCGGGGCATTTCCCCGCCGCGCGCCGCGCGTCCAGCTCGTCGCACAGCCGCTTGAATTCGGCCACTTCCTCGAACAGCCAGGTCCGGAACGCCTGCACGCGCGGCGTGTTCAGCAGCGGCGGCGGACACACGAAAAAATAGTGCCACGGGCTCGGCCCGTCGATGTCGAACAGGCGCACGATGCGCCCGTCGAGCAGGTCGTGCACCGCGAGCGAGCGGCGCACCAGCGCGATGCCCTGGCCCTCGATCGCGGCCAGCAGCAGGTTCGACGAATCCTGGTACAGGATCCCGCGTTTCGGCTCGGTCAACGTATCGAGCCCGGCCGCGTCGAACCACGGCCGCCACAGTTCGTCGTCCGAGCGCAGCAGCGGGTAGTGCACGAGATCGGCGGGCGTCTGCGGCAGCTTGCCGCCGTTCAGCGTCGGCGCGCACGCCGGAAAGAACACCTCCTCGAACAGCGGCTCCACATGGAGCCCCGGATAGCTGCCGAAGCCGAAGCGGATCGCGAGATCGACGTCGTCGCGCGCGAAATCGGTGAGCGAGTTGGTCGACTGCAGCTCGACGTCGATTTCCGGATGGCGTTCAATGAACGTGCCGATGCGCGGCGTGATGAAGCGCGCGGCGAACGACGACAGCATCGACACCACCAGCCGCCGGTCGCGGTCGCTCGCGCGCACGTCGCGCGTCGCGTCGGCGATCACCATCAGCGCGGTGCGGATCTGCTGCGCATAGCGCATGCCGGCGTCGGTCAGGCACAGCCGCTTGCCGTTGCGGGTGAAGAGTTGCACGCCGAGCTCCTCCTCGAGCGCGCGCACCTGGTGGCTGACCGCACCATGCGTGACGAACAGCTCGTCGGCGGCGCGCGAGAAGTTCTCGTGGCGGGCGGCGGCCTCGAACGCGCGAATCGCGTTCAGCGCCGGGAGCTGGCGGAGGTCCATTTGCTAATTTTCCTCACATCGTCGTGAAAATTGGTCGTTTGGTCGGACGCCTTTGAATGACTACGATTGTAGCCATCGAAGCACTTATTGGCGGAGTCGATCATGCAAGAAATCTCTTCAAGCATCACGTTCGAAATTCCCCCGGGCGAAACCGTGCCGATGAAGGTGCAACGCAGCACGCGGCTGACCGTCCAGTGCGGGCCGGTCTGGGCGACGCGCAGCAACGACGTCGACGACTACTTCCTGGCCGACGGCGAGACGCTCAAGCTGCGCCGCGGCGAACGGCTGTGGCTCAGCGCGGAAGGCCGCGAGGGCGCGTGTGTCGCGTTCTCGGTGTCGCGGCCGCCGCGGGAGGTCGCGCTCGGCGGGCTGACCCGGCTGCGCGAACGCGTGAGCGCGCTGTTCCACGACGGCTGGCGCACTGTCTGACCCTCGTTTCATCCGACGGATACCGGCGATCCGTCCCCCTGCCCAGGCCGGCGAGACCCACGGGTTTTCGGTAAACTACCGCCCATGTCCGTTTCGCCGGTTTCCATCGTGTCCACGCCTGTCGCCGTTTCCGCATCGCCCGCCGGAGCCCCGGATCAGCCGGTCACCGTGCGGTGGCGGGGCCGCGAGGCGTACGAAGCGAGCTTCGACGCGATGCGCGCGTTCACCGACACGCGCACGGCCGACACCGGCGACGAGATCTGGGTGGTCGAGCATCCGCCCGTCTACACGCTCGGCCAGGCCGGCGACCCCGCGCACCTGCTGGTGGCCGACAGCGGCGTGCCGCTCGTGAAGGTCGACCGCGGCGGGCAAATCACCTACCACGGCCCCGGCCAGATCGTCGTCTACCTGCTGCTGGACCTGCGCCGGCGCAAGCTGATGGTGCGCACGCTCGTGACGAAGATCGAGGAGGCCGTGATCGAAACCCTCGCGGCGTATAATCTCGCTTCGGTCCGCAAGGCGGGCGCGCCGGGTATCTACGTGGCATCCGGCGTGCACGAGGGCGCGAAAATCGCCGCGCTCGGCCTGAAGATCCGCAACGGCTGCAGCTATCACGGGCTGAGCCTGAACGTGAAGATGGATCTGCGCCCGTTTCTTGCGATCAATCCGTGCGGCTATGCCGGACTGGAAACCGTCGACATGGCGAGCCTCGAGGTTGCCGCCGACTGGAACGACGTCGCCCACACGCTGGTGGGGCGTCTGATCGCCAACCTCGACGGCGCACCCGCGGCCGCCGACAAGCCGCACGCACTGGAACAATCGAATGACTGACGTTACCGCTTCTCCCGCACCGGCCGATTCGGCCGCGACCCCGGCCTACGATCCGACCGCCAAGCAGAAGGCGCAGGCGAAGACGGCGCGCATTCCGATCAAGGTCATTCCGATCGAGAAGCTGAAGAAGCCCGAGTGGATCCGCGTGAAGGCGGCCACCGGCAGCTCGCGCTTCAACGAGATCAAGACGATCCTGCGCGAGCACAACCTGCACACCGTGTGCGAGGAAGCGAGCTGCCCGAACATCGGCGAATGCTTCGGCAAGGGCACCGCGACGTTCATGATCATGGGCGACAAGTGCACGCGCCGCTGCCCGTTCTGCGACGTCGGCCACGGCCGTCCCGATCCGCTCGACGCGGACGAACCGAAGAACCTCGCGCGCACGATCGCCGCGTTGAAGCTCAAGTACGTGGTGATCACGAGCGTCGACCGCGACGACCTGCGCGACGGCGGCGCCGCCCACTTCGTCGAATGCATCCGCGAAGTGCGCGAGCAGTCGCCCGACACGCGCATCGAGATCCTGACGCCGGATTTCCGCGGCCGTCTCGACCGCGCGATCTCGATCCTGAACGCCGCGCCGCCCGACGTGATGAACCACAACCTCGAAACGGTGCCGCGCCTGTACAAGGAAGCGCGCCCGGGTTCGGACTACGCGCACTCGCTGAAGCTGCTGAAGGACTTCAAGGCGCTGCATCCGGACGTCGCGACGAAGTCGGGCCTGATGGTCGGCCTCGGCGAGACCGAAGAGGAAATCCTGCAGGTGATGCGCGACCTGCGCGCGCACGACGTCGACATGCTGACGATCGGCCAGTACCTGCAGCCGTCCGAGCACCACCTGCCGGTGCGTGCTTACGTGCATCCCGATACGTTCAAGATGTACGAGGAAGAAGCGTACAAGATGGGCTTCACGCACGCGGCCGTCGGCGCGATGGTGCGCTCGAGCTATCACGCCGATCTGCAGGCGCATGGGGCGGGGGTGGTCTGAGCGCCGCGCTCGCGTCCATCGGCAGAAGTCCCGCAGTTCCCAAAGCCCGCAGCGATGCGGGCTTTTTCGTTGGCGCGGCGGTTATCCGTGCCTGCGCACGGCAATCGTTACCCGACCGGACGCGCAATCCGGTCGAGCATGAAAAGCAAAGCTGAAACGGCATCGATAGCTTCGCAGGATAAGTTCGCTCCCGCCGCGCGCAAAGCCCGTAAAGTCGGCTCTCCCGCAGCAATGCCCGTATTCCGAAGGAGAGCCGCATGTCCCGTTTCAGCTTCATCCGCCGCGCCGTCGTCGCGCTGACCGCCTTTGCCGCGCTCGGCGCGGCGCACGCCGAATCGCGCGAGGTCGTGATCGCGTACCAGGACATGGTCGTGCCGTGGCGCTACGCGCAGGCGAGCGGTGAAGTCGAAAAGGCGACCGGCTACAAGGTCACGTTCCGCAAGCTCGACAGCGGCGCCGACGTGATCCGCGCGCTCGCGTCGGGCTCCGTGCAGCTCGGCGAAGCCGGGTCGAGCCCGATTGCGGCCGGCCTGTCGCAGGGGCTCGACATCTCGCTGTTCTGGGTGCTCGACAACATCAACGACGCCGAGGCGCTCGTCGCGCGCAACGGCTCGGGCGTCACGAGCATCGCGGCGTTGAAGGGCAAGAAGATCGGCGTGCCGTTCGTGTCGACGTCGCATTTCCATACGCTCGTCGCGCTGCAGGCCGCGGGCGTCAATCCGAACGACGTGAAGATCGTCAACCTGCGCCCGCCCGAAGTCGCGGCCGCATGGACGCGCGGCGACATCGACGCGACCTATATCTGGGATCCGGTGCTCGCGAAGGTCAAGCAGTCGGGCACCGTGCTGACGACGTCCGGCCAGGTGGCGAAAGAAAGTGGCAAGGCGACCTTCGACGGCTTCGTCGTGAGCCGCAAGTTCGCGCGCGAGAACCCCGAATTCGTCACGCGTTTCGTGAAGGTGCTCGCGGCGGCGGACGCCGACTACCGCGCGCACGCGGCGGCGTGGAAGGTCGGCTCGCCGCAGGTCGCGGCGGTCGCGAAGGTGTCCGGCGCGAACGCGCAGGACGTGCCGGCCAGCCTCGCGCTCTACGCGTTCCCGACGGCGGCCGAGCAGGCTTCGCCGACGTGGCTCGGCGGCGGCGCGCAATCGGGCGCCGCGAAGTCGCTCGCGGCCACGGCCACGTTCCTCAAATCGCAAGGCACGATCCAGACGGTGCTCGCCGACTATTCGGTCGGCGTCGATCCGCAGTTCGTGCAGAAGGCCGCGCGCTGAGCGCGGCCGTTCAGCCCACTCGTCGCGGAGCCCTTCGATCATGAGCACGCTGGAAGTCCGTCAGGTATCGGTCGCCTACCCGGGCGAGCGCGGCAGGCCGACGACGCAGGCGCTCGCGCGCGTCGACCTGCGCATCGAGTCCGGTGAATTCGTCGTCGCGCTCGGCGCATCCGGGTGCGGAAAGACGACGCTGCTCAACTGCATGGCCGGCTTCGTCGCGCCGACGACGGGCGACGTGCGCGTCGACGGCGTGCCGGTCACGGGCCCCGGCGCCGATCGCGGCGTCGTGTTCCAGAAGTACGCGCTGCTGCCGTGGCTCGACGTGCTCGACAACGTCGCGCTCGGGCTGCGCTTCGCGCGCGTGCCGAAGGCCGAGCGCGAAGCGCGGGCGCGCGAGATGCTCGCGCTCGTCGGCCTCGAGCGTCATGCGCATGCGCGCGTGTACGAGCTGTCGGGCGGGATGCAGCAGCGCGTCGGCATCGCGCGTGCGCTCGCGAGCGACCCGCGCGTGCTGCTGATGGACGAGCCGATGGGCGCGCTCGACGCGATGACGCGCGGGACGATGCAGGCGCTCGTGCTCGACGTGTGGGCGCGCACCGGCAAGACGGTGTTCTTCATCACGCACGACGTGGAGGAGGCGTTGTTTCTCGCGACGCGTCTCGTCGTGATGACGCCAGGCCCCGGCCGCATCGCAGAAACCTTCGCGCTGCCGTTCGCTCGGCGTTACGTCGAATCGCGCGATGCGCGCGCGGTGAAGTCGTCGCCGGAATTCATCGGCTGGCGCGAGCGGCTGATCGCGTATCTGCATCGCGACGACGCAGTCGCGGAGCCCGCGTGATGAGCGAGCTCGCGCGACACGGCGTGGCCGTCGGGCGCGGCCGGAACAGCACTTTGCACAGGCAGGACGACATGAGCACGCAGGATTCCTGGGCGGCCGATCGCGCGCCCGCCGATTTCGAAGAACGGGATGCGCGCGCGGCGCAGCGGCGCCACGCGGCGCGTCCCGCACGCCCATCGCACCGCTACCGGTTGCCGGGGCAAGGGAAAACGGCCGCGCTCAGCACGGCGACGATCGCGGCGCTGGCCGTGCTGTGGTGGGTCGCGACGCATCTGCAGTGGCTGCCGCCGCTGTTCCTGCCCGCGCCCGAAGCGGTGTGGACCGCGTTCGTCGACGCGTGGCACGGCCGTATCCAGGGCGGCCTGCCGCTGTCCGACCATCTGTTGTGGAGTGCCGCGCGCGTGTTCGGCGCGTTCGTGCTCGCAACCGCGATCGGCGTGCCGGCCGGCATCCTGATGGGCGTGAGCCGCATCGCGCGCGGCGTGCTCGATCCGCTGCTGGAGTTCTATCGGCCGCTGCCGCCGCTCGCCTATCTGCCGCTCGTCGTGATCTGGTTCGGCATCGACGAGACGGCGAAGCTCGTCGTGATCTTCCTCGCGTGCTTCGCGCCGATCGCGATGGCCGCGCGCGCCGGCGTGCGCGCGGCGACGGTCGAGCAGATCAACGCCGCGTATTCGCTCGGCGGCAGCTTCGCGCAGATCGTGCGCCACGTGGTGCTGCCCGCCGCGCTGCCGGAAATCCTCACCGGGCTGCGGATCGCGATCGGGTTCGGCTGGACGACGCTCGTCGCGGCCGAGATGGTCGCCGCGACGGCCGGGCTCGGGCAGATGGTGCTCAACGCATCGAGCTTCCTGCGCACCGACATCGTCGTGATGGGCATCCTGATCATCGGCGCGATCGCGTGGCTGTTCGATCTCGCGATGCGCTGGGTCGAGCGGCGAGTGGTGCCGTGGAAGGGAAGGGGTTGACGTCATGCAGGCAGCGGCGGCGCACGCGCGTCGCCGCTGCCTGTCGCACTCATTCCCCCATCGCGACCCCTTCCCGCCGAGGATCGGCCCCGCCGAACCACACCGTCTGCCCCTGCACGTTCAACCGCTGGATCCCCTGAATCCCCGAGTTCATCTCGACGACCTTCACGTCGTGCCCGCGGCCCTTCAGCCCGTCGGCGAGCGCGTCCGACACGCGGCCGCGTTCGAGCTGCGTCGGCCCGTTCATCGACCCGAAGTTCGGCAGCGCGATCGCCTGCTGCATCGTCATGCCCCAGTCGAGCACGCCGACCAGCGTCTTCGCGACGTGATTGATGATCGCGGGGCCGCCGGCCGAGCCGACGATCATCGTCACCTGCTTCGTCTTCTTGTCGAACACGAGTTCCGGCGACATCGCCGAGCGCGGCCGCTTGCCGGGCTGCACGCGGTTGGCGACCGGCCGGCCGTTGTCGTTCGATGCGAACGAGAAATCGGTCAACTGGTTGTTCAGCATGAAGCCGCGCACCATCAGCCGCGAGCCGAACGCATCCTCGATGCTGGTCGTCATCGACAGCGCCTGCCCGTAGCGGTCGACGATCGCGATGTCGGACGTCGACGGTAATTCGGGGCTGCGGTCGTCGGCCAGCGCGAGCGTCGCGCCCTGCGGCGTGCCGGCCTGCGCGACGCCCATGCTGGTGTCGCCGATCAGCCGCGCACGCTGCGCGAGATAGGCCTTGTCGGTGAGGCTCGCCCAGTTGCCGCCCGGCAGCGGCACGAAATCGGGATCGGCGGCGTAGCGCGCGCGGTCCGCATACGCGAGGCGCCCGGCCTCGCTGAACAGATGCGCGGCGAACGGCGTCGGCTCGTAGCCGACTTCGTTGCGCACCGGCTTCTGCGCGCCGATCTGCTGCCAGTCGGGCATCGCCTCGAGCATGCCGAGCATCTGCGCGATCGCGAGGCCGCCCGACGGCGGCGGCGGCATCCCGCACACGACCGAGCGCCGGTAGTCGGCGCACAGCGGCGCACGCACCTTCGTCTGGTAGCGCGCGAGATCCTGCAGCGACAGCAGCCCGGGGTTGGTCGGGTGCTTGCGCACCTTCGCGACGATGTCGCGCGCGATCGCGCCGTTGTAGAACGCGTTCGCGCCGCGGTCGGCGACCTGGCGCAGCACGGTCGCGAGCGCCGGGTTCTTCAGCACCGTGCCGGCGGCCTTCGGCGTGCCGTCGGCGTTGTAGAAATAGGCGCGGGCGGCCGGATCGTTCTTCAGGTACCTGTCGTTCGCGATCAGCATCGCCAGGCGCGGGCTGATCGTGAAGCCGCGCTCGGCGAGCCGGATGGCCGGCTGGAACAGCCGCCGCCACGGCAGCTTGCCGTGCGCGCGGTGCGCGGCGTCGAGCATGCGCAGCACGCCCGGCGTGCCGACCGAGCGTCCGCCGACGACGCCTTCGTAGAAACTCATCGGCTGGCCGGTCGGCCCGTAGAAGAGGCGCTCGGTCGCGGCGGCCGGCGCGGTTTCGCGGCCGTCGTACGCCTGCGTCGCCTTGCCGTCGAAGTACAGCATGAACGCGCCGCCGCCGATGCCCGACGATTGCGGCTCGACGAGCGCGAGCACCATCTGCGTCGCGATCGCCGCGTCGATCGCGGTGCCGCCCGCCTTCAGCATGTCGTAGCCGGCCTGCGTCGCGAGCGGGTTCGCGGCCGCGATCATGAAGTGCTGCGAGGTCCAGCCCGGCTTGTCGGTCCAGCCGGACGACAGCTCGGGCGCGTGGAAGCCGGGCAGCGGCACGGCCGCGCCCGATGCGGCGACGACGGGCACCACCGCGCTGGACGACGGCGCGGACGGGGACGTGCAGCCGGCGCCGAACGTGACGAGCGCGACGGCGGCAGCGAGCGTCCAGGGACGCGAATGCGGACGAATCCGGTCGAACATTGAACCCTCGGCGGCAGTGAATTCGAACGAGACGGCGGCGTCGATGTCGACGTTGCCGTCGGCACGGGCGCAGCGGCGCCGCCCGCCCCGGCGCGCTATTGTCGCCGCGCGCCCGGCGGCTTGTCATCCGACAGGAAACCCTGACGCATCCCGCCGTGCCCGCCCCGGCCGGTCTTTCCGGCCTGTTCGAGGATGAACTCTATGAACGTGGCGGTGGCGCGCGTGTGGTGGCGGTTCGGCATGTACAGCATGTACATGTGCGTGCCGAAGATACTGAGCCGGTATGCGTCGAGCGACGTGACGACGGTGCCGTGCCGCAGGTCGTCCTGCATCACGTAGTCGGGCACGATGCCGACGCCGATCCCCGCGAGGATCGCCTGGCGCAGGAACAGGAAGTTCTCCGAAATCGGCGTCGGTTCGAGCAGCACCTCGTGGCGCTCGTCGCCGAGATACGCGGCGATCCGCAACTGCCGGCCGAGCACCGTCGCGGTGACGACCGGCGCGGCGGCCAGCGCGCCGAGCGTCGCGGGCATCCCGTGCGCGGCCGCGAACGCGGGCGACGCGCACGCGACGTAGCGCACCGCGCCCATGTCGCGCGCGACGAGGTTCTGCGGCGGCTCCGACATCACGCGGATCGCGATGTCGACTTCGTCGCGCATCAGGTCTTCCACGCGATTCTCGAACACCACGTCGAGCACGATGCCCGGATGCAGCCGCTTGAACGCGAGCAGCCACTCGGACATCACCATCTGCCCATAGCCGCTCGGCACCGACAGCCGCACGCGGCCCTGCAGGTCCTGCCCGAGCGTCGTCACCGATTCCTGCGCGGCCAGCAATTCGTTGCGGATGCGCCGGCCATGCTCGTACAGCTTGAGCCCGATCTCGGTCGGCTCGATGCGCCGCGTCGTGCGCCGCACGAGCTGCTGGCCGATCGAGCGTTCGAGCTGGTTCAGCCGGTAGCTGACGTTCGCCCGGCTCATCTTGAGCCGCTGCGCGGCCTTGCTGAGATTGCCCGCGTCGAGGATCTCGACGAGCAGCGTCAGCGCGTTCAGGTCCATCCGGGGTCTCCTGATCCGTTCCGCTTAAAGGGCCGAAACAACGGGCCGAAACGGTTCGAAAGCATTCAATGTCAAGTCGGGCTTGACAGCTTGTAAAGGCGCGCGGGAATTGTCAATGAATCTCGATCAATCGAGAATCGAGTCATGCCCGGCAACCACGCCGGACCGTTTCCCGCCGCGCGGGACCCCGCTCGCGAACCGGCGTCGCCGCCGACCCGGCGGCCGGTCCCGCCCGCCCGGCGCACCGCACCTGGAGACACGATGAATTCACCCGCTTCCCCCGAAACATCCGCCACCGGCACCGTCACGCGCGAACGGCGCGACAAGGTGCTCGTCGTCACGATCGATCACCCGCCCGTCAACGCGTTGTCCGCCGACGTGCGGCGCGGCCTCGCCGACGCGATCGACGCCGCGCAGGCCGACGACGCGATCCGCGCGGTGCTGATCGTCGGCGCCGGCCGCAACTTCATCGCGGGCGCCGACATCCGCGAATTCGGCAAGCCGCCCGTGCCGCCGTCGCTGCCCGACGTGTGCGAGCGGATCGAATCGGGCGCGAAGCCGGTCGTGGTCGCGCTGCACGGCGCGACGCTCGGCGGCGGCCTCGAGGTCGCGCTGGCCGCGCATTACCGGCTCGCGGTGCCCGGCGCGAAGCTCGGGCTGCCGGAAGTGACGCTCGGCCTGCTGCCCGGCGCGGGCGGCACGCAGCGCGCGCCGCGCCTGATCGGCGCGAAGGCCGCGCTCGACCTGATGCTGACGGGCCGCCATGCGAGCGCCGAGGAAGCGCTCGCGCTCGGCCTCGTCGATCGCATCGCGCACAGCGACGACACGCTTGCCGAAGGGCTCGCCTATGCGCAGGAACTCGTGTCGCTCGGCGCGCCGGTGCGCCGTACGCGCGACGCGCAGGGCCTCGCCGACCGCGCGGCCGCGCAGGCCGCGATCGATGCGGCGCGCGCGGAATTGCCGAAGAAGTCGCGTGGCCTTTTCTCGCCGGCGAAGATCGTCGACGCGGTCGAGGCCGCGCTCACGCAGTCGTTCGACGCGGGGATGAAGCTCGAACGCGGCCTGTTCCTGCAGTGCGTCGACAGCCCGCAGCGCGCGGGCCTCGTGCATGCGTTCTTCGCGGAACGCGAGGCGGCGAAGGCGCCCGAGGCGCGGCACGCGAGCGCACGGCCGGTCGAGCGGATCGGCGTGGTCGGCGGCGGCACGATGGGCGCGGGCATCGCGGTCGCGGCGCTCGACGCCGGGCTGCCGGTGACGATGATCGAGCGCGACGAAGCGTCGCTCGCGCGCGGCCGGGCGCATGTCGAGAAGGTGTACGACGGCCTCGTCGCGAAAGGGCGGATGACGCCGGCCGCGCACGCGGCGCGCCTCGCGCGCTTCAAGGGCAGCACGTCGTACGACGCGCTCGCGCAGGCCGACGTCGTGATCGAAGCCGTGTTCGAGGACATGGCCGTGAAGCAGGCGGTGTTCGCCGAACTCGCCCGCGTGTGCAAGCCGGGCGCGGTGCTCGCGACCAACACGTCGTATCTCGACATCGACGCGCTCGCCGCGAGCATCGACCGGCCGGCCGACGTGATCGGCCTGCATTTCTTCTCGCCGGCCAACGTGATGAAGCTGCTCGAGATCGTCGTGCCGGCGCGCGTGAGCGCGGACGTCGTCGCGACCGCGTTCGCGCTGGCCAGGCAACTGAAGAAGACGCCGGTGCGCGCGGGCGTGTGCGACGGCTTCATCGGCAACCGGATCCTCGCCGTCTATCGCACCGCGGCCGACTACCTGATGGAAGACGGCGCGTCGCCGTACCAGATCGATCGCGCGGTGCGCGGGTTCGGCTTCCCGATGGGCCCGTTCCAGGTGGTCGACCTCGCGGGCGGCGACATCGGCTGGGCGACCCGCAAGCGCCGCGCGGCGACGCGCGATCCGAACGCGCGCTACGTGGAGATTTCCGACCGGCTGTGCGAGCGCGGCTGGTTCGGGCAGAAGACCGGCCGCGGCTACTACCTGTATCCGGACGGCGCGCGTGTCGGCACGCCCGACCCGGAAGTCGACGCGATCGTCGCGGAAGAACGCGCGAAGAAGGGCGTCACGCCGCGCACGTTCACCGATGAAGCAATCCTGCGCCGCTACCTCGCCGCGATGATCAACGAAGGCGCGAACGTCGTGCACGAGAAGATCGCGCTGCGCCCGCTCGACGTCGACGCGGTGTTCCTGTACGGCTACGGTTTTCCGCGTTACCGCGGCGGCCCGATGCACTACGCGGACACGGTCGGCCTCGCGAACGTGCTCGCCGATATCCGCGCGTTCGCGAAGGAAGATCCGCTGTTCTGGAAGCCGTCGCCGCTGCTCGTCGATCTCGTCGCGCGCGGCGCGGATTTCGCGAGCCTGAACCGCATCGACTGAACGCCCACCGCATTCGCAACGGACCTACGATGAACCTCGATTTCACTCCCGAAGAGGAGGCGTTCCGCACCGAAGTGCAGCGCTTCCTGCAAGCCGAACTGCCCGAGCGCATCGCGCGCAAGGTGAAGGGCGGCCTGCATCTCACGCGCGACGACATGCGCGAATGGCACGCGATCCTGCATGCCCGCGGCTGGCTCGCGAGCCACTGGCCGCGCGAATACGGCGGCCCCGGCTGGAGCGTCGCGCAGAAGTTCCTGTTCGACAACGAATGCGCGCTCGCCGGCGCGCCGCGCATCGTGCCGTTCGGCGTGAACATGCTCGGCCCCGTGCTGATCAAGTACGGCAGCGACGCGCAGAAGCGCCACTGGCTGCCGCGCATTCTCGACGGCACCGACTGGTGGTGCCAGGGCTACTCGGAGCCGGGCGCCGGGTCCGATCTCGCGTCGGTGAAGACCACCGCGGTACGCCACGGCGATCACTACGTCGTGAACGGCCAGAAGACATGGACCACGCTCGGCCACTACGCGAACATGATCTTCTGCCTCGTGCGCACCGCGACCGACGTGCGCAAGCAGGAAGGCATCAGCTTCCTGCTGATCGACATGAACACGCCGGGCGTCGAGGTCCGCCCGATCATCACGCTCGACGGCGAGCACGAGGTGAACGAGGTCTTCTTCACCGACGTGCGCGTGCCGGTGGAGAACCTGGTCGGCGAGGAGAATCGCGGCTGGACCTACGCGAAATATCTGCTCACGTACGAGCGCACCAACATCGCGGGGATCGGCTTCTCGACCGCCGCGCTCGACCGGCTGCGCGCGGTGGCCGCGAAGGTCATGAAGAACGGCCGGCCGCTCGCCGACGATCCGTTCTTCGCGGCGCGCGTCGCACGCGTCGAGATCGAGCTGGAAAACATGCGCACGACCAATCTGCGCGTGCTGGCCGCAGTCGCGGGCGGCGGCGTGCCGGGCGCGGAAAGCTCGATGCTGAAGATTCGCGGCACGCAGATCCGCCAGGAGATCACCGCGCTGATGCGGCGAGCGATGGGGCCGTACGCGCAGCCGTTCGTCGATGAAGCGCTCGATGCCGATTACGACGGCGAACCGGTCGGCCCGGAAGAAGCCGCGAGCGCCGCGCAGCAGTATTTCAACAACCGGAAGCTGTCGATCTTCGGCGGCTCGAACGAGATCCAGAAGAACATCATCGCGAAGATGATGCTCGGGCTGTGACGAGGGACGCGACGATGGATTTCCAGCACACAGAAGACCGCCGGATGCTGGCGGACACGTTGAACCGCTTCATCGCCGAACAGTACGCGTTCCCGGTGCGCGACCGCATCGCGCAGTCGGCCGAAGGCTTCGACCGCGCGATGTGGCGGCGCTTCGCCGAACTCGGTACGGTCGGCGCGCTGTTCGCCGAAGCCGACGGCGGCTTCGGCGGCGCGGGCTTCGATATCGCCGTGGTGTTCGAATGCCTCGGGCGCGGGCTCGTCGTCGAGCCGTTCCTCGGCGCGCTGCTCGCGGGCCGTGCGCTCGCGCTCGCCGGCGGCGACGCGCATCGCGAGCGGCTCGCCGCGCTGATCGACGGCAGCGCGAGCGCCGCGTTCGCGCACGACGAACCGGGCTCGCATTACGAGCTGACGACCGTGCGCACGCGCGCCGAACGTGCGGGCGACGGCTGGGTGCTCACGGGCGCGAAGGGCGTCGTCGACCAGGCCGCGCAGGCGGCGTTCTTCGTCGTCAGCGCGCGCGTGTCGGGGCGCGACGACGATGCGGCCGGCATCGGCCTGTTCGTCGTGCCGGCCGATGCGCCGGGCGTGTCGCTGCGCGATTACAGGAAGATCGACGGCGGCCGTGCGGCCGAAGTGCGCTTCGAGCGCGTCGCGCTGCCGGCCGACGCCGCGCTCGGCGCGCCGGATGCGCTCGACGGCGAAGCGGGCGCCGAGTTGCTCGAACGCGTGCTCGGCTACGGGCTGCTCGCGCTGTCGGCGGAAGCGCTCGGCGCGATGGACGTCGCGAAGGCGCACACGCTCGACTACCTGCGCACGCGCAAGCAGTTCGGGATGCCGATCGGCAGCTTCCAGGCGCTGCAGCACCGGATGGCCGATCTGCTACTCGAAGTCGAGCAGGCGCGCTCGGCCGTGATCAACGCCGCCGCGCAGCTCGATGCGCCGCGCGTGGTGCGCGAGCGCGCGCTCGCCGCGGCGAAGTACAGCGTTGGCCGGATCGGCACGCTCGTCGCCGAGGAAAGCATTCAGCTGCACGGCGGGATCGGGATGACGTGGGAGCTGCCGCTGTCGCATTACGCGAAGCGTCTCGTGATGATCGATCACCAGCTCGGCGACGAGGATCACCACCTCGCGCGCTACATCGCGCTGTCGAAACAATAAGCGGCGAAACGCGAATGGAGGAGACAAGGATGACGAACGACACGCGCGCGCTGCCGCTGGCCGGCGTGAAGGTGCTCGATTTCTCGCGCGTGCTCGCGGGTCCGTGGTGCGCGATGGTGCTCGCCGATTTCGGCGCGGAGGTGATCAAGGTCGAGCATCCGGCGCGCGGCGACGATACGCGCGACTGGGGGCTGCGGATCGGCGACACCGAAACCACCTATTTCAACAGCGTGAACCGCAGCAAGCGGTCGATCTGCGTCGACCTGCAGACGGAAGCCGGCCGGCGCATCGCGCGCGAGCTGGCCGCGCAGGCCGACGTGGTGATCCACAACTTCAAGTGCGGCGGCGCGGAGAAGCTCGGGCTCGGCTACGACGCGTTGGCCGAACTGAATCCGCGGCTCGTGCATTGCGCGATCTCCGGCTACGACCGCTCCGGCCCGGAGGCCGCGCGGCCCGGCTACGACCTCGTCGTGCAGGGCGAGGCCGGGCTGATGGCGCTGAACGGCGAGGCCGGCCAGCCGCCGCTGAAGTTCGGCGTCGCGGCGGTCGACCTGTTCACCGGCATGTATTCGGCGCAGGCGATCCTCGCCGCGTTGTACGAACGCCATGCGACCGGACGCGGGCGGCGCATCGAGATGGCGCTGTTCGACTGCGGGCTGATGATCACCGCGTACTACGGGCTCGACGCGCTGCTGATGGGCGCGGACCCGCCGCGCTACGGCAACGCGCATCCGTCGATCGTGCCGTACGGCGTGTTCGACGCGGCCGACGGCCCGCTCGTGATCACGGTCGGCAACAACACGCAGTTCGCACGCTTTTGCGATGCGATCGAGCGGCCCGATCTCGCGGCGGACGAACGCTACAGGACCAACCTCGGCCGCTCGGAGAATCGCGCCGACCTGCTGCCCGAGATTCGTGGCGAACTCGCGCGCCGGTCGCGCGCGACGCTGCTGGCGGCGCTCGCCGAGGCGGGCATTCCGTGCGGCGAAGTGCTCGGATTGCACGAAGCGCTGACGTCCGAACGCGCGACCCGCGCCGGGCTCGTCACGCGGCAGCCGCATCCGGTCGCGGGCGGCGTCGACGTGCTCGCGCCGCCGTACCGCTTCGACGGCGCGCGGCTGCCGGTGCGCGGCGCGCCGCCGGTGCTCGGCGCGGATACGGAGGCGGTGCTCGGCGGCTGGCTCGGGATGTCGGCGGAGGACGTCGCGCGGCTGCGGGCGGATCGCGTCGTGTAACGCATTGATGTGCCGCCACGGCGCGGGCGGATGCCGATCACGCGCCGATCATCCACAAGACAGCTCTCGCGACGACGAGGCGACTTGCCCTGCGGGGACCTGAGTAGGCGCTGAAGCGCCAACTCAGTTCGTCCGCGAAGCATGGGACCAGAGTAAGTGCTAAAGCACTAACTCTGGTCGACACCGGAGACAACATGGAGCTTTCCGTCATCGAATCGGTCACGGCGCGCCGCGACTACCAGCAACTCGTGCGCGCACGGCGCCGCTTCAGCTTCACGCTCACCGCGCTGATGATCGCCACGTACTACGGCTTCATCCTGCTCGTCGCGCTCGCGCCGCACGTGCTCGCCGCGCCGCTGTACCGCGGCGCGACGACGACGGTCGGGATCGCCGCGGGCGTCGCGATCATCCTGATCGCGATCGGCCTGACCGCGTGCTACGTGCTGCGCGCGAACCGTGCGTTCGACCGCCGCGTCGACGCGATCCTGCAACGTCCGTGACGGAGGCCGACATGCGATTCATTTCGAGCGCGCCCGTCGCGCTGGCCGTTCTCGTTGCCTCCACCGCCCATGCGACCGGCGTCGCCGGCCCGATGCCCGACAAGGTCGAGCTGAACCCGGTCGCGATCGCGATGTTCTTCGCGTTCGTGTTCGCGACGCTCGCGCTCACGCGCTGGGCCGCGCGCCGCACGCGCTCGACGCGCGATTTCTACACGGCCGGCGGCGGCATCACCGGGCTGCAGAACGGGCTCGCGATCGCGGGCGACTACATGTCGGCCGCGTCGTTCCTCGGGCTGTCGGGGATGGTGTTCATGTTCGGCTTCGACGGGCTGATCTACTCGATCGGCTTCCTGGTCGGCTGGCCGTTCGTGATGTTCCTGATCGCCGAGCCGCTGCGCAACCTCGGCAAGTTCACGTTCGTCGACGTCGTCGCGTATCGCTTCGCGCAGCGGCCGATCCGGCTGCTGACGTCCGCGAACGCGCTGACGATCGTCGTGCTGTACCTCGTCGTGCAGATGGTCGGCGCGGGCAAGCTGATCCAGTTGCTGTTCGGGCTGTCGTACGGCACGGCCGAGCTGATCGTCGGCGTGCTGATGGTCGTCTACGTATTCTTCGGCGGAATGACCGCGACCACCTGGGTGCAGGTGATCAAGGCCGTGCTGCTGCTCGCCGGTGCGACGCTGCTCGCGTGGCTCGCGCTCGGCGAATTCGGCTTCAGCATCGACGCGATGTTCCGCCGCGCGGTGGCCGTGCATCCGGGCGCGCTGTCGATCATGGGGCCCGGCAAGCTGATCCGCGACCCGGCCAACGCGCTGTCGCTCGGCATCGCGCTGATGTTCGGCACGGCCGGCTTCCCGCACATCCTGATGCGCTTCTTCACGGTGCCGAACGCGAAGGAGGCGCGCAAGTCGGTGCTGTACGCGACCGGCTTCATCGGCTACTTCTACCTGCTGACCTTCGTGATCGGCTTCTCGGCGATCGTGCTGCTCGCGCAGCATCCGGAATTCTTCCGGCTCGGCGCGAACGGCACGTTCAACCTGACGCACGACCTGCTCGGCGGCTCGAACATGGTCGCGGTGAAGCTCGCGCAGGCGGTGGGCGGCAACTGGTTCTACGGATTCATCGCGGCCGTCACGTTCGCGACGATCCTCGCGGTGGTCGCCGGGCTGACGCTCGCCGGTGCGACCACGATCTCGCACGATCTCTATGCGCAGATGTGGGCGCGCGGCAAGCCCGACGAGCGGCTGGAGATGCGCATTTCGCGCGCGGCGACGATCGGGCTGTCGGCCGTCGCGATCGCGCTGTCGATCCTGTTCGAGCACGTGAACGTCGCGTTCATGGTCGGGCTCGTCGCGGCGGTGGCCGCGAGCGCCAATTTCCCGGTGCTCGCGATGTCGATCTTCTGGCGCGGGATGACCACAAGCGGCGCGGTGCTCGGCGGCGGCCTCGGCCTCGTGTCGGCGGTCGCGCTCACGGTGCTGTCGAAGTCGGTGTGGGTCGACGTGCTGCACCACGCGCATGCGGCGGTGTTCCTCGACAATCCGGCGCTCGTGTCGGTGCCGCTCGCGTTCGTCGGGATCGTCGTCGGCTCGCTCCTGGATCGCGGCGAGCGCGCACGCCGCGAGCGCGACGCGTTCGCGCGGCAGGAGTTCTACGCGCAGACGGGCGTGCTCGCGAGCCGGGCCGTGCAGCACTGATTCGTCCGATGAAACGATGGATCCGTCCGGATCGCCGGACGGATATTTTCCGGAAATCCGTAATACCGGATTTCCTTGCCTGCCGCATTATGAGAAATACAATGAAAACAACGGCTTGAGGGGTTCCGGAAACCTGGCATCGACCTTGCAATATAAAGCGCATGGCCGGCCCCCCGGCCTGACTATTAAACCAAGGAGACAACCGATGACCAATGCCTTCCTCCCCCTCCGGATGTCCTGAGGCATCGCTTGTTGCGGCACGGCAGCCGCGCGGGCGAATGCCTTCGGGGGGATTGCCCCCCGTTCTCATTCATCCCTGCGCGCGTGACGCCGTTTCCACCGGCTCATCTACTTCAGCAGGAACCATCGTGAAGAAGAAACCCTTCTACAAAGTGCTCTATGTGCAGGTGATCTTCGCCATCATCGTCGGCGTGATCCTCGGCCACTACTACCCGTCGATCGCCACCGACATGAAACCGCTCGGCGACGGCTTCATCAAGCTGATCAAGATGGTGATCGGCCCGATCATCTTCTGTACGGTCGTCACCGGCATCGCCGGCATGGAGGACATGAAGAAGGTCGGCCGCGTCGGCGGCAAGGCGCTGCTGTACTTCGAGATCGTGTCGACCTTCGCGCTGCTGCTCGGCCTCGCGGCCACGCACCTGCTGCGTCCGGGCGTCGGCTTCAACATCGATCCGGCGACGCTCGACGGCAAGGCCGTCGCGTCGTATGCGGCGAAGGCGCACGGGCAGTCGACGGTCGACTTCCTGATGCACATCATCCCGAACACGATGGTCGATGCGTTCGCGCAGGGTGAAATCCTGCAGATCCTGCTGATCGCGCTGCTGTTCGGCAGCGTGCTCGCGCACCTCGGCGAGCGCGGCAAGGTCGTGACCGACTTCATCGACGGCCTGACGCGCGTGCTGTTCGGCATCGTGCACATCGTCACGAAGCTGGCGCCGATCGGCGCGTTCGGCGCGATGGCGTTCACGATCGGCAAGTACGGCGTCGGCTCGCTGGTGCCGCTGCTCAAGCTGATCGGCACGTTCTACCTGACGTCGCTCGTGTTCGTGCTCGTCGTGCTCGGCGCGATCGCGCGCTTCACCGGCTTCTCGATCATCCGCTTCGTGTCGTACATCAAGGAAGAGCTGCTGATCGTGCTCGGCACGAGCTCGTCGGAAGCCGCGCTGCCGCAGCTGATGGAAAAGCTCGAGAAGGCCGGCTGCTCGCGTTCGGTCGTCGGCCTCGTCGTGCCGACCGGCTATTCGTTCAACCTCGACGGCACCAACATCTACATGACGATGGCCGTGCTGTTCATCGCGCAGGCGACCAACATCGAGCTGACGTGGATGCAGCAGCTCACGCTGCTGGCCGTCGCGATGCTCACGTCGAAGGGCGCGAGCGGCGTGACCGGCGCGGGCTTCATCACGCTCGCCGCGACGCTGGCCGTCGTGCCGACGATCCCGCTGTCGGGCATGGTGCTGATCCTCGGCATCGACCGCTTCATGAGCGAATGCCGCGCGCTGACCAACATCGTCGGCAACGGCGTGGCGACCGTCGTCGTGTCGGCGTGGGAGAAGGAGCTCGACCGCAACAAGCTGCGCCAGGCGCTGAAGGGCGGCGGCGAAGTCGCGCCGACCGAGACGACGGCCGGCGTCTGACGGCATGAGCGAGCAGGCGGCGGTGTCGCCCGCGGGCGGCGCGCCGCGCGGCGGCCCGGGCATCGATGCGGAGCCCTATGACACAATAGGCGATCCGCATCGTCAGGAAGCCTCGACCGTGACGCGCCGCCTGCTCATCCTCGTCGTGCTCGCCGCCGCGCTCGCCGCGGCGTGCGCGCTGACGTGGACGATCACCTGGCAGCGCGGCGTCGCCGAGCTGCAGCGCAATGCCGCGGTGCGCGTCGATCGCACCACCAACGCGCTCAAGAGCACGCTCGACCGCTACGAATCGCTGCCTTATCTGCTCGGCAGCCATCCGTACGTGCAGGATCTGCTCGCCGAGCCGAAGCGCGCCGACTACACCGCGCGCGTCAACCGCTATCTCGAAGACCTCAACGAGCACGCGCACGCGACCGTCACCTACGTGATCGGCGCGGACGGCCTGTGCGTCGCCGCCAGCAACTGGCGCGCGCCCGACAGCTTCGTCGGGATCGAATACCGTTTCCGCCCGTATTTCGTCGATGCGATGAACGGCCGGGTCGGCCGCTTCTTCGGGATCGGCACGATCTCGCGCGACCCCGGCTACTACATCTCGCAGCCGGTGTGGCGCGACGGCAGGATCGCGGGCGTCGTCGTCGTGAAGCTCAATCTCGAATGGTTCCAGGGCGCCGATGCGTCGGAGCCGCTCGTCGTCGCGGACGATCACGGCGTCGTGTTCCTGTCGTCGGTGCCCGCATGGAAGTACCACACGCTGCGCCCGCTCACGGGGCCCGTCGCCGCATCGATCTACGAAACGCGCCAGTACGCGCAGCAACCGGTCACGCCGCTGCCGCTGCGCGTCGAGCAGACGCTCGGCGCCGATGCGGAAATCGTGCGCCTCGGCGCCGGCCGGCGCGCGCCGCGCTTTCTCGCCAGCAAGCGCCGGATCGGCGAGCCCGACTGGCTGCTCGTCACGCTCGCGCCGATCGCGCCGATCGATGCCGACGCGCGCAACGCGACGATCGTCACCGGCTTCGGCTTCGTGTCGGTCGCGCTGCTCGCGTTCTACTGGCGGATGCGCCGTGCCCGCGTGCGCGAGATGATCCGTGGCCGCGCGCTGCTGCAGCAGGCGTACGCGGAGCTGAACCGGCGCGTCGAGGAGCGTACGGCCGATTTGTCTGAAGCGAACGAGCAGTTGCAGAAGGAAGTCGGCGACCGGATCCGCGCGGAGCAGGAGCTGCGCGCCGCGCACGACGAACTGATCCAGGCGAGCAAGCTCGCCGCGCTCGGCCAGATGGCGGCCGGCATCACGCATGAACTGAACCAGCCGCTCGCGGCGCTGCGCAGCTTCTCGGACAACACGCGCGTGCTGCTCGATCGCGGCGAGCAGGCCGCCGCGCGCGAGAATCTCGAGGCGATCGCCGCGCTCACCGAGCGGATGGGCAAGATCACCAACCAGTTGAAACTGTTCGTCGGCCGCGCGAAGCCGCGCAACGAGCAGGCGCTCGTCGTGCGTGCGCTGCGCAGCGTGCTGTCGTTGCTCGACGAGCGCCTGCGCGGCGTCGCGCTCACGCTGACGCTGCAGGATGCCACCGTGTCGCCCGCGCGGGATGCGCCGCTCGATCTGGCGCGCGACTATCCCGAACTCGTCGCGCGCTGCGAGGACCTGCGCCTCGAACAGGTGCTGATCAATCTGCTCGGCAACGCGCTCGACGCGGTGGCCGGCGTCGCGGCGCCGGCCATCGAGGTGACGATCGCGGTGTCGGCCGCGACGCTCGCGGTCGAGGTGCGCGACAACGGCTCCGGCATTGCGCCCGATTTGCTGCCGCGCCTGTTCGAGCCGTTCTTCACGACCAAGGAAATGGGGCGCGGGCTCGGGCTCGGCCTCGCGATCTCGTCGTCGATCGCCAGCGACGCGGGCGGCGCGCTGACCGCCCGCAATGCCCCGTCGGGCGGCGCGCTGTTCGTCTTGACGCTGCGGCGCGCCCGCACGCATCATCCGGACTCCGTGTCCGAGCCGGCGGGCTCGCATTAGCCTGGACGGGCGGCAGGATGCAGGCCCGGTCGGCGACGACCGGCATCAACGAGAGCCGCGCGGGCGCCGCGCGGCCTGTCAGGAGCAAGTGACCAAGATGGCCAACCGGCTGCAAGTGATCTATATCGAAGACGATGCGCTCGTGCGCCGGGCGAGCGTGCAGAGCCTTCAACTGGCGGGCTTCGACGTCGCCGGCTTCGAGTCGGCCGAGGCGGCCGAGAAGGCGATCGTCGCGGATACCGCCGGCGCGATCGTCAGCGACATCCGGCTGCCGGGTGCCAGCGGGCTCGACGTGCTCGCGCAGTGCCGCGAGCGCGTGCCCGACGTGCCGGTGATCCTCGTCACCGGGCACGGCGACATCTCGATGGCCGTGCAGGCGATGCGCGACGGCGCGTACGACTTCATCGAGAAGCCGTTCGCGGCCGAGCGCCTGATCGAGACGGTACGCCGCGCGCTCGAGCGCCGCGAGCTCGTGCTCGAGAACCACGCGCTGCGGCGCGAGCTGGCCGGGCAGAACGTCGTCGCGCCGCGCATCATCGGCCGCAGCCCGGCGATCGAGCAGGTGCGCAAGCTGATCGCGAACATCGCGCCGACCGACGCGTCGGTGCTGATCAACGGCGACACGGGCGCCGGCAAGGAGCTGATCGCGCGCAGCCTGCACGAGCTGTCGCCGCGCCGCGACAAGCCGTTCATCGCGGTCAATTGCGGCGCGCTGCCCGAGCCGATGTTCGAGTCGGAGATGTTCGGCTACGAGCCCGGCGCGTTCACCGGCGCGGCGAAGCGGCGCGTCGGCAAGCTCGAATACGCGTCCGGCGGCACGCTGTTCCTCGACGAAATCGAAAGCATGCCGCTCGCGCTGCAGGTGAAGCTCTTGCGCGTGCTGCAGGACGGCGTGCTGGAGCGGCTCGGCTCGAACCAGCCGATCCGCGTGAACTGCCGCGTGGTCGCGGCCGCGAAGGGCGACATGAGCGAGCTCGTCGCGGCCGGCACGTTCCGGCGCGACCTGCTGTACCGGCTCAACGTCGTGACGATCGCGCTGCCGCCGCTCGCCGAGCGCCGCGAGGACATCGTGCCGCTGTTCGAGCACTTCATGCTCGACGCGGCCGTGCGCTACGGGCGGCCCGCGCCGGTGCTGACCGACCGGCAGCGCGCGAGCCTGATGCAGCGCGACTGGCCGGGCAACGTGCGCGAGCTGCGCAACGCAGCCGACCGCTTCGTGCTCGGCGTGGCCGACATGCCGCAGGAAACGGGCGCGGGCGATGCCGCCGGCAACGACCAGACGCTGAAGGAGCGCATCGAGCAGTTCGAGCGCGCGGTGATCGCCGAGGCGCTGAACCAGACGGGCGGCGCGGTCGCGGCGACGGCCGACCGGCTGCATGTCGGCAAGGCGACGCTGTACGAGAAGATGAAGCGCTACGGGCTGTCGGCGAAAGGCGAAACCGAGCGCTGAAATGCAAACGGACCGCGGTGCGGTCCGTTTTGCGGAGCAGGGCGCGGTGTGCGGCCCTGCAAGTCCGGCGCTCAGGCCGCGTTGCCGTCGAGCGCCTTCTTGAGCAGCGCGTCGAGTTCCGCGAATTGCGGCGCGCCGACGTAGCGCTTCAGGATCTTGCCGTCCTTGTCGACGACGAAGGTCGTCGGCGTGAGCTGCACGTTGCCGAACTGCTTCGCGACGCTGCCGTCGTCGAGCGCGACCTTGAACGGCAACTGGCGCGTCTGCGCGTAGTTCGCGACGTACATCGGCGGATCGTAGTTCATCGCGACCGCGACGAATTCCAGCCCCTGACCCTTGAAGCGATTGTAGGTATCGACCATCTGCGGCATTTCCTGCATGCAGGTCGCGCAGCTTGTCGCCCAGAAGTTCACGAGATAGACCTTGCCCTTCAGGTCGCCGGCGGTCGAGACCTTCTGGCCCGACAGCAGCGTGAAGGTCGCGTCCGGCACGCTGGACTTGCCGTTGAACGCGAAGAAGCCGGCGACGGCGATCGCCGCGACGACGGCCGCCGCGACGAGGTAGCGCACGGGGCCGGCACTGCGGCGGGTGGAAGGCGTGGTGTTCATCTGGTGCTCTCGGAGTCGATGACGCGGATCGATGCAAACGACGTCGACAAAAGGACGTCGAAATTCGGCGCTCATTTTAGCGCGAATGCGGCGCGCGCACCGGCGGCGGCCTGCATCCCGGTTTTCGGGTTCGGCGGATAATGGCCCTTTTTGCCTGCCGCGATCCACGCCATGCCGAAGGAAGTCATCGATTCGTTGTGCCGCCTTTTTCGTCCGCTGCGACACTTCGCCGCGCTGGCCTGCCTGAGCGCCGCCCTGGCCGCGTGCTCGCCGTCGTACGACTGGCGCACGCTGCACAACGATGCCGGCTATACGATCGACCTGCCGGCGAAGCCGACCGTCGAGGAGCAGCCGGTGGTGCTCGGCGGCACGTCGATGCCGATGCGGATGCAGGCCGCGCATGTCGACGGCGCGGTATTCGCGGTCGGCACGCTGACGCTGCCCGACGATCGCGACGACACGCGCCGCGCGGCGCTCGAATTCCTGCGCGCCGGGCTGTCGCGCAACCTCGACGGCGCGCCGCGGACGGCGGCAGTGCCGGTGCCGCTCGCGGCCGGCGGCGCGGTGAGCGGGGTCGAGCTGCGCATCGCGGGCGCGGCCGCCGGCGGCGATCGTGCCCGCAAGACGATCATCGCGCGGCTCGCCGCGCGCGGCCGGCACGCGTACCAGGCCGTCGTGATCGCCGACGGGCCGCTCGCGCAGGAGCAGCTCGACCAGTTTTTCGGCTCGTTCAAACTCGATTGACGACGGCCGGCGAGGGCGCTCAGACACGCTGCGACAACTGAAAGTTCATTCGCAGCTTTCGACGCTAATCGCCGGATTTTGCGAGGGTTTTTCGACTATCCACAGCGCATGTGGATAACTTTGTTGAAAAGTCGCGCGTATCTCCCGCAGAGCCGCGCCGGCCGGCCTTCCGGCCCGTTTGGTCGCCCGTTCGCCCTTTGAGAAAAATCAATTAAAACAACGGGATACGAATTCCCTCCGGCAAAGGCCGCGGCGAGCCGCGATCCGGGGCCGGATTCGCGAAATTGTGCATAAGTCAAGTCTTGACAGCCTGATTTTGTCCTCCTCGCGCGCTCACAGCGCCGTCAACGCGCGCCGGTAGCGGATCGCCTCGGCGATCTGCGCGGCCGTCGGCAGCGGGTCGCCGGCCAGGTCGGCGATCGTCCGCGCGACTTTCAGCACGCGGAAATACGCGCGCGCCGACCAGCCGAAGCGCTCGCCGGCCTCGCGCAGCAACCGCTCGCCTTCGTCGGTCGGCCGGCACAGGTCGTCGGTTTCGCGGCCGCTCAGCATGTGATTCGTCTTGCCCTGCCGCTCGAGCTGCAGCGCACGCGCCTGCGCGACCCGGGCGGCCACCGCCGCGCTCGGCTCGCCGGGCGCCGTCGCGCGCGTCGCGAGCTCGGCCGGCGACAGCGCGGGCAGGTCGATCTGGATGTCGATGCGATCGAGCAGCGGCCCCGACAGCTTGCGCAGATAGCGGGCGGCGACGTCCGGCGAGCAGCGGCAGCGCCCGGACGGATCGCCGTGCCAGCCGCACGGGCACGGGTTCATCGCGGCGATCAACTGGCACGCGGCGGGGAAGTCGGCCTGCTGGGCCGCGCGCGAGATCGTGATGCGGCCGGCTTCGAGCGGCTCGCGCAGCATTTCCAGCACGTGACGGTCGAATTCCGGCAACTCGTCGAGAAACAGCACGCCGAGGTGCGCGAGCGTGATTTCGCCCGGCTGCGGCGGATTGCGGCCGCCCACCAGCGCGGCGGCGCTCGACGAGTGATGCGGCGCGCGGAACGGCCGGCGGCGCCACTGCGCGGGCGAGAAGCCGAGCCGGCTCGCGGACAGCAGCGCGGCCGAGGTCAGCGCCTCGTCGTCGGTGAGCGGCGGCAGCAGCCCCGCGAGGCGCGCGGCCAGCATCGACTTGCCGGCCCCGGGCGGCCCGACCATCAGCATGTGATGGCCGCCCGCGGCCGCGACTTCGAGCGCGCGCCGGGCGCCCCGCTGCCCGACGACGTCCGCGAGGTCGGGGGCGGCCGGCGCCGGCAGGCCGTCGAGGCAGGGCGCCGCGACCGGCGCGAGCCGCCCGTCCGGCGCATCGGCGAGGTGCGCGCACAGTGCGGGCAGGTCGCGTGCACCGAATACGGTCACGCCCGGCACGAGCGCGGCCTCGGCTGCGCTGTCGAGCGGCAGATACAGCTCGGGCGGCCGCGATGTCGCGGTGCAATCGCGCGGGGCGGGGAAATCAAGGCCCGGGCCGCCGGCGCTGCCTGCGCCGGATTGCGCCGCGCGCCAGTCCCGCGCGGCGCCGCAGGCCATCGCGAACGCGCCGCGCATCGGCCGCAGCGCGCCCGTCAGCGACAGCTCGCCCGCGAACTCGCGGCCGGCCAGCGCGTCGGCCGGGATCTGGCCGTTCGCGGCAAGGATGCCGAGCGCGATCGGCAGGTCGAAACGGCCCGATTCCTTCGGCAGATCGGCCGGCGCGAGATTGACGGTGATGCGGCGCACCGGGAATTCGAATCCGCAGTTCTGCAGCGCGGCGCGCACGCGCTCGCGGCTTTCGCGGACTTCGAGATCGGGCAGCCCGACGATCGAGAACGACGGCAATCCGTTGGCGAGATGGACTTCGACGGTGACGTCCGGCGCGCGGCCGGAGGCGGGCGCGCGACTGCGCACCACGGCGAGCGACATGGCGAGGCTCCTGCATGACGGGCGGACGACGGCCGTTCGGGGCCGCACGCCGCGGGAATCGGAGAAATCGGTGCGCGCTTGCCGGCGTGGCGCGGGGAAAGAACGAGGTGTTGCGAACGACGAACTGCGAAGAGCGATGGACTGCGAAGAGCGGAGGATGCTGCGAAGAACGATGAACGGCGAAGAGCGGAGGGTACGGCGAAGAACGACGGACGACGAAGCGTGGAGGAAGGTGGCGGGCGCAGGCCGCACGTGGCGGCCCGCGCCCGGCCCTCGCGGCCGGGTGGGGCGTCAGGCCTGCGGGGCGGCGAGCTTCTGCTCGAGTTCCGCGACGCGCTTTTCGAGTTCCTCGAGGCGCACGCGGGTGCGGGCGAGCACCTGTGCCTGGGTGTCGAATTCCTCGCGCGTGACGAGATCGAGCTTCGAGAAGCCTTGCGACAACATGGCCTTCACGTTGCGCTCGACGTCCTTGGCCGGCGAGTTTTTCAGCAAATCGCTGACGCGCGATTGCAGGTCGTTGAAAACGTCGCTGGGTTGCTTCATGGTGATTCCCCTTCCTTGCACAAAAAATGTGCATCTTCAGTTGCGTACGTGCCCATGATGCACGCATGACCGGAAATGGTGCGCGCGGGGCGCGAATTCCGGGCATGGCGCCCGCATGGGTGAATGGCCCGGCGTTCCGGGACGTGCGTGCACTCTAGCAACGATCCTTTCGCCGCGCCAGCAAAGCGGCCCATGTTGGCCATTCGGCCGGGCTTCCGCGCCTTACACCACGCGATGTGACCCCGTTCCGAAGCCGCTCGAGACGGTGTTCGGGCCGACATGGCATGCGAGTTGCTGAGAAGAGTCCGTTACAACATTCCAACCAATTCGACGGGACAACCCAGCGAGAGGACTTCATGAAACTCATTACCGCAATCATCAAGCCGTTCAAGCTCGATGAGACGCGCGAGGCGCTGTCGGCGCTTGGCGTCTCGGGCATCACGGTGACGGAGGTGAAAGGGTTCGGGCGCCAGAAGGGGCACACCGAGCTGTACCGCGGCGCCGAATACGTGGTCGATTTCCTGCCGAAGATGAAGATCGAGGCGGCCGTCTCCGACGATCTCGTCGACCAGGCGGTGGAAGCGATCGAGCGGGCGGCGCGCACGGGCAAGATCGGCGACGGCAAGATCTTCGTCACGCCGATCGAACAGGTGATCCGGATTCGCACCGGGGAGACGGGCGCCGACGCGCTGTAACAGAACAGACAAGACAAGCGACAAGAGGAAACCCAAGATGCGCAAACTTCTGATGTCCCTGCTGATGGCAGGCTCGCTGATCGCGGCCGGCGTCGGCTCCGCGCTCGCGGACGACGCGGCGTCCGCCGCGGCTGGTTCCACGCCCGCCGCCACGGCTTCCGACGCATCGGCTGCCGCAGCTCCGGCTGCCCCGGCGGCTTCCGCACCGGCCGCCGACGCATCCGCCGCCGCACCGGCTTCGGGCGCGGCCGACGCATCGGCTGCCGCCGCCGCGTCCGCGCCGGCCGCCCCGGCCGCACCGACGGCCCCGTTCTCGGTCGATTCGTCGAAGATCAGCGCGGGCGACACCGCGTGGATGCTGACGTCCACCGCGCTCGTGCTGTTCATGACGATCCCCGGCCTCGCGCTGTTCTACGCGGGCATGGTCCGCAAGAAGAACGTGCTCGCGACCGTGATGCAGAGCTTCGCGATCACCGCGCTGATCACGGTGCTGTGGACGGTGGTCGGCTACAGCCTCGCGTTCACGCCGGGCAACGGCTTCATCGGCGGCCTGTCGCGCGTGTTCCTGCACGGCATGGCCTACGTGAAGGGCGACAAGGCGACGACGCTGACCGTCAGCCACCTCGCGACGACGATTCCGGAATCGGTCTACTTCGTCTACCAGATGACGTTCGCGATCATCACGCCGGCGCTGATCTGCGGCGCGTTCGCCGACCGGATGAAGTTCTCGGCGATGCTCGTGTTCATGACGCTCTGGTCGCTGATCGTCTATGTGCCGATCGCGCACATGGTGTGGGAGCCGACCGGCTGGCTGTCGGCCGACGGCGTGCTCGACTTCGCGGGCGGCACGGTGGTGCACATCAACGCCGGTATCGCGGGCCTCGTGTCGTGCCTGGTGCTCGGCAAGCGCGTCGGCTACGGTCGTGAATCGATGGCGCCGCACAACCTCGTGCTGACGATGATCGGCGGCTCGATGCTGTGGGTCGGCTGGTTCGGCTTCAACGCGGGTTCGGCGGTCGCGGCCGACGGCCGTGCCGGCTTCGCGATGCTGACGACGCAAGTCGCGACCGCCTGCGCGGCGCTCGGCTGGATGTTCGCCGAGTGGATCGCGAAGGGCAAGCCGTCGGTGCTCGGCATCGTGTCGGGCGCGGTCGCGGGTCTCGTGGCGATCACGCCGGCAGCCGGCTTCGTCGGCGTGGCGGGCGCGCTCGTGATCGGCATCGCGGCGGGCGTGATCTGCTTCTGGTCGGCCACCTGGCTCAAGTCGAAGCTCGGCTACGACGATTCGCTCGACGCGTTCGGCGTGCACGGCATCGGCGGGATTCTCGGCGCGCTGCTGACCGGGGTATTCGCGGTCAAGGACATCGGCGGTTTCGACGGCAGCCTGCTGCTGCAGGCGAAGGGCGTGCTGATCACGCTGGTCTACAGCGGCGTGCTGAGCTTCGTGCTGCTGAAGCTGATCGACCTGACGATCGGCCTGCGCGTGACCGAAGAGGAAGAGCGCGAAGGTCTCGACGTGATCCTGCACGGCGAGCACGTGGAATAAGTCACACGAATCAACGGCGGGCCGCCGCGACGACGGCGCCCGCTCCGAATGAGCGCAGCGACTTCGGCCCGCCTCACCGGCGGGCTTTTTTTCTCCTGTCACGCGCTGACGTAGCGGATAACCCTTCACTCTATCGGGTCAATAGCCGAAAACTGCCTCCATAATCCTTGTGAAGCCGGGAACAATCCCCAAATGGGCAGGGCAATTGCTCTACAATCTTCATTCTCCCGCTCGCGAGTGATTCATGGTTCCCCACCTCGTTACCGCGTTGAACGGTCCGCTGCTCGAACTCGAGCAGAAGATCCTCGACGCGACGCCTGCGATCGAACGCTGGTTCAGGCTCGAATGGCAGGAACACACCCCGCCGTTCTATTGTTCGGTGGACCTGCGCAATGCCGGCTTCAAGCTGGCGCCCGTCGATGCGAACCTGTTTCCCGGCGCATTCAACAATCTGCCGTCCGAAGTGCTGCCGCTCGCCGTGCAGGCCGCGATGGCCGCGATCGAGAAGATCTGCCCGGACGCGAAGAATCTGCTCGTGATTCCCGAGTTGCCGACCCGCAACGCGTTCTATCTGGAAAACGTCGCGCGTCTCGCGACGATCATGCGCCAGGCCGGCCTGAACGTGCGCTTCGGCTCGCTCGACCCCGGCATCACCGACATGACGCCGATCACGCTGGCCGACGGCCAGAAGATCGTGCTCGAACCGCTCGAGCGTTCGCAGCGCCGCCTCGGCCTGAAGAATTTCGATCCGTGCTCGATCCTGCTGAACAACGACCTGTCGGCCGGCATCCCGGCCGTGCTGGAAAACCTGCACGAGCAATACCTGCTGCCGCCGCTGCACGCGGGCTGGGCCGTGCGCCGCAAGTCGACGCACTTCGCGTGCTACGACGACGTCGCGAAGAAGTTCGCGAAGATGGTCGGCGTCGATCCGTGGATGGTGAATCCGTATTTCGCGCACGTGGAAGGCGTCGACTGGCAGGCGCATGAAGGCGAGCAGGCGCTCGCCGACGCGATCGACGGCGTGCTGAAGAAGATCGCGCGCAAGTATCGCGAATACGGGATCAGCGAGAAGCCGTACGTCGTCGTGAAGGCCGACGCGGGCACCGCGGGCCGTGGCGTGATGACCGTGCACGACGCGGCCGAGATCGGCCGCATGACGAAGGCCGAGCGCGCGCAGATGGCCGAATCGAAGGCCGGCCTCGCGGTGCGCGACGTGATCGTGCAGGAAGGCGTCTACACGTTCGAGCGCGTCGGCGACGAAGTGGCCGAGCCGGTCGTGTACATGATCGACCGCTACGTGGTCGGCGGCTTCTACCGTACGCACGGCGGCCGCGAGCGCGACCAGAACCTGAACGCGCCCGGCATGCACTACGTGCCGCTCGGCTTCGAGCACACCGCGCTGCCGGATGCAGGCGCCAAGCCGGGCGCCGCGCCGCCGAACCGTTTCTACATGTACGGCGTCGTCGCGCGGCTGTCGCTGATCGCGTCGTCGATCGAACTGGAAAAGACCGACCCCGAAGCCATCCAGGTGTAACGGACCTTCGCTACGTACAGGACCCGCATGGACATTCTTTTTATCGCCGACCCGCTCGAGCATTTCAAGATCTACAAGGATTCGACCTACGCGATGATGGCGGAGGCCGCCCGGCGCGGGCATGCGGTGTACGCGTGCGAGCCGCGCCACCTCGCGTGGACGGGCTCGGCGGTCGAGGCCGACGTGCGGCGCATCGCGTTCGTCGGCGAACTGGACGACCTGCATCGCGACACCTGGTTCGACGCGGGCCCGGTCGACGCGCGCCGTCTCGAATCGTTCGGCGCGGTGCTGATGCGCAAGGATCCGCCGTTCGACATGGAATACGTGACGTCGACGTGGCTGCTCGAGCTGGCCGAGCGCGCGGGGGCACGCGTGTTCAACAAGGCGCAGTCGATCCGCGATCACTCGGAGAAGCTCGCGATCGGCGAGTTTCCACAGTTCGTCGCGCCGACGCTCGTCACGCGCGACGCGAAACGGCTGCGCGCGTTCCACGCCGAGCACGGCGACGTGATCCTGAAGCCGCTCGACGGGATGGGCGGGATGGGCGTGTTCCGCGTGAAGCCGGACGGCATGAACCTCGGCTCGATCGTCGAGATGCTGAGCCACGACGGTACGCGCTCGGTGATGGCGCAGAAGTTCATTCCCGAGATCAAGGCCGGCGACAAGCGCATCCTGCTGATCGGCGGCGAGCCCGTGCCGTATTCGCTCGCGCGGATTCCGCAAGGCAGCGAGGTGCGCGGCAATCTCGCCGCGGGCGGCCTCGGCGTCGCGCAGCCGCTGACGGAGCGCGACCGCGAGATCGCCGCGACGCTCGGGCCCGTGCTCGCGTCGCGCGGGCTGCTGCTGGTCGGTCTCGACGCGATCGGCGACTGGCTGACCGAGGTGAACGTCACGAGCCCGACGTGCTTCCGCGAGATCATGGAGCAGACGGGCTTCGACGTCGCCGCGATGTTCATCGACGCGCTGGAGCGTGCGGCCGCGTAGGCCGCCGCCCGTGCAACCCCGGCGGCGGCCGCGCAGGTCCCCCGTCGCCGGAGCCGCTTGACCGGCCTGCTACAATGCCCGCTTGCCCGGTGCCGTGATCGGCGCACCGAAGGCCCGGCGGTCGGGCCGATACTGTTGCAAGGCTGAACATGAAACGTTCCCCACACTCGCTACGCTCATTGCCCCGCCGCGGGGTATCGGCCCGCCAGGGGCGGCCGGGAGCGATCTGACATGGCCGGGATCCTGATCATCGCGCACGCCCCGCTCGCCACCGCGCTGCGCGACTGCATCGCGCACATCTACGGCGGCGTGCCCGCCCGCATCGGCTGCATCGACGTGATGGCCGACAGCGATCCGGCCCAGGTGATGGCGTTTGCGCACGCGGAACTCGCGCGGCTGCGCGAAGACAACGGCGTCGTGGTGCTGACCGACATGTACGGCGCGACGCCCGCGAACATCGCGGGCCAGCTCGCGAAGCTCGACAACGTGCGCGTGCTGGCCGGCGTGAACCTGCCGATGCTCGTGCGGGCCGTCTGCTATCGCACCGTGCCGCTCGACAAGCTGGTCGACAAGGCGCTGTCCGGCGGCGCGAAGGGCGTGCACGAGGTGTCGTCCGGCACGCCGCCGCCGCCGACGGAAACCGGCTGCGGCCAGTGCGCGCCGATTCCGCCCGAACCGCAGCCGCGTACCCCGAGCGAATCGCACTGAGCATCCGTTTTCCGTTTTAGACCGACCCGCCGGCGCGCGCCGCCGGCGGTCCCGACCGACCCGACCGAGAATCATGCTTCAACAAGAAACCACCATCGTCAATAAATTGGGGCTCCATGCGCGCGCATCGGCCAAGCTCACGCAACTGGCCGGCAACTTCCAGTCGGAAGTCTGGATGACACGCAACGGGCGCAAGATCAACGCGAAGAGCATCATGGGCGTGATGATGCTGGCGGCCGGTATCGGCAGCACCGTGACGATCGAGACCGAAGGGCCCGACGAGCGGGAAGCGATGGACGCGCTGCTGAAGCTGATCGCCGACAAGTTCGGCGAAGGTCAGTGATCGCCGCGCGCGATCGTTGCCGTTTCGACTGAGAATGCCGCGGGTTTCGCGGCATTTTTTTCGTCGGAAGCATTGATGCGAAATGCGCAATGCTGCGGTGCATGCAGTCAGCAGGGAGTCGCGGAATTTATAATCGCTAACCGGGGTCATAAGCGCATCGCAGCAGTGTGCCGCGGCTTTACTTGTACAGAGGAGGTGCGCGTGTCCTTCACGCTGCATGGCATTCCCGTCTCACGAGGTATCGCGATCGGGCGAGCGTATCTGATCGCGCCGGCGGCGCTCGACGTCGCCCATTACCTGATCGAGGCCAACCAGATCGACGCCGAAGTCGAGCGATTCCGCACGGCGCTCGACGTCGTGCGCCGCGAGCTCGAAGCGCTGCGCGCCGACCTGACCGACGACACCCCGAGCGAAGTCGGCGCTTTCATCGACGTTCACACGATGATCCTGAGCGACGAGATGCTCGTGCAGGAAACCATCGACCTGATCCGCACGCGCCGCTACAACGTCGAATGGGCGCTGACCGAGCAGCTCGAGCTGCTCACGCGCCATTTCGACGACATCGAGGACGAATACCTGCGCGAGCGCAAGGCCGACATCGAGCAGGTGGTCGAGCGCGTGCTGAAGGCGCTCGCCGGTGCGCCGTCGGCGTCGCAGGCGCTCGACGGCGCGGCCAGGAACGGCACGAACGAGATGATCGTGGTCGCGCACGACATCGCGCCGGCCGACATGATGCAGTTCAAGACGCAGTCGTTCCAGGCGTTCGTCACCGATCTCGGCGGGCGCACGTCGCACACCGCGATCGTCGCGCGCAGCCTCGGCATTCCGGCCGCGGTCGGCGTCCAGCATGCGAGTGCGCTGATCCGCCAGGACGACCTGATCATCGTCGACGGCGACGCGGGCATCGTGATCGTCGATCCGGCGCCGATCGTCCTCGAGGAATATTCGTACCGCCAGTCCGAGAAGCTGCTGGAGCAACGCAAGCTGCAGCGCCTGAAGTTCTCGCCGACGCAAACGTTGTGCGGCACGAAGATCGACCTGTACGCGAACATCGAGCTGCCCGACGACGCGAAGGCGGCCGTCGAGGCCGGCGCGGTCGGCGTCGGCCTGTTCCGCTCCGAGTTCCTGTTCATGCATCAGAAGGAGATGCCGGAAGAGGAGGAGCAGTTCGCCGCGTACAAGCGGGCCGTCGAGTGGATGAAGGGCATGCCGGTGACGATCCGCACGATCGACGTCGGCGCCGATAAACCGCTCGAGGCGCTCGACGAAGGCTACGAAACGGCGCCGAACCCGGCGCTCGGGCTGCGCGCGATCCGCTGGAGCCTGTCCGAGCCGCAGATGTTCCTCACGCAGTTGCGCGCGATCCTGCGCGCGTCCGCGTTCGGCCAGGTGAAGATCCTGATCCCGATGCTCGCGCACGCGCAGGAGATCGACCAGACGCTCGACCTGATCCGCGAGGCGAAGCGCCAGCTCGACGACGCGGGGCTCGCGTACGATCCGAACGTGCGCATCGGCGCGATGATCGAGATCCCGGCCGCGGCGATCGCGCTGCCGCTGTTCCTGAAGCGCTTCGATTTCCTGTCGATCGGCACGAACGACCTGATCCAGTACACGCTCGCGATCGATCGCGCCGACAACGCGGTCGCGCATCTGTACGATCCGCTGCATCCGGCGGTGCTGCATCTGATCGCGTACACGTTGCGCGAGGCGAAGCGCGCGGGCGTGTCGGTGTCGGTGTGCGGGGAGATGGCGGGCGATCCGGCGCTCACGCGCCTGTTGCTCGGGATGGGGCTCACCGAGTTCTCGATGCATCCGAGCCAGTTGCTCGTCGTGAAGCAGGAGATCCTGCGCGCGCACCTGAAGGCGCTCGAAAAGCCGACGGCCGACGTGCTGGCCGCGTTCGAGCCGGAAGAAGTGCAGGCGGCGCTGCAGCGGCTGTCGGTCGCCGAGCCGCGCGCGGACGCGGCCGCCTAGGCAAGCTTGGGCGCGCTTGGGCGTTCAGCCGCCGCTGGCCGCGAACTGTAGCGAAGTGTCACGCATACGCGGTCCGGCGCGTGCGTGATGCGCGCGTCAGTGCCGCCCGCCGCACACGGGGCAATCGGCCTGGCGCGCGATTTTCATCGTCGTCCATTCCATCCGCAGCGAATCGAGCATCATCAGCCGCCCGTTGAGCGTCTTGCCGATGCCGCCGATCACGCGCAGCGCCTCGGCCGCCTGCATCGCGCCGATGATCCCGACGGTCGGAGCGAACACGCCCATCGTCGCGCACGCGACTTCCTCGAACGGCTGGTCTTCCGGGAACACGCACGCATAGCAGGGCGCGGCCGCGTCGCGGAAGTCGAACGTGCTGATCTGGCCGTCGAAGCGCAGCGCGGCGCCCGACACGAGCGGCACGCCGTGCGCGACGCACACACGGTTGATCGCGTGCCGCGTCGCGAAGTTGTCGGTGCAGTCGAGCACGACGCTCGCGTGCGGCACGTGCGCGTCGAGCCATGCATCGTCGACGCGCGCCGCGACCGCGTTCACCTTCACCTCGGGATTCAGTTGCGCCAGCGCGTCGCGTCCCGACTCGACCTTGCTGCGCCCGACCGATGCCGTCACGTGCAGGATCTGCCGCTGCAGGTTCGTGAGGTCGACCGTGTCGGCGTCGACGAGCGTGAGCGTGCCGACCCCCGACGCCGCGAGGTACATCGCGGCGGGCGAGCCGAGGCCGCCCGCGCCGACGACGATCGCATGCGCGTCGAGAAAGCGCTGCTGCGCCTCGATGCCGATTTCGTCGACGAGGATGTGGCGGGAGTAGCGAAGGAGTTGATCGTCGTTCATGGGCAGTCGTGGGCGAGGCGGGCGGACGTTCGTTATTTTAGGCGCGCATGAAAAACGGGCCATCGCGGTCTTCCCGCGATGGCCCGTCGGATGCCGGCCGGCGCTTACTTCGGCGCGGAGGCGGGCTTCGGTGCGGAAGCCGGCTTCGCGGCGCTCGCGCCCGATGCCTTCGCGCTCGCGGCAGCCTTCGCGGCCGGGCTCTTCGTCGTGCTCTCGGCGAGCAGCGACTTCGATTCCTGGACCGGCTTGCCTTCGAGCTTGTTGAGCGCCTGCTGCATCATGAAGTCGTCGGCGCTGCCGAACTCGATCGGCTTGCGATCGCGATCCTTCTGGCGTTGTTCCGGCGTCTTCTTGTCGTTCTGCTCTTCGAGCACGCGCAGCTGATCCATCCGGCGCTGCTCGCGCTCTTCCTGTTCCTTCTTCTCGTTCGGATCCTGCGTGTTCGCGAGGTGGTTCGTGTAGTCGACCTCGCGCGTCACGAGCACGTCGTCCGGATCGCCGTCCGCGTACTGATCGACCGGCACGTCCGGCGTGATGCCCTTGTTCTGGATCGAACGGCCGCTCGGCGTGTAGTAGTACGCGGTGGTCAGGCGCAGCGCGGTGTCGGCCGTCATCGGGCGCACCGTCTGCACCGAACCCTTGCCGAACGTCGTCTTGCCCATGATCTGCGCGCGCTTCGAATCCTGCAGCGCGCCGGCGACGATTTCCGACGCGGACGCCGAATATGCGTTCGTCAGCACGATCATCGGCACGGTCTTGAAGACGGGCGGCAGGTTCTTCAGCGGATCGCCGTCGAAGGACGGCAGGCGATAGTTGTCGTACGTATCGCGGTAGACCTGCTTCGAATCGGGGATCTGGCCGTTGGTCGACACGACGACCGAGTCGGGCGGCAGGAACGCGCCGGCCACGCCGACCGCGCTCTGCAGCAGGCCGCCGCCGTTGTTGCGCAGGTCGAGGATCAGGCCCTTCAGGTTCGGCTGCTGGCGCGCGATGTCCTGCAGCTTCTGCGCGAGATCGGGCGTCGTGCGCTCCTGGAAGCTCGTGATGCGGATATACGCGTAGCCCGGATCGAGCATCTTCATCTTCACGCTCTGGACCTTGATGATCGCGCGCGTGACGGTGACCGGGAACGTGCGGTCGTCGCTCTTGCGGAAGATCGTCAGCGTGACCTTGGTGCCCGGCTCGCCGCGCATCTGCTTGACGGCCTTGTCGAGCGTCATGCCGCGCACCGGCTTGTCGTTGATGCGCGTGATCAGGTCGCCCGGACGGATGCCGGCGCGGAACGCGGGGGTGTCCTCGATCGGCGAGATCACCTTGACGAGGCCGTCTTCCTGCGAGATCTCGATGCCGAGACCCGCGAAACGGCCCTTCGTCTGCTCCTGCAGCTCGTCATAGTCGGTCTTGTCGAGGAACGACGAGTGCGGATCGAGGCTCGACACCATGCCCTTGATCGCGGCCGTCAGCAGCTTCTTGTCGTCGACCGGCTCGACGTACTCGCGCTTGATCTGCCCGAATACTTCCGCGAACAGGCGGAGCTGGTCGAGGGGAAGCGGCGCCGTGGCGGTCTGCTCGGCCGATGCGGAAACCTGCAGCGTGGCGAATACGCCCGTGGCGAGGCCCGCGGCAATCAGGCCGATGTTCTTCAAATTCATTCGCATAGAGAGTCGGGTGCGGTCGGGAAGCGCGTGGCGGTAGCGGGGATGTAGCGGACAAGTATAACTGTTCGTCCGATAACTCAGTGGAACGGCGCGAAAAGCGCCGCAACGGCCGCTGAGGGCCCGGCAGGGCGCCGCCGGGCGCGCAGCGGAGTTCGAAAGCGGATTCGACCGCGGCAGGGCCGCGAAGGTTCGCGCGGCGTGCGGGCCGCGGCCCGAAGCGCGGACGGACGGCCGCGCCGGGACGCGGGCCGCCCGCCGCGACGGGCGTCAGCCCGCCTTGCCCTGTTTCGCGACGGCGGCCTGCGCCTGCGCGATCGCTTCCTGGTCGCCGAGGTAATAGTGCGTGATCGGCTTCAGGTTCTCGTCGAGTTCATACACGAGCGGCACGCCGTTCGGGATGTTCAGGCCGACGATGTCGCTGTCCGAGATGCCGTCGAGGTACTTGATCAGCGCGCGCAGCGAGTTGCCGTGCGCGGCGATCAGCACCTGCTTGCCGGCGCGCACCGCGGGCGCGATCGACTCGTTCCACAGCGGCAGCACGCGCGCGACCGTGTCCTTCAGGCATTCGGTGAGCGGCAGTTGCTCGCGCGGCACCTTCGCATAGCGCGGGTCGCCGAACGGCGCGCGTTCGTCGGTCGGCTCGAGCGCGGGTGGCGGCGTGTCGTAGCTGCGGCGCCACACGAGCACCTGCTCGTCGCCGAACTTCGCGGCCGTTTCCGCCTTGTTCAGGCCCGACAGCGCGCCGTAGTGGCGCTCGTTCAGGCGCCACGAGTGGACGACCGGCAGGTACATCAGGTCCATCTTGTCCTGCACGTGCCACAGCGTGCGGATCGCGCGCTTGAGTACCGACGTGTACGCGATGTCGAACGTGTAGCCGGCCTCCTTGAGCAATTCGCCGGCCTGGTAGGCTTCGTTGCGACCCTGTTCGGTCAGGTCGACGTCGACCCAGCCGGTGAAGCGGTTTTCCTTGTTCCACGTCGATTCGCCGTGGCGGATGAGAACGAGTTTGTACATGGATCTTGCGGTCGGTAGTGAGAGGGAAGCGGGGCGCGTCGCGCGGCGCCCGGTTCGGGCCCGCCATCGCGCAAGACGGTTATTTTATAATGGCAGGATTGTCCTCATCCGATTTCTCTTTTCCGGCGACATTCCGTGACGTTCTTTACCAATTACACGAACCTGGCCCTTATCGCGATCCTGCTGGTTTCCGGCGGCCTGCTTGCATGGCCGGCGCTGCGCCGCGGCCGCGGCGGCTTGTCGGCCGCGGAGGCGACGCAGCTCATCAATCGTCGCAACGCGGTCGTGATCGACCTGCGCGCGCCGTCCGATTTCGCGGCCGGCCATCTGCCGTCGGCGCGTCAGGTCGCCGCGGGCGAGATCGGCGCGAAAATTGCGCAGGTCGCGAAGAACAAGAGCACCCCGGTGCTGCTCGTCTGCCAGAACGGCCAGCAGTCGCAGAAGGCGGCGCGCGAGGTCGAGGCGGCGGGCTACGCCGAGGTGCACGTGCTCGAAGGCGGCGTGGCCGCCTGGCAGCAGGCCGGGATGCCGGTCGTCAAACAAGGAGTGGCGAAGTGAACAAGGTTTTGATGTACAGCACGCAGGTGTGTCCGTATTGCATGCAGGCCGAGCGCCTGCTGAAGCTGCGCGGCGTCGAGCAGATCGAAAAGGTGCTGATCGATCGCGATCCGGCCCGCCGCGAGGAAATGATGACGCGCACGGGGCGCCGCACGGTCCCGCAGATCTATATCGGCGACACGCACGTCGGCGGTTACGACGATCTGTCGAAGCTCGACCGCGAAGGCGGCCTCGTGCCGCTTCTGCAAGCGGCCTGATTAGGGCAGAATGGCCGCCGGCCGCGCCGCGGCTTGGGCGCGCACGATACATCCGTGGCGGCCGGCGAACAGCCGGGCCGCCCCGTCACCACTTTTAGGGAAACACCATGTCCGACGTCGAAAACCAACCGTTCTTCAACATCCAGCGCGTCTACCTGAAGGATATGTCGCTCGAGCAGCCGAATTCGCCGGCGATCTTCCTCGAGCAGGACATGCCGTCGGTTGAAGTCGAAGTCGACGTCAAGGCCGACCGCCTCGCGGAAAGCGTGTTCGAAGTCATCGTGTCGGGTACCGTCACCGCGAAGGTGAAGGACAAGGTCGCGTTCCTGATCGAAGCGAAGCAGGCCGGCATTTTCGACATCCGCAACATTCCGGACGAACAGCTCGACCCGCTCGTCGGCATCGCGTGCCCGACGATCCTGTTCCCGTACCTGCGCTCGAACATCGCCGACGCGATCACGCGTGCCGGCTTCCCGCCGATCCACCTGGCCGAAATCAACTTCCAGGCGCTGTACGAGCAGCGTCTCGCGCAGCTTCAGCAGCAGGCCGGCGCCGCGGCAGGCGCGAACGGTGCGCCGAACGGCACGACGCTGAACTGACGTTTCACTCCGGACCGGTGCTGGGTATGAAAGTAGCCGTTCTCGGCGCCGGTGCCTGGGGCACCGCGCTCGCGGGCCATCTGGCCGCGCGGCACGATACGCTTCTGTGGGCGCGCGACGCCGCGCTCATCGCCGGGCTGCAGGCCCGGCACGAAAATTCCCGTTATCTGGACGGCATCGCGCTGCCTGATGCGCTGCGCTACGACGCCGATCTCGGCGCCGCGCTCGCGCACGGCGCCGCTCACGACGCGCTGTGCGTGATCGCCGCGCCGGTGGCCGGACTGCGCACGCTGTGTCACGCGATGCGCGATGCAGGCTGCGTGCCCGCGCACATCGTCTGGGTCTGCAAGGGCTTCGAGGCCGACACGCATCTGCTGCCGCATCAGGTGATCGCGGCCGAGTTGCCCGAACAGCGGAGCAACGGCGTGCTGTCGGGCCCGAGTTTCGCGCGCGAGGTCGGCCAGTCGCTGCCCGTCGCATTGACGGTCGCGAGCGCGTCGGCCGAATGCCGCGAGCGCACGCTCGCCGCGTTCCATCACGGCGCGATGCGGATCTATACGGGCGACGACGTGGTCGGCGTCGAGGTCGGCGGTGCGGTGAAGAACGTGCTGGCGATCGCGACCGGCATTTCCGACGGCCTCGGCCTCGGGCTGAACGCGCGCGCCGCGCTGATCACGCGCGGCCTCGCCGAAATGTCGCGGCTCGGCGTGGCGCTCGGCGGCCGCGCGGAAACCTTCACGGGGCTCACGGGCCTCGGCGACCTGATCCTGACCGCGACGGGCGACCTGTCGCGCAACCGCACGGTCGGCCTGCAACTGGCGGCCGGCCGCACGCTGAACGACATCCTCGGCGCGCTCGGCCACGTGGCCGAAGGCGTGCGCTGCGCGCAGGCCGTGCTGGCGCTCGCGCGCGCGCAGTCGATCGAAATGCCGATCACGGAAGCCGTATGCGGCGTGCTGTTCGACGGCATCGCGCCGCGCGACGCCGTGAGCGGCCTGCTGCGCCGCGACGCGCGCGCCGAATAGGCGCGGTCCGCGTCGCGCGCGACCGGATCGCCCGGCACGATTGCGCCGGGCGCGCGGCGCCAAAAAGCGGGCTACGCTTGAACGGTCTCCCGCGTTCCGCGAGGTTGTCATGCTGCAGATCCATTCCACCACGCTCGATGCACAGCTCGTCGACATCACGACGCTCGACGTCGATGCGATCGTCAACGCCGCGAACGGCTCGCTGCTCGGCGGGGGCGGCGTCGACGGCGCGATCCACCGCGCGGCCGGCCCCGGCCTGCTCGCCGAGTGCCGCACGCTCGGCGGCTGCGACACCGGCGACGCGAAGCTCACGCGCGGCCACGGGTTGCCGGCGCGCTACGTGATCCACGCGGTCGGGCCCGTCTGGCACGGCGGCGCGCGCGGCGAGGCCGAGCTGCTCGCGTCGTGCTACCGGCGCGCGATCGAGCTGGCCGAAGAAGTGGCCGCGACGTCGATCGCGTTTCCCGCGATCAGTTGCGGCGTCTACCGCTATCCGGCCGAAGCCGCCGTCGACATCGCGGTCGGCACCGTCGCCGAGATGCTCGCGCAGGCGCCGAATCTCGCCCGCGTGGTGTTCGCGTGCTTTTCCCCCGACATCTACGACCTGTACCGCGCGCGGCTCGCGCGAACCTGACGGGCTCCGCGCCGCGGATTGCGCCAGCGAGCGTCACGCGCCGCCTTCGAAGCCGGCCTGGCGCCACGCCTCGAACACGACCACCGCGACCGTGTTCGACAGGTTCAGGCTGCGGTTGTCCGGCCGCATTGGCAGGCGCACGCGCTGTTCGTTCGGGAAGCGGTCGAGCAGCTCGGCGGGCAGGCCGCGCGTTTCCGAGCCGAACACGAACCAGTCGCCGGGCAGGAACGCATGATCGTGGAAGCGGCCCGAGCCGCGCGTCGTGAACGCGAACATCCGCGCGGGATCGGGCGCTTCGGCGGCGACGAACGCGTCCCAGTCGCGGTGCACGCGCATTTGCGCATACTCGTGATAGTCGAGGCCGGCGCGGCGCATCCGCGCGTCGTCGAGCGGGAAGCCGAGCGGCTCGATCAGGTGCAGGTGCGCGCCGGTGTTCGCGCACAGGCGGATCACGTTGCCGGTGTTCGGCGGAATTTCGGGGGGGCGACGAGGACGACGTTGAACATGTTTCGGTTTGGCTGGGGCGGCCGGAGCGGCGCAACGCGCGTGCATCCGGCCGGCCGGTTCGTGACGGCCGCGCGCGGGCGGCCGGCCTTTCCATCTAATTAATCCTTGGCGGTGCGCAGCGCAACCAGATTCGTCACGCGCACGGCGCCCGCCGCCTTCAGCGCCTGCGCGGCCGCCGCGAGCGTCGCGCCGGACGTCATCACGTCGTCGACGAGCGCGACGTGGCGGCCGGCGACGCCGCCTGCCACCGCGAACGCCGCCATCACGTTGTCGTGCCGTGCGCGCCGATCGAGCCGCGATTGCGGCGCGGTGTCGGCGACGCGCGCGAGCAGGGCCGCGTCCGCTGGCACGCCGAGCCGGCGCGCGAGCGGACGCGCGATCGCCCACGCCTGGTTGTAGCCGCGCGCGACGAGCCGCCGGTGCGACAGCGGCACCGGCGCGACGAGGTCGAAGCCGCTCGCGCCGCGCGTATCGTCGACCAGCCGTGCGAGGCGGGCCGCGAATTCGCCGCCGAGCGCGAGCCGTGCGTGAAACTTCAGGCCGCGCGCGAGCCCGTCGAGCGGCGCGCGGTAATCGGCGAGGGCGAGCGTCGCATCGAACGGCGGCGGCGCGGTGCGGCACGCTTCGCACCGGTACGCGGCCGCGCGGCCGGTGCGTCCGCCAGCGGGCGATCGTGCCTGCCCGACGCCGAGCGGCAGCGCGCACACGTCGCAGCGCAGCCGCGCTTCATTCCAGTACGCGGCATCGCAGGCGCCGCAAATTACGGTGTGTGACAAATTGCCGCACAACGCGCAGCGATTCGGCAACGTGACCGCGGCAACGCGCACGACCAGCGTTCGAACCTGCGACAAAACGACGCGCATCGTGCGCCCGGCGGAACCGCGGACCATCGCAACACTCCTGGCATGCCGCCTCAATGAAGCTTGCGAGGCGAGCGAGTATACTTCGGGCTCTTCGCCAGTGTGCCCGACATGTCCCCAGCTTCGACTTCAACCGGCCGTCCGGCCAATGACGCCAGGCGCCTGCGGCGGATCTTCGACCGCCGTGCCGCCACGTTCGATGCGGTTGCGTTCCTGCCGCGCGAGATCGCGCAGCGGATGAACGAGCGCCTCGAATACATCAAGGTGAGCCCCGCGGCCGTGCTCGATGCGGGCTGCGGCCCGGGCGACGACCTGCCGGCGCTGCGCGCGCGCTTTCCGGAGGCGCCGGTGTTCGGCGTGGACCTGTCCGGCGCGATGCTCGCGCGGGCCGGTCAGCGCGAGGTCGAGCAGACCACCTGGCGCCGCTGGCTGCCGGCCTCGCTCGGCCGGGCGCTGGGCCAGCGCGGCCCGCGCGTCGCGCAGGCCGATTTCGCGGCGCTGCCGTTTCCCGGCGGCGCATTCGACCTGATCTGGTCGAATCTCGCGCTCCACTGGCATTCGCGTCCCGATACCGTCTTCCCCGAATGGCAGCGCGTGCTGCGCGTGAACGGGCTGCTGATGTTCAGCACGCTCGGCCCGGACACGCTGCGCGAGCTGCGCGCGGCCTGCGCGGACGCCGAAGCCGCGCTCGGCATCGCGCCCCCCGCCGCGCGCGTGATCGATTTCGTCGACATGCACGACCTCGGCGACATGCTCGTCGAAAGCGGCTTCGAGATTCCCGTGATGGACCAGGAAGTGCTGACCGTCACGTACAAATCCGCCGATTCCCTGCTGGCCGACGTGCGCCGCTGGGGCGCCTATCCGTTCGCGCGCACGGCGCCGCCGCACGCGGCGCGGCGCTTTCGCGCGGCGCTCGGCGACGCGCTGGACGCGCGCCGGCGCGACGACGGCACGATCCCGCTGACGTTCGAGGTGATCTACGGCCACGCGTGGAAGGCCGTGCCGCGCACGACCGCCGAAGGGCACGGGATCGTGCGCATCGAGGACATCGGCAAGGGGCGCCCGAAGAATCGATAAAGCGGTAAAGAGGGGTTTTGTTATGTCCGAAATTAGCGGTGCAAAGCGGGGTCGAATTGGCGGCTAAAACGGCCGGAAAGCTTGTCGCGCTTGGCTTGGCGGGCGATAGGCGCTTGCTTGTGGATGCCATTGAACCCGCCTATAATGCGTCAGCTTGTCGTCCCGGGGTCCCCGCAATACGGGCCGGCGAGTCCGATGCAGGCATGCATCGCATGCCATTCGCGTGAGGCGGCGATGGAAGCAGCGAACGTTTTGGCGGAGACGGCGGACAGCGAACCGGTCCTCGAAGACTGGCTCATGAAACGCAACTGTTCGGTGTCGCCGCGCCAGTTCGTGCTGTTTTACGCGTCGCTCGCGGGCTTCTCGCTGGCGATCGCGGCGTTGCTGATGTGGAGAGGGGCCTGGCTCGTCATGCCCTTCACCGGGATCGAGTTGCTGGCGGTGGGTGTCGCATTCGCGATCTACGCTCGCCATGCGGTCGACTACGAGCGCATCAGGCTGTTTCCGCACCGGCTCGTGATCGAGCGGATGGATGCGGAGCGGCTCACGCAGATCGAATTCAACCCGCGCTGGGTGCGGGTCGAGCCGGGTGCGACGCCACGCGATCCGATTCGGCTGGTGTCGCGCGGGCAGACCGTCGTGATCGGGCAGCATCTCGCGCAGTACAAGCGTGCGCAGTTCGCCGACGAGCTGCGTGCGTCGCTCAGGCGCTGCGGCTGACGAGGCGCGGCCAATGGCCGGAACAGGCCGGCGGCTTGCGACGGGGGAGGGTTTGAATGGAAATTTTGGGTAAGGATGCTATGAAAACAATCAAGCGAGCCCTCGCGGGCGTGCTGGCATGCAGCGGATTGCTCTTTGCCGGTGCGGCCCTGGCGGTCGGTGATAGCCCGGGCGGCCCCCGTGTCAACGAGATCAACTTTCAGCCGCCTGTCACGAAGATCGCCGAGGAGCTCTACGATCTCCACACGATGATGCTGATCCTGTGTACGGTGATCTTCGTCGGCGTGTTCGGCGTGATGTTCTATTCGATCTTCGCGCACCGCAAATCCAAGGGCCATAAGGCCGCCAATTTCCATGAAAGCACGACCGTCGAGATCATCTGGACGATCGTGCCGTTCGTCATCGTCGTGCTGATGGCGCTGCCGGCGACGAAGGCCGTCGTCGCGATGAAGGACACGACGAACGCCGATCTCACGATCAAGGTCACCGGCTACCAGTGGAAGTGGGGCTACGACTACGTGAAGGGCCCGGGCGAGGGCATCGGCTTCCTGTCGACGCTGACCACCCCGCGCGACGAAGTGATGGGCAAGAAGCCGATCACCGACACCTATCTGCAGGAAGTCGACAACCCGCTCGTCGTGCCGGTCAACAAGAAGATCCGCATCATCACGACCGCGAACGACGTCGTCCACTCGTGGTACGTGCCCGCGTTCGGCGTGAAGCAGGATGCGATCCCCGGCTTCGTGCGCGACACGTGGTTCAAGGCCGACAAGGTCGGCACGTTCCGCGGTTTCTGTACCGAGCTGTGCGGCAAGGAACACGCGTACATGCCGGTCGTGGTCGAAGTCCTGTCGGACGACGATTACGCGAAGTGGGTCACCGCGCAGAAGGCCAAGCTGGCGAGCGCCGCGGTCGATCCGAACAAGGTCTACACGATGGCCGAACTCGTCGCGCACGGCGAGGAAGTCTACAAGGCGAACTGCGCGGCCTGCCACCAGGTGAACGGCAAGGGCCTCGGCGCATTCCCGGCGATGGACGGCAGCCCGATCGTGAACGGCCCGATCGCCGCGCACGTCGAGCGCGTGCTGCACGGCAAGGGCGCGATGCCGTCGTGGGCGTCGCTGTCGGATCTCGACATCGCTTCGGTCGTCACGTACGAACGCAACTCGTGGGGCAACCACAAGAACGACCTGCTGCAGCCGAAGCAAGTGGCCGACGCACGCAACGGCAAGCTGCCGGAAGACACGGCGGGCGCGGCAGCGGCACCGGCTGAAGCGGCTTCGGCGCCGGCGCAAGCCGCGTCGGGCGCCGAGCAGCCGGCGGCATCGGCCGCGCTGTCGACGATCTACTTCGAGACGGGCAAGAGCGTGCTGCCGGCCGACGCGAAAGCGGCGATCGCCGCCGCGGCCGACTATGCGAAGGCGCATCCGGACGCGAAGCTCGCGCTGTCGGGCTTCACCGACAAGACGGGCTCGGCCGACGCGAACGCCGAACTCGCGAAGCATCGTGCACAAGCCGTGCGCGATGCGCTGAAGGCAGCAGGCGTGGCGGAAGACCACATCATTCTCAAAAAGCCGGAAACGATCACGGGCGGGGCTGACGCGAAGGAAGCCCGGCGTGTCGAGATCGGCCCGGCGGCTTGACGTGTCGCTGAGTTAGTCGACGTATTCGCATTAGGAGATTCTCATGTCTAGCATCGGGCACGACGTAGCCGCGGACCACGCGCACGACGACCACGCGCACGAAGCCCCGCACGGCTGGCGTCGCTGGCTGTTCGCCACCAACCACAAGGACATCGGTACGCTGTACCTGCTGTTCTCGTTCATCATGTTCCTGTCGGGCGGCGTGATGGCGCTCGGCATCCGTGCCGAGCTGTTCGAGCCGGGCCTGCAGATCATGCGTCCGGAGTTCTTCAACGAACTCACGACGATGCACGGCCTGATCATGGTGTTCGGCGCGATCATGCCGGCGTTCGTCGGCTTCGCGAACTGGATGATTCCGCTGCAGATCGGCGCATCCGACATGGCGTTCGCGCGGATGAACAACTTCAGCTTCTGGCTGCTGCCGGTCGCGGCGGTGCTGCTGGTCGGCTCGTTCTTCGCGCCGGGCGGCGCGACGGCCGCCGGCTGGACGCTGTACGCGCCGCTGTCGACGCAGATGGGCCCGGGCATGGACTTCGCGATCTTCGCGGTCCACATCATGGGCGCGTCGTCGATCATGGGCGGGATCAACATCGTCGTGACGATCCTGAACATGCGCGCACCGGGCATGACGCTGATGAAGATGCCGATGTTCGCGTGGACGTGGCTGATCACCGCGTACCTGCTGATCGCCGTGATGCCGGTTCTGGCGGGCGCGATCACGATGGTGCTGTTCGACCGTCACTTCGGCACGTCGTTCTTCAACGCGGCAGGCGGCGGCGACCCGGTGATGTACCAGCACATCTTCTGGTTCTTCGGCCACCCCGAGGTGTACATCATGATTCTGCCGGCGTTCGGGATCGTGTCGCAGGTGATCCCGGCGTTCGCACGCAAGACGCTGTTCGGCTATAGCTCGATGGTGTACGCGACGGCGTCGATCGCGATCCTGTCGTTCATGGTCTGGGCGCACCACATGTTCGCCACGGGCATGCCGGTCACCGGCCAGTTGTTCTTCATGTACGCGACGATGCTGATCGCGGTGCCGACGGGCGTGAAGGTGTTCAACTGGCTCGCGACGATGTGGCGCGGCTCGATGACGTTCGAAACCCCGATGCTGTTCGCGATCGGCTTCCTGTTCGTGTTCACGTTCGGCGGCCTGACGGGCCTGATGCTCGCGATGGCACCGCTCGACATCCAGTATCACGGCACGTACTTCGTGGTCGCGCACTTCCACTACGTGCTGGTGGCCGGCTCGCTGTTCGCGCTGTTCTCGGGCTGGTACTACTGGGCGCCGAAGTGGACGGGCTGGATGTACAACGAGACGCGCGGCAAGATCCACTTCTGGGCGTCGATGATCTTCTTCAACCTGACGTTCTTCCCGATGCACTTCGTCGGTCTCGCGGGCATGCCGCGCCGCTATGCGGACTACCCGGCGCAGTTCACGGACTTCAACCAGGTGGCGACGATCGGCGCATTCGGCTTCGGCCTCGCGCAGGTGTACTTCCTGTTCGCGGTCGCGCTGCCGGCCTACCGTGGCGGCGGCGAGCTGGAAAAGGCGTCGGACAAGCCGTGGGACGGCGCGACGGGCCTCGAGTGGACGGTGCCGAGCCCGGCTCCGTTCCACACGTTCGAGCAACCGCCGCACGTCGAATAAGTTTTACCGAGCGCTCCGCCGCTGCCTGCCGCGCAGGCAGGCGCGGCGGGCGCGAAACTGAAGTTTCAGCGAAGTTTCAGATGACCCGGAATCCACAAGAAAGACGAACGCCCGAGCAGATCCGCGCGGGCAACAAGCGGCTCGGCCTCACCCTGCTCGTCATCGCCGCCGTTTTTTTCGTGGGTGTCGTGATCAAGCAGTGGTGGCTGTCCACCCACTGATGCAGCAACTGACGCAGTAGCGAGGAAGTCGTCGTATGTCGAAGCCGGAAGAGGGCGCCGTGGATCGCGCGTTCAATCGTTCGATGCTGGTGAAGCTCTTCGTCGTGGCCGGGCTGATGTTCGGTTTCGGCTTCGCGCTGATCCCGATGTATCGGGCGATCTGCCAGATCACCGGCATCAACAACCTGGTGCAGCGCGATGTCAGCGAGCGCGAGGTGAAGAACTCGCAGGTCGACTACAGCCGCACGGTGTCGGTCGAGTTCGATGCGAACGCACGCGGGCCGCTCGGGTTCAAGCCGGAGCACAACAGCCTCGACGTGCACCCGGGCGAACTGACGACGATCGTGTACGACGTGACGAACGGGCAGGGCCGGCCGGTCGTCGCGCAGGCGATTCCGAGCTACGCGCCGAAGCAGGCGACGGAGTTCTTCAAGAAGATCGAGTGCTTTTGCTTCACGCAGCAGACGCTGACCGCGAACGAGTCGCGCAAGATGCCGGTGGTGTTCGTGATCGACCCGAAATTGCCGAAGGACGTGAAGACGATCACGCTGTCGTACACGTTCTTCGAGCTGAATACCCCGGCCACGCCGGCCCCGGCGCAGCGCAGTACGGCGGCGGCGCAGGGTGCGGCGAAGCCGGACGCATGACGAAGGAGACGGGGCGATGACGGAAGCCAAGCGGAGCGGAACGTTCGGTCAGGCGCTGAAAGCGGTGCTGTGGTCGTTCTTCGGGGTGCGTAAGCGGCGCGACCTGGAGGCCGATGCGACACAGCTCAATCCGCTGCACGTGCTAATCGTCGCGTTGATCGCGGCCGGCGTGTTCATCGGCGTGCTGATCCTGATCGTGCGTGCGGTGGTGGGTTGAGGGCGCGGCGTGCACGGCTAGCGGCCAGACAGAATGCAGTGCGCGGCGCCACGGCGCGGCGTGCAGGAACGAGCGGTGGCGGTCTCGCCGCGCAAGAAATAAAGCCGGAGCGGTTTCCGGTACACAAATTGGACTGAAGTGGAGAATCAAGCATGAGCGGTCAAAACCAGACCCCGTACTATTTCGTGCCGCATCCGTCGCAGCATCCGATCAGCGCGGCCATCGGCCTGCTGGTCATGCTCGGCTCGGTAGCGCTGTGGATCAACGGTCACGACTGGGCGCCGTTCACGGCGCTGCTCGGCCTGCTGTGGTTGCTCTTCACGCTGTATCACTGGTTCGGCGACGCGATCGCCGAATCGGAAGGCGGTCATTACGGCAAGAACGTCGACAAGTCGTACCGCTGGAGCATGAGCTGGTTCATCTTCTCGGAAGTCATGTTCTTCGGCGCGTTCTTCGGCGCGCTGTTCTATGCGCGTGAAATCGCGCTGCACCAGCTCGGCAGCCTCGACTACAAGCTGATCTGGCCGGACTTCTCCGCCGTGTGGCCGAACGAAGGCCCCGCCGCGCTCGCCGGTCACTTCAAGACGATGGGTCCGTGGCCGGTCCCGACGCTGAACACCGCGTTCCTGCTGTCGTCGGGCGTGACGCTGACGATCTCGCACCACGCGCTGCGCGACGATCATCGCAAGAAGGCGATCGCATGGCTGGCCGCGACGCTCGTGTTCGGGATCTGCTTCCTGTTCCTGCAGGGCTTCGAGTACTACCACGCGTACAACGAACTGAACCTGACGCTGAACTCCGGCGTGTACGGTTCGACGTTCTTCCTGCTGACCGGCTTCCACGGCTTCCACGTGTTCCTCGGCGGCACGATGCTCGCGGTGGTGCTGGTGCGGATGATCCGCGGCCACTTCAAGCCCGATCATCACTTCGCATTCGAAGGCGCCGCGTGGTACTGGCACTTCGTCGACGTCGTCTGGCTCGGCCTGTACGTCGTCGTCTACTGGCTGTAAATGGAAAAACGGCCCGCGCAGCGATGCGCGGGCCGTTTTCATTGGTGTCGTGGGCGCGGCGGCGAAGCCGCGAGCGACACGGCCCCGGCGCCGCCGCGACTCAGTCAGGCGGCGCTTTTACTTGGTGGCGCGGCCGTGCGGCTAAATGTCACAGCGGTCACGGCGTGCCACAGCGGCAACGGCATCAACGCCCGATCGGCAGGCCGGTCGAATGGATCCAGCCCATCCAGTTCGCGAACAGGATGAGCAGGAACAGCGACACCGACAGCCCGACGCGGGTGGCGAGCGACCAGACCATGCGTTTCGTGTGGCCGCGGTCGTGGATCATGAAGTAGAGCGCCGAGCCCATGCTGGCAATGATGAGGACGAAGGCGATGGGAACGAGGATGTGCATGACACGAACCGGACGACGGCAATTCGAAAGGAAGAGGATAATTATCGCACTTCGTTTTCGCGGATGTGCCGGGCGGGCCGCACGATGAAGATTCGCTGGCTGCCCGCGCTGCTGATCCTCGTCGTCGTCGCCGTCACGATCCGTCTCGGTTTCTGGCAGCGCGACCGCGCGCACCAGAAGGAAGCGCTGCAGGCGAGCATCGCGCGCTACGAGCGGGCGGCGCCCGTCGACATCGGCGCGCAGCCGGTTCCGCTCGCGTCGATCGAGTTTCATCGGGTGCGGGCAAAGGGCCGTTTCATGCCCGAGCAGGCGGTGTTCCTCGACAATCGGCCGTATAACGACCAGCCGGGCTTTTACGTCGTGATGCCGCTTAAACTCACGGGCGGCGGCGTCGTGCTCGTGAATCGCGGCTGGCTGCCGCGCAACATCGCCGATCGCACGGCGATCGAGCCGTTCGCGACGCCGGCGGGCGACGTCGAGATCGTCGGCATCGCGCGCGCCGACGCGTCGCGCGCGTTCGAGCTCGGCGAAGGCGGGTCGGCCGCGCACCAGAAGATCCGGCAGAACCTCGACGTCGCCGCGTATGCGAAGGAAACCGGGCTGCCGCTGCAGCCGTTCGTGATCCAGCAGACGAGCGACGACGGCGACAAGCTCGTGCGCGACTGGCCGGCGGCGACGACCGGCGTCGAGCGCAATTACGGTTACATGTTTCAGTGGTGGGCGATGGCGGCCGCCGCGCTCGGCTTCGGCCTGTACGCCGCGCGGCGTGCGGCGAAGAAGTCGGCCGGCGCGTGAGCGTCGTGCCAGGACGCGGCGCCGGCGCCGCGGGTTCGTTTCGAGAGGTCTGATTTGTCCATGCAATCTTCCCGTCAGGGTCCGGCCGCCGCGCCGATGTCGCAGGCGGCCCGCAAGCGCGGCCGCTGGATGCTCGTGCTGCTGGGGCTCGTGTGCGCCGCGCCGATGATCGCGTCGTACTTCACCTATTACGTGATCAAGCCGAAGGGCGGATCGACGAACTACGGCACGCTGATCGAGCCGCAGCGCCCGATCCCGGCCGATCTGCAGGTGACCGACGAAACCGGCAAGACGGTGCCGCTGTCGTCGCTGCGCGGCGTCTGGCTGTTCGTGATGACCGACCGCAGCGCGTGCGACGACGCGTGCGCGAAGAAGCTCTATTTCATGCGGCAGATCCGCGTCACGCAGGCGGGCGAGCGGCACCGGATCACGATGGTGTGGCTGCGCAGCGATGCGGGCGCGGTGCCGCAGAAGGTGCTGGACGCGTATCCGGACACGCGCCGGCTCGTCGCCGATCCGGCCGCGGTGGCCGCGTGGCTGCCCGCCGACGCCGGCACGAAGGACAGCGACCACCTCTACCTGGTCGACCCGAACGGCAACCTGATGATGCGTTTCCCGAAAGACCCGAATCCCAGCAAGATCAAGTCGGACGTGACGAAGCTGCTGAAGTGGTCGAGCATCGGTTAAGGCGAGAGAACGAGGCACCATTCCGATGTCGTATCTACTGCAACTCGGCCTGATCGGCCTGTGCATCGCGCTGCTGCCGCTGTCGTACGTGTGGGTGAAGGCCGACGACGACAAGTTCCGCAAGCTCGTGTGGATCACCACGTTCCTGACCCTCGACCTCGTGATGTTTGGCGGCTTCACGCGGCTGACCGATTCGGGCCTCGGCTGCCCCGACTGGCCCGGTTGCTACGGCACGTCGTCGCCGTTCATCGCGCACGCGGCGATCACGGCCGCGCATCAGGCGATGCCGACGGGGCCCGTCAGCATGACGAAGGCGTGGATCGAGATGATCCACCGCTATTTCGCGATGGCGATCGGCGTGCTGATCATCGCGCAGGTGGTGATCGCGTGGGCCGCGCGGCTGCGCCGCCGCCCGCTGCACGTGTCGCCGTGGTGGCCGACGAGCCTGCTGCTGCTGATTCTCGTGCAGGGCGCGTTCGGCGCATGGACGGTCACGATGAAGCTGCAGCCGGTGATCGTCACGATCCACCTGCTGCTCGGCCTCACGCTGCTCGGCACGCTCGGCTGGCTCGCGGCGCGGCAGACGCCGCTGCCGTCGCATGACCCGGAGGCCGGGCGTTACCGCGCGGCCGCGCTCGCGGCGCTCGTGCTGCTCGTCGTGCAGATCGCGCTCGGCGGCTGGGTGAGCACCAATTACGCGGTGCTCGCGTGCACCGACTTCCCGACCTGCAACGGCCAGTGGATTCCGCCGATGGACTTCCAGCACGGCTTCCACCTGTGGCGCGCGCTCGGGATGACGAAGGACGGCGACGCGATCACGCAGGACGCGCTGGTGGCGATCCACTGGACGCACCGCACGTTCGCGTTCGTCGTGGTCGCGTACCTGGTCGCGTTCGCGCTGAAAATGCGCCGCTTCGAGTCGCTGCGGCGGCCCGCGAACGGCGTGCTGCTGGTCGTCCTGCTGCAGTTCGTGACGGGGCTGACCAACATCGTGCTGCAGTGGCCGCTGCCCGTCGCCGTCGCGCACAACGGCGGGGCCGCGATCCTGCTGCTGCTCGTCGTCATGTTAAACTTTCGCATCCTTTCAAGCCGCCCCGGCCGTGTCGCGCAGCCTGCGCGCGACGCCGCCCCGGCGTGACCGCCCCCATGCAAAGCACCCTCTCCCAATCGCCCGGTAGCCGCTTTTCCCAGTACATGGCGCTGACGAAGCCGCGCGTCACGCAGCTCGCGGTGTTCTGCGCGGTGATCGGCATGTTCCTCGCGACGCCGGGCATGGTGCCGTGGCATGTGCTGATCGGCGGCACGGTCGGCATCTGGCTGCTGGCCGGCGCCGCGTTCGCGATCAACTGCCTCGTCGAACAGAAGATCGACGCGATGATGCGCCGCACCGCGTGGCGTCCGTCCGCGCGCGGCGAGATCACGACGCCGCAGATCCTGCTGTTCTCGGCCGTGCTCGGCAGCGTCGGCGCCTGGACGCTCTATACGTTCACGAATCCGCTGACGATGTGGCTGACGATCGCGACGTTCGTCGGCTACGCGGTGGTCTACACGCTGCTGCTCAAGCCGATGACGCCGCAGAACATCGTGATCGGCGGCGCGTCGGGTGCGATGCCGCCGGCGCTCGGCTGGGCCGCCGTCACCGGCGCGGTGCCGGGCGACGCGTGGATCCTCGTGCTGATCATCTTCGTATGGACGCCGCCGCATTTCTGGGTGCTGGCGCTCTATCGCCGCAAGGATTACGAGAACGCCGGGCTGCCGATGCTGCCCGTCACGCACGGCGAGCAGTTCACGCGGCTGCACATCCTGCTGTACACGGTGATCCTGTTCGCGGTCACGATGATGCCGTTCATTTCCGGCATGAGCGGCGCCGTCTACCTGACGAGCGCGGTGCTGCTCGGCGCGGTGTTCCTCGCGTATGCGTGGAAGATCCATCGCGACTATTCGGACGAACTCGCCCGCAAGGCCTTCCGCTACTCGATCGTCTATCTGTCGCTGCTGTTCGTCGCGCTGCTCGTCGATCACTATGCACGCCCGCTGCTCGGCGTGTAACCGCACGGTTTGAACGCAATGCTCCCATCACGGTTCGGGCGCCGCGCGCGCCAAGGCTGGATGCTCGCGTGCGCATTCGCGGCAGCGCTGCTGCTTGCCGGATGCGACAACGCGCCGAAATTCCAGAATCTCGACATCACCGGCAACACGCAGTTCGGCAGCGACTTCTCGCTGCCCGATACGACCGGCAAGGTCCGCACGCTCGCCGATTTCAAGGGCAAGGCCGTCGTGATGTTCTTCGGCTATACGCACTGCCCGGACGTGTGCCCGACCACGATGGCCGAGCTCTCCGAAGCGCTGAAGCAGCTCGGGCCCGATGCCGCGAAGCGCGTGCAGGTGCTGTTCGTCACCGTCGATCCGGAGCGCGACACGCCGGCGTTGCTCGGCCAGTACGTGCCCGCGTTCGATCCGTCGTTCATCGGCCTGCGGCCGGCCGACGAAGCGGCGCTGAAGAAGGTCACGAAGGATTTCCGCGTGTATTACTCGAAGGTGCCCGGCAAGACGCCCGGCAGCTACACGATGGATCACACGGCCGCGAGCTACGTGTTCGACCGCGACGGCAAGCTGCGCCTGTTCGTGCGCGACGGCCAGGGCCCGGCCCCGTGGGTCCACGACCTGAAGCTGCTGGTCGACTGACCGGCAGCAGCCGGGCGCCCGGCCCGGCGTTGTACGTGACGGCCGTTTCGCGCCGTCACGTTTCCCTCTCTCATTGTGTGCGCATGCGCTGCCCGCCGGGCGGCGCGTCGGCATGCGCGTGCGTCGCGCCGCAGCCGCGTTACGGCAGCGCCGGCACGTTGAAGCCGGAGGCGGCGCGCGTGATCCGGAATTCCGTCACGCGATAGGTGGCGAGCCCCTCGGTGACGAACGGGTCGGTCTCGAGGATCGCGTCGAGTTCGTCGCGATCGATGCGGGCCGCGAGGATCACGCCGCCTTCGCGCGGCACTTTCGGCCCCGCCGCGATGAAAATGCCCTTGTCGAACTGCGGCTGCAGATACGCGCGGTGGCGTTCGAGCGCGTCGTCGATGCGCTCGAGCGACGCGGTGTAGTGGATGTCGATGACGTACATGGATGGCCCTGGAATGATGCCGGCGCGCCGCGCACCGGCCAGCCGGTCTTTTTAGCACAGCGGATGCGGGCTGTCGCGCCGGCGAGCCGCGTGGCGGGCGGCGCTGCCAGTCGATCGCCGGTTCGCCGCGGCCACGCGTATTCAAGATGTAAGCCTCGTTGCCGTAAATGAAAGAGCAACCGTTTGCGCGCGGCAGGCCGTTCGCGCGCCGGAGGCATCGACATCGACAGAGGCACGCAGATGAGCAGAATGAGTTTGAACCGCAAGCTGTGGCTCGCGCTTGCGCTGGTATGGATCGGTCTTCTGGGCGTCGGCGCATGGAGCGCCTACGAGACGCGCGCGACGATGCTCGCCGAACGCAAGGCCGGCATCGCGAATCTCGTCGATTCGGCGGCGGGCATCGTGAAGGCCTATCACGCGCTCGCGCAGAGCGGCACGCTGCCCGAGGCCGACGCGAAGCGCGACGCGCTCGCGAGCCTCGCCGCGATGCGCTACGGCGATTCGGGCTACGTGTTCGTGATGGATTCGAAGCCGGTCGTGCTGATGCATCCGACGCTGCCGAAGCTCGTCAACACGCAGGTCGGCGACTATCTCGATCCGGACGGCAAGCCGCTGTTCGTGACGATCCTGAACGCGGCGAAGGCGACCGGCAGCGGGTTCGCCGAGTATCGCGGGCGGCTGCCGCACAGCGAGACGGCCGTGCCGAAGATCAGCTACGTCACGCGGTTCGCGCCGTGGGACTGGAACATCTCGAGCGGCGTGTTCCTGAAGGACATCGACACCGTCTACTACCGGACGCTGCTCGGCCACCTGGCCGTGGTGTTCGTGATCGGCCTCGTGATCAGCGCGGCGATGCTGGTGATTATCCGCAACGTGCGCGGCAGCCTCGGCGGCGAGCCGGACGAAGCGGCCGCGCTCGCGGCGCGCATCGCGCGGGGCGACCTCACGCAGCCGGTGCCGGTGCGCGCGGGCGACCGCACGAGCATGATGGCCGCGATGCACGACATGCAGGCGCGGCTGCAGGCGACGATCGGCGGGATTCGCCAGTCGGCCGAATCGATCGCGTCGGCGAGCCGCCAGATCTCGGCCGGCAACGACGACCTGTCGCAGCGCACCGAGGAGCAGGCCGCGTCGCTCGAGGAAACGGCCGCGAGCATGGAGCAACTGACCGCGACGGTGAAGCAGAACGCCGACAACGCGCGACAGGCGAGCGGCCTCGCGAACAACGCGTCGGACATCGCGCGCACGGGCAGCGACGTCGTGAACCGCGTGATCGGCACGATGGGCGAGATCGACGACAGCTCGCGCAAGATCGCCGACATCATCGGCGTGATCGAGGGCATCGCGTTCCAGACCAACATCCTCGCGCTGAACGCGGCGGTCGAGGCCGCGCGCGCGGGCGAGCAGGGCCGCGGCTTCGCGGTGGTCGCGGGCGAGGTGCGCTCGCTCGCGCAACGCAGCGCGACGGCCGCGAAGGAGATTCGCGCGCTGATCGTCGATTCGGTCGAGCGCGTGCGCAACGGCTCGGCGCTGGTCGGCCAGGCCGGCACGACGATGGGCGAGATCCTGCAGGCGGTCGCGCGCGTGACCGACATCATGGGCGAGATCGCGGCCGCGTCCGAGGAGCAGGCGAGCGGCATCACGCAGGTCGGCCGCGCGGTCACGCAGATGGACCAGGTGACGCAGCAGAACGCGGCGCTGGTCGAGGAAGCCGCGGCGGCGGCCGCGTCGCTGCAGGAACAGGCCGCGCGGCTGCGCGACGCGGTCGGCGCGTTCCGGGTCGGCAATGCCGGCGGCCCGTCGTCGCAGGGCGGCCGTGGCACGGCCGCCGAACCGGCATTCGGTAGCGCGAAGGCGGCCGACGGGCTGGCGGCGGCGTGACGCATGCCGCGTGAGGAGGAGATGCGTCGCGGCGGGTACGCAACTAACGGCCGAGTCGCGCCGCGGTCGCCGGCACTGCGCTGGTGCATACCCATATGAGCGGGATGTATTTCACTTCGCGCCGATCCTGTGACACCATTTGCCCCTTCGTGCGAGTCCGGGCATACCCGTATCGCGCCCCATTTCAGTCAAGCAAGAAAGCGAGAAACAGATGAAGCGTCGCAGTCTCCTGAAGGTATTTTCCGTGCTGGCCACCGGCGCCGCGCTGACGCTGTCGGCAGGCGCGCACGCCGAAGACAAGGTGATCAAGGTCGGCACGGTCGCCGGCCCGGATGCGCAAGTGTGGCAAGTCGTGCAGAAGGTCGCGAAGGAGAAGGAAGGCCTGAACGTGAAGGTCATCGAGTTCAACGACTACGTGCAGCCGAACGCGGCGCTCGATTCGGGCGACCTGGACGCGAACAGCTTCCAGCATCAGCCTTACCTCGACAGCCAGGTGAAGCAGCGCGGCTACAAGCTCGTCAGCGCGGGCCTGACCTACATCTCGCCGATCGGCGTGTATTCGAAGAAGTTCAAGTCGCTGAAGGATCTGCCGCAGGGCGCGAAGCTCGCGGTGCCGAACGATCCGTCGAACGAGAACCGCGCGCTGCTGCTGCTGCAGACGCAAGGCGTGATCAAGCTGAAGGCGGGCGCCGGCACGGGCGGCAACAACGCGACGGTGCTCGACATCGCCGAGAACCCGAAGAAGCTGAAGATCTCCGAACTCGACGCCGCGCAGCTGCCGCGCGTGCTGTCGGACGTCGACGCGGCCGTGATCAACACGAACTACGCACTGGCCGCGAACCTGCAGCCGACCAAGGACGCGATCGCGCTCGAAGCGCTGACGAGCCCGTACGCGAACCTGATCGCCGTGCGCGCGAAGGACAAGGATCAGCCGTGGGTGAAGAAGCTGGTGAAGGCGTACCAGTCGCCGGAAGTGAAGGAATTCATCAAGAAGCAGTTCAAGGGCTCGATGGTCGCGTCGTTCTGAACGCGATCGGTTGATCGAATGAAGGCCTGCACGTGTGCGGGCCTTTTTTTCGTCGGCGGTGAACCGTATTTTGTTGCCGTCGCGTAGGCGTTGCTCAAACCCGCTTTCACGCGTTTGATTTGCACGGGCGAGGCAGGAAAAACGATCTCGAAATTGCACTCGCGTGTCGCCGATAATGAGGTTTTCTAACGGTCTGCCACATTCGCATCTATCTTCGGCGCCGTCGTTTGAAGCTAAAACCAGTATGTCGCTTCCGGTGCCTGCATCCCGCCGCCATTGTCGCCGGCAAGACGGTGGCCCACTACAATAGAGTGGCAAGGGAGGGAGATAGGCTATGGTAGATCTTGAGAAAAGGGTGATTGAGTTTGTAAGGAAGAAATCTGGATTACCTATTTCATTCGTGGTTGATGAGATTACGGAAGGTACCGATTTGGATCTGGACTTGAGTTTTGATGATTGTGAGGTCGAGGATCTGATGCGGGAGTATTCGGTGAAATTTAATGTTGATTTAAGTGGATTCGATATAAAAAAATATTACCCGGCAGACGATTCCTCATTTTTAGACTTGATCAATCCATTCAAGAAAAAAGTGATCCATCGTGTTCCGGATCTGAATGTTCGAATGCTGATCGCATCGGCAAAAGCGGGGCGCTGGCTCTACGACTGACCGCTCACATCTCCCCGCGCCGCGAGCAGATCGACATGATCTGCTGGATCGCGTAGTTGTCGCGCACACCCGGCAGCGACTGCACGACGCATTCGTGAAAGCGCCGTTCGCGCGGCAGCAGCATCGCGTTGTTGCGGTACAGCGCGTCGCACGAGCGCTGGATCAGCTGCGCGGCGGCGCCGTTGCGGCTCTCACGTAGCGCATTGAGCATGCAGTCGTCGTATTGCGCGTTGCCGTCGGTCAGCGCGAAGGCTGCTCCCGGCAGTGCCAGCGCGACCGTCGCGAATGCGATTGCACGAATCGTTCGTTTCAAGTCTCCTCCGATGGTGTGGATCGGGTCGGCGGACAGCATAACGTAAAGCGATCAACGCGGCTGGCGCGTTGCGCCCGAACCGGCGCGGCGGGTCATGACGGGCGCGCCGGCTTTTCCCCGATTTCTTCCGACGAAAACCGGTTTCGTACCAGTACTGTGCGACGCGGACGCATTGCCATATACTGTATATCCATACAGTTGTGGGTGGCGTCATGCTCGCATCCTCCATTACTCCCGAATCCCTTCATCCGTCCCTCTGGCGCGGCTCGCAGCTCGCGCGCGGCGGTCCCCGCACGGTCGAAACGGGCTTCGCGCCGCTGTCCGCCGAGTTGCCGGGTGGCGGCTGGCCGGTCGGCGGTCTCGTCGAACTGCTGGCCGCGCAGCCCGGCTGCGGCGAGATGCGGCTGCTCGCGCCCGCGCTCGCCCGCACCGTCAGCGCGCGGCGGCCGCTCGCGCTCGTCGCGCCGCCGCAGGCGCCGCATGCTACCGCGCTCGCCAGTCTCGGCGTGCCGGCCGACGCGCTGCTGTGGCTGCGCGCAGGCAGCCGCACCGATGCGCTGTGGGCCGCCGAGCAGGCGCTCAAGACCGGCTGTTGCGGCGCGCTGCTGCTCTGGCAGGACGCGCGGCCCGATGCGCTGCGGCGTCTGCATCTCGCGGCCGCGCGCACGGGCGACACGCTGTTCGTGATGCTGCGTCCGCTGTCGGTCGCGCGGCAGCCGTCGCCGGCCGTGCTGCGCGTCGCGCTGCATCCGGTGCCGGGCGGCGTATCGCTCGACATCGTCAAGCGTCGCGGGCCCGCGCGCAGCGAGCCGCTCGTGCTCGATTTGCCGTCACCCATCGTGGAGAGCCGCTATGCGCGTCTTGCTCGGCATCCATCTGCCGCGCCTGTCGCTCGACGTGTGCGTCCCGCCGCCGTCTGATGCAGCAGCCGGCGAGGCCAGCGAGGCCGGCTGTGCGGTGCTCGAGCAGGGTGTCGTGCTGATCGCCGATGCGGCCGCGCGCCGGCAGGGCGTACGTGCGGGCATGAAGCGCGGCGGCGTGCTCACGCTCGCACCCGCGACGCAGCTCGTCGAACGCGATCCCGCCCGCGAAGCCGATGCGCTGCGCGCGGTCGCGCTCGCGTTGCTGCGCTTCTCGCCGTGCGTCGCGCTCGACGACGAAGCCACGCTGATCGTCGACGTCGGCCCGAGCCTGCGCCTGTTCGGCGGCCTGCCGTCGCTGTGCCGCCAGGTGCGGGCGACGCTCGCGGCGCTCGGCTATGCGGTGCGCCTGTCCGCCGCGCCGACCGGACGCGGCGCGTGGCTGCTCGCGCGCACGTCGGCCCGCGCCCGCATCCGGCGGCGTGTCGCGCGCCAGGCCTCGCTCGTCCGCACGCTCGACCGGCTGCCCTGTGTGCTGCTGCCCGATGCGCGCCCATATGCGGGCTGGTTCGACGGTCTCGGCTGCCGCACGCTCGCCGATCTGCGCCGCCTGCCGCGCGCGGGGCTGCAGCGGCGCTGCGGTCCCGCGCTGCTGGCCGCGCTCGATCGTGCATACGGTGAAGCGGTCGAGCCGCTTGCGTGGATGGCGGTGCCGCCGGTATTCGACGTGCGGCTCGAATTGGCGGAGCGCGTCGAATACGCGGAAGCCGTGCTGTTCGCCGCGCGGCGGCTCGTCGTGCAGCTATGCGGCTGGCTGGCCGCGCGGCAACTGTCGCTGGCCGCGATGACGTTCGATCTCGAGCACGAGCGCGGCCGTCAGGCCGTGCCGCCGACGCCGCTCGCGCTCGCGTTCGCCGCACCCGTGCGCGACGAGGTGCATTTCATGCGGCTGCTCGGCGAGCGGCTCGCGCGCGTCGAGCTGCCGGCCGCGGTGATCGCGGTGCGGCTGAAGGCCACGCGCGTCGAATCGGTCGCGCCGCCGGCCGACGATCTTTTTCCGGAGCCGGGCGGTACGCGGGAAACCCGCGAGCGGTTGCTCGAACTGCTGGTCGCGCGGCTCGGCGCGGACAACGTGCTGCGCGCGGCGCCCGTCGCCGATTACCGGCCCGAGGCCGCGAACCGCTGGCTGCCGCTCGATGCGCAAGCGGGCAAGCCGGTCGCCGGTCCGCCCGCTGCGCCGCCGCGTCCCGCGTGGTTGCTGGCCGAACCGTTGCCGCTGCTGATGCGCGGCGAGCGGCCGGTATTCCATACGCCGCTCCGGATGATGTCGTCGGCCGAGCGAATCGAAGCCGGGTGGTTCGACGGGCAGTTGATCGCACGCGATTACCACGTCGCGCAGGACGAAGAGGGCGCGTGCTACTGGGTATTCAAGGAGCGGACGAGCAGTCAGGCGGCCCCGCGCTGGTTTCTGCACGGTTTGTTCGGGTGAGCGGAGATGGTTGCGGAATTCAGTTTGCTGCCCGATTACGCGGAGTTGTTCTGTCGCTCGAATTTTTCGTTCCTGCATGGCGCGTCGCATGCGGAAGAACTGGTCGAGCGCGCGGCGGAACTCGGCTATCGCGGGATCGCGATCACCGACGAGTGTTCGCTCGCCGGCGCGCCGCGCATGCATGTCGCCGCGAAGGCGAAAGGGCTGCCGCTCGTCGTCGGTTCGTATTTCGACGTCACGCCGGATGAAGTCGCGCCCGGCCACGATCCGGGCCCCGGTGCGTTCGGGCTCGTGCTGCTCGCGCAGAACCGCGACGGGTACGGCAATCTCTCCGAGCTGATCTCATGGCGGCGGATGGCGGCGCCGAAGGGCACTTACACGCTGACGTCGCGGATGCTGTCGGCGCCGCCGGCGGAGTTTGCCCACTTGCGCGGGATGCCCGACTGCTTCGCGATCCTCGTGCCGACGTATCCAGTGCGGGCGGACGTGCTCGATGCGCAGGTCGCCTGGTTTCGCGCGACGTTCGGCGAGCGCGCGCGGCTCGGGCTCGTGCAGTTGCAGCGTGCGCTCGACGGCGCGCAGCGCGACGAGATTCGTGCGGCCGGCAAACGGCGCGGCGTGCGGATCGTCGCGCTCGGCGACGTGACGATGCACCGGCGTTCGTGCAAGGCGTTGCAGGACGTGATGACGGCGATTCGCATCGGCATGCCGGTGGCCGAGTGCGGGTATGCGCTCGCGCCGAATGCGGAGCAGCATCTGCGTGCGCGTGGACGGATAGCGAAGCTGTTTTCGCCGCAAGAGATTGGTGAAACCTGCGCGATGCTCGACGCGTGCGATTTCGATCTCGGCAAGCTGCGCTACGAGTATCCCGACGAGATCGTGCCGAAGGGGCTCACGCCGACGCGCTATCTGGAACAGGAAACCCGGGCGGGCGCGGCCGTGCGTTATCCGAACGGCATCCCGGAAAAGGTAGAGAAGCTGATCCGCCATGAACTCGACCTGATTGCGAAGCTGAGTTACGAACCGTTTTTCCTGACCGTCTACGACATCGTCAAATACGCGCGCAGCCAGAATATCCTGTGCCAGGGCCGCGGCTCGGCCGCGAATTCGGTCGTCTGCTATTGCCTCGGCATCACCGAGGTCGATCCCGATCAGAGCACGATGCTGTTCGAGCGCTTCATCAGCGAGAAACGGGGCGAGCCGCCCGACATCGACGTCGACTTCGAACATCAGCGTCGGGAAGAGGTGATCCAGCACATCTACGAAAAATACGGGCACGACCGCGCCGCGCTCGCGGCCGCCGTCTCGACGTATCGTCCGCGTGGCGTGCTGCGCGAAACCGGCAAGGCGCTCGGCGTCGATCCGATGCTGGTCGATCGGGTCGCGAAGGGGCATCGCTGGTTCGACGGCAGCCGCGATCTGCTGCAGCAATTCGCGTCGACCGGGCTCGATCCGGCGACGCCCATGATCAAGGCATGGGCCGAACTGGCGGGGCGCTTGCTCAATTTTCCGCGTCACCTGTCGCAGCATTCGGGCGGCTTCGTGATCAGTCGCGGCAAGCTCACGCGGCTCGTGCCGGTCGAGAACGCGGCGATGGACGGGCGGCGCGTGATCCAGTGGGACAAGGACGATCTCGAGGCGCTCGGGCTGATGAAGGTCGACGTGCTCGCGCTCGGCATGCTGTCGGCGCTGCATCGCGCGTTCGACCTGCGCACCGCGTGGCGCGGGCCGCCGGAACCGGACGGCGAACCGTTCACGCTGAAACACATTCCGCAGGATGACAAGGAAACCTACGACATGATCTGCCGTGCCGATACGGTCGGCGTGTTCCAGATCGAATCGCGCGCGCAGATGTCGATGCTGCCGCGGCTGAAGCCGCGCAACTACTACGATCTCGTCGTCCAGGTATCGATCGTGCGGCCCGGCCCGATCCAGGGCGGCGCGGTGCATCCGTACCTGAAGCGGCGCAGGATCGTGGCCGGCGAAGAGGAGGGCGAGGTCACGTATCCGAGCGACGCGCTCAAGGAAGTGCTCGTTCGCACGCTGGGTGTGCCGATCTTCCAGGAGCAGGTCATGCAGATCGCGATCGTCGCCGCGGGTTTTACACCTGGCGAAGCGGATGACTTGCGTCGCGCGATGGCCGCATGGAAGCGCAAGGGCAATCTCGAGAAATATCAGGACAAGATCATCAGCGGGATGCTCGAACGCAACTACACGCGCGAATTCGCCGAACAGATCTTCGAGCAGATCAAGGGCTTCGGCGAATACGGTTTCCCCGAAAGCCACGCGGCCAGCTTCGCGAAGCTCGCGTACGCGAGCAGCTGGCTCAAATGCCACGAGCCCGCGATCTTTCTCGCCGCGCTGCTGAACAGCCAGCCGATGGGCTTCTATCCGCCGTCGCAACTCGTGCAGGATGCGAAGCGCCATCGCGTGAAGGTGCTGCCGATCGACGTCACGCAAAGCGGCTGGGAAGCGTCGCTCGAAGCGCTGCCCGATCAGCCGCCTCCACATGGCCAACCGGCCGTGCGGCTCGGCCTGTCGCTCGTGCGCGGCCTTGGCGAAGCCGCCGCGCGGCGCATCGAAGCCGCCCGCGCCGCCGGCCCGTTCGACACCGTCGACAGCCTCGCCCGCCGCGCGCAGCTCGAGCGCCGCGATCTCGAAGCGCTCGCCGCCGCGAACGCGCTCGCGACGCTCGCCGGCCATCGCCGCGATGCGTTGTGGCAGGCCGTCGCCGCGGCGCCGGAGCGCGACCTGCTCGCCGCCGCGCCGATCGACGAGGCGGAGCAGCCCGCGCTCGGCGCGCCGTCGGAAGCCGACGACATCCTCGCCGACTATCACACCACCGGCCTCACGCTGAACCGCCACCCGGTCGCGCTGCTACGGCCGGCGCTGCGCGCGCAGCGCCTGTCGTCCGCGGCCGAGTTGCGCGACCGTCCCGACGGCCGGCTCGCGCGCGCGTGCGGGCTCGTGATCGCACGGCAGATGCCGGGCACCGCGAAAGGCGTGATGTTCATGACGCTCGAGGACGAAACCGGCTGCGTGAACGTGATCGTCCGGCCCGAACTGCTCGCGCGGCAGCGTCGCGAAACGCTCGATTCGCGGCTGCTCGCGGCGTCCGGCGTGTGGCAGGTCGTCAGCGACGTGAGGCACCTCGTCGCGCAGCATTTCGAGGATCTGACGCCGTTGCTCGGCGGCTTGCGCACGTTGAGCCGCGAATTCCACTGACGCTTGCATCGCGCAGGCCTGCTCGGCAGGTGCATACCAGTTGGCCTAACTGGTTCTATTCCGGTCTCATCTTCACGCCCGAAATCTGGTCGAACCGTGCACTGGAACTGTCCCCTTGCATACCACTTCGGGTAAATCCCTATCCCACACCGCATTGTAAACAAAGGCTTTCCCGCTACTAAAACGCTTGCCGTGCAAGGCTTTCGGCGGTTTCCGCGGCGCTAATACCAGTTCGTTGACTGGTATTATGGTGGTTATATAATGCATTCACTTTCGACGGTCCGAGATCGTCGTCCGACACGCGGAGGCACATGGAAACCGGCTGGGCCGAACTGGCGCCCGATCCCCTCGACGACACGCCGCTCTATCTGCAGCTCGCCCGCAATCTGGCGAGCGCGATCCACGCCGGCGCGTGGCGGGCCGGCGAGGCGCTGCCGTCGGAGCGGCTGCTGTCGGTGTCGGTCGGCGTATCGCGGATCACCGCGCGTCGTGCGCTCGCGCTGCTGGTCGAGCAGGGGCTGATCAAGCGGGCGCGCGGCGCGGGCAGCTTCATCACGCCGCGCGTCGCCGATCCGCTGTCGCGTCTCGTCGGCTTCACCGCGAAGATGCGGCAGCGCGGCTTCGTGCCCGATTCGGTGTGGCTGTCGCGCACGCTGCGCGCCGCGAGCCGCGACGAGCTCACGCATCTCGGCCTCGCGCCCGGCGCGACGGTCGCGCGGCTCGAACGGCTGCGCCGCGCGGACGGCATCGTGATGGCGGTCGAGCATTCGACGCTGCCGGCCGCGGTGGTGCCCGATCCGCAGGTGCTCGGCGCGTCGCTGTACGAATACCTCGAGGCGCGCGGCATGACCGTCGTGCGCGCGCTGCAGCACTTTCGCGCGGCCAACGCGACGCACGCGATCGCGAAATGGATGGCGGTGAAGCCGGGCTCGGCGCTCCTCGTGATCACGCGCATCGGCTACGGCGTCGACCAGCGCGCGATCGAAGTGACCGAAACGTATTGCCGCGACGACTACTACGACTTCGTCGCCGAACTGAAACGCTGACGCGCGCGACTGCCTGCGCACCTCGCGCGATCGCGATGGAACGCAATCGTGCGCAATGAATCGCAACGAATTGGCCAATCGCGACGCGGATGCCCGCGTCACCCGATCATCAAGAGACACGTCATGCTGACTGGCAACATCCTCACCCCCGACGGCTGGATTCACGGCTCGCTCGATAGCGAGAACGGCCGCATCACCACGCTGGACGGCACGCCCGTCGATCCCGCGACGAACGACGCGCCGTACATCCTGCCCGGCTTCATCGACCTGCACGTGCATGGCGGCGGCGGCGCCGACGTGATGGAAGGCGGCGACGCGATCGAAACGATCGCCCGCACGCATGCGCAATTCGGCACGACGAGCCTGCTCGCGACGACGATGACCGCGCCGCGCGACGAGCTGATGGAGGTCGTCGCGAATCTCGGCACCGTCGCGCGCACCCGCACGCCGGGCGGCGCACGGGTGCTCGGCGTGCATCTCGAAGGGCCGTACATCAACCCCGGCAAGCTCGGCGCGCAGCCCGACGCGGCCGTGTCGGCCGTGCTCGACGAAGTGCTGAAGTACCTGTCGATCGCGCCGATCCGCGTCGTCACGCTCGCGCCGGAAATCGCGGGCCACATCGAGATCATCGGCGAGATGGCCGCGCGCGGCGTGCGCGTGCAGCTCGGCCATTCGCTCGCGACCTACGACGACGCGGTCGCCGCGCTCAAGCACGGCGCGTGCGGTTTCACGCACCTGTTCAACGCGATGTCGCCGCTGCATCACCGCAACCCGGGCCTCGTCGGCGCGGCGCTCGCGCATGCCGAATACGCGGAAATCATTCCCGATCTGCTGCACGTCCATCCGGGCGCGATTCGCGCCGCGCTGCGCGCGATCCCGCGCCTGTACGTCGTGACCGACAGCACGTCCGCCACCGGCATGCCCGACGGCGAATACCGGCTCGGCAGCCAGCACGTGACGAAATGCCTCGGCGGCGTGCGGCTCGCCGACGGCACGCTCGCCGGCAGCACGCTGACGATGGACCAGGCGCTGCGCAACCTCGTGTCGCTCGGCCTGCCGATCGCCGACGTGTCGAACCGGATGTCGCGCTACGCGGCCGACTACCTCGGCATCGCCGATCGCGGCCGCCTCGCGCTCGGCGCATGGGCCGACCTCGCGGTGTTCGATCGCGACCTGAACCTCACCGCGACCTACGTCGAAGGAGAATCGATTGTCGAATATGCTTAAGGAAGCGCGCGAGTCCGCCCAGGTCGTCGCCGCGCAACTCGCCGACACCGCGCGCGTCGAAGCGCTCGCCGGCCAATTGCTCGATCACCCGCCGGCCGTCGCGCTGACGGTCGCGCGCGGCAGCTCGGATCATGCCGCCAGCTATTTCGCGAGCCTGACGATGAGCCGCCTCGGCGTGCCGGTCGCGTCGCTGCCGATGTCGGTCGCGACGCTGCAGCAGGCGCCGCTGAAGGTGCAGGATCAGCTCGCGATCGCATTCTCCCAGTCGGACAAGAGCCCCGATCTCGTCAACACGATGGCCGCGCTGCGCGAAGCCGGCGCGCGCACGGTCGCCGCCGTGAACGTGCTGCCGTCGCCGCTCGCCGACGCGTGCGAGCACCAGTTGCCGCTGCTGGCCGGCCCCGAATTGTCGGTCGCGGCGACCAAGAGCTATATCGCGATGCTGTCGGCCTCCGCGCAGATCGTCGCGTACTGGCAGCGCGACGCCGCGCTCGTCACCGCATTGCGCGGCCTGCCCGACGTGCTCGCGCAGGCCGGCCGGCTCGACTGGTCGGCGGCCGTCGCGGCGCTCGCGGGCGTCGAGCGGATGATCGTGATCGGCCGCGGCCTCGGTCTCGCCATTGCGCAGGAAGCCGCGCTGAAGCTGAAGGAAACGTCCGGCATCCAGGCCGAGGCATTCTCGAGCGCCGAAGTCCGCCACGGCCCGATGGAGCTGATCGACCGCGACTATCCGCTGCTCGTGTTCGCGCCGCCCGGGCCGGAACAGGCCGGGCTGCTGCAGCTCGCCGCCGACATGCGCGCACGCGGCGCCGCCGTGCTGCTCGCGGCGCCCGCCGGCACGCCCGGCACGCCCGACGTAAAGGGCACCGTGCTGCCGCTCGCGCGGTCCGCCCATCCGGCGCTCGACCCGATCGCCGCCATTCTTTCGTTCTACGTGATGGCGGCGGATCTCGCCGTCGCGCGCGGCCGCAATCCCGATACGCCGCGCCACCTGAACAAAGTCACCGAAACGCACTGATAGCCGAGAAAGCCGATGAGACGCGCCGAGGAGTCCCAGTTGAAGAGCCCCACCCACGATCAGATCGTCCTGCTCAGCCCGTTGACGGGGCCGATCGTCGCACTGGCCGACGTGCCCGATCCCGTGTTCTCCGGCGGGATGTTCGGCGACGGCATCGGCATCGACCCGCTCGCGGGCCGGCTCGTCGCGCCGTGCGCGGGCGTCGTGTCGCATCTCGCGCGCACCGGCCACGCGGTGACGATCACGACGCCGCAAGGCGCGGAAGTGCTGCTGCACATCGGCATCGACACCGTCGAGCTGAACGGGCAGGGCTTCATCGCGCACGTCGAAGCCGGCGCACGCGTCGAAGCGGGCGCGTTGCTGATCGAGTTCGACCAGGACGCGGTGGCGCGTCACGCGCATTCGCTCGTGTCGGTGATCGCGATCGCGAATTCCGATGCGTTCGAGGTGGTCGACCGCGCGAGCGGTTTCGCGACGGCCGGCGAGACGCCGTTGCTCGTGCTGCGCGGCAAGGGCGAAGCCGCCGCGCAGGCGGCGCAGGCCGGCGCGGCCGCGCACAACGAAGTGCGCCGCGAGATCGTGCTCGCGCAGCCGGGCGGCCTGCATGCGCGGCCGGCCGCGCGGGCGCGCGAAGCCGCGCGCGGGTTCGACGCGAGCGTCGACGTGCTGTTCGACGGCCGCAAGGCGTCGATCGCGAGCGTCGTCGGTCTGCTCGGTCTCGGCGCCGGCGAAGGCGCGACGGTCGAACTGGTCGGCCGCGGCGCGCACGCGCAGCAGGCCGTCGATGCGGTCGAGCGCGAGCTGCTGCGCGAAGCGCACGGCGAAGTGGAGGAAAAGCCGGCGCGGCTGAAATCGCCCGCGCCGCAAACCATCGTGCACGCCACCGGCGCGGCGCTCGACCCGAACACGCTCGCCGGCGTGTGCGCGGCGCCCGGCATCGCGGTCGGCACGCTGGTGCGTCTCGACGATGCGGACATCGTGCCGCCCGAACAGGCGTCCGGCACGCCCGCGTCCGAGAGCCGCCGGCTCGACCAGGCGCTGAAGGCGATCGACGCCGAACTCGCCGAAACGGTTCGCAACGCGTCGGCGCGCGGCGCGGTCGGCGAGGCGGGGATTTTCGCGGTGCATCGCGTGCTGCTGGAAGACCCGACGCTGATCGACGCGGCGCGCGACCTGATCAGCCTCGGCAAGGGTGCCGGCTTCGCGTGGCGCGAGACGATCCGCACGCAGATCGACACGCTGTCGAAGCTCGACGACGCGCTGCTCGCCGAGCGCGCGGCCGACCTGCGCGACATCGAGAAGCGCGTGCTGCGCGCGCTCGGCCACACGAACGGCGCGGCGCGCACGCTACCCGACGAAGCCGTGCTCGCGGCCGACGAATTCACGCCGTCCGACCTGTCGTCGCTCGATCGCGAGCGCGTGACCGCGCTCGTGATGGCGCGCGGCGGCGCGACGTCGCACGCGGCGATCATCGCGCGGCAGCTCGGCATCCCGGCGCTGGTGGCGGTCGGCGATGCGCTGTACACGATTCCGGACGGCACGCAGGTCGTCGTCGATGCGAGCGCGGGCCGGCTCGAACACGCGCCGACCGCGCTCGACGTCGAGCGCGCGCGGCACGAGCGCCAGCGCCTGGACGGCGTGCGCGAGGCGAACCGGCAACAGGCGGGCGTTGCGGCCGCGACGGTCGACGGCCGCGCGATCGAGGTCGCCGCGAACATCGCGACGCTCGACGACGCGAACACCGCGGTCGACAACGGCGCCGATGCGGTCGGCCTGCTGCGCACCGAACTGATGTTCATCCACCGCCAGGCCGCGCCGACCGTCGTCGAGCACCAGCAGAGCTACCAGTCGATCGTCGACGCGCTGCAGGGCCGCACGGCGATCATCCGCACGCTCGACGTCGGCGCGGACAAGGAAGTCGACTACCTGACGCTGCCGCCCGAGCCGAACCCGGCGCTCGGGCTGCGCGGCATCCGTCTCGCGCAGGTGCGCCCCGATCTGCTCGACGATCAGTTGCAGGGCCTGCTCGCGGTGAAACCGTTCGGCGCGGTGCGCATCCTGCTGCCGATGGTGACCGACGCGGGCGAACTCGTGCGGCTGAGGAAGCGCATCGACGAATTCGCGCGCGCGCAGGGCCGCACCGAGCCGATCGAGGTGGGCGTGATGATCGAGGTGCCGTCGGCCGCGCTGCTGGCCGACCAGCTCGCGCAGCATGCGGATTTCCTGTCGATCGGCACCAACGACCTCACGCAATACACGCTCGCGATGGATCGCTGCCAGGCCGATCTCGCCGCGCAGTCCGACGGCCTGCATCCGGCCGTGCTGCGCCTGATCGACATCGCGGTGCGCGGCGCCGCGAAGCACGGCAAGTGGGTCGGCGTATGCGGCGCGCTCGGCGGCGATCCGCTCGCGGTGCCGGTCCTGGTGGGCCTCGGCGTGACCGAGCTGTCGGTCGATCCGGTGGCGGTGCCGGGCATCAAGGCGCGTGTGCGCCGTCTCGATTACCAGTTGTGTCGTCAGCGCGCGCAGGATCTGCTCGCGCTCGATTCGGCACAGGCGGTAAGGGCAGCAAGCCGCGAGGTCTGGCCGCTCGACTGAGCGTCGACGGCGGGCTCGCGGCCCGTTTTACTACGAAAGCAATTAGGTCAACGACGCTTAACGACGAGACATGGATTGGAGGATCGAATGGACGGGAATCCGTTTCTGAAAATACAGGGCCTGGGCCGGGCGCTGATGCTGCCGATCGCGGTATTGCCGGTCGCCGGCATCCTGCTGCGGCTCGGCCAGCCGGACGTGTTCAACATCAAGATGATCGCCGACGCCGGCGGCGCGATCTTCGACAACCTGCCGCTGCTGTTCGCGATCGGCGTGGCGGTCGGCTTCGCGAAGGACAACAACGGCGTGGCGGCGCTCGCGGGCGCGATCGGCTACCTGATCGAAACCGCGATCATGAAGGACATCGATCCCAAGCTGAACATGGGCGTGCTGTCCGGGATCATCGCGGGTGTCGTCGCGGGGCTGCTGTACAACCGCTACAAGGACATCAAGCTGCCGGACTACCTCGCGTTCTTCGGCGGCAAGCGGTTCGTGCCGATCATCACGGGGCTGGTGTGCGTGATATTGGGCATCGCGTTCGGGTACGTGTGGCAGCCGATCCAGCATGCGATCGACGCGGCCGGCCAGTGGCTGACGACGGCGGGCGCGATCGGTGCGTTCGTGTTCGGCTTCCTGAACCGGCTGCTGCTCGTCACCGGCCTGCACCACATCATCAACTCGCTTGCATGGTTCGTGTTCGGCAACTTCACGCCGCCGGCCGGCGGCGAAATCGTGCACGGCGACCTGCACCGCTTCTTCGCGGGCGATCCGACCGCGGGCACCTTCATGGCCGGCTTCTTCCCGATCATGATGTTCGGCCTGCCGGCCGCGTGTCTCGCGATGCTGCACGAAGCGCCGAAGGAGCGCCGCGCGATGGTCGGCGGCCTGCTGTTCTCGATGGCGCTGACGTCGTTCCTGACCGGCGTGACCGAGCCGATCGAATTCAGCTTCATGTTCCTCGCGCCGGTGCTGTACGTGATCCACGCGGTGCTCACCGGGCTGTCGCTCGCGATCTGCCAGATCCTCGGCGTGAAGCTCGGCTTCACGTTCTCGGCCGGCGCGATCGACTACGTGCTGAACTACGGGCTGTCGACGAAGGGCTGGATCGCGATCCCGCTCGGCATCGCGTACGGCGTCGCATACTACGGGCTGTTCCGCTTCTTCATCCGCAAGTTCAACATGGCCACGCCGGGCCGCGAGCCGGCCTCGGCCGATGCGGCCACGGAATCGTATGCATCGGGCGGCTTCGTCGCGCCGGCCGCGGGCGCGGCTGCAACGGCTGCCGCACCGCGCGCGCAACGCTACATCGCCGCGCTCGGCGGGGCGGCCAACCTGTCGGTCGTCGACGCGTGCACGACGCGCCTGCGCCTGAGCGTCGTCGATCCGGAAAAGGTATCGGAGCCGGAACTGAAGTCGATCGGCGCACGCGGCGTGCTCAAGCGCGGCGGCAACAGCGTGCAGGTGATCATCGGGCCCGAGGCCGACATCATTGCCGACGAGATGCGCGCCGCGATCGGCAGCGGCGCGACCGGCGCGGCAGCGACGGCGCCGGCCGCCGCCGCGCAGCCCGTCACGGGCGCGGCCGCCGGCCCGCTCGATCCGGAGCCGACGCGCTGGCTCGCGGTATTCGGCGGCGCGACCAACGTCGTGTCGCTCGATGCGGTGGCCACCACGCGCCTGCGCGTGGTCGTGCGCGATCCGTCGGCGGTCGATCGCGAGCGTCTCGGCGCACTCGACGTCGCATGGGTGTCGCTCGACACGTTCCATATCGTCTGCGGCAACGCGGCCGCACGCTATGCCGAACAGCTCGGCGCGCGCCTGCCGCCGTCGGGCGGCGGGGCGGCGGCACAACCGGCGTGAGGCGGTGAAGCCGGCCGGAGCCGCGTGGCGGGTCCGGCCGGGGATGAAACGAAAAACGGCTTGCGACGCGTACGTCGCAAGCCGTTTTTTCTTTGGCGCGGGCAATGCTCGATGCGCGACAGGCGATGCGTGGGCCCGCTTCGCCTGACGCGCCGACTGCCAGGCCGTTCAACCGTTCACGGATTCGTCAGCGTGAAGGTCGGTTTCCGGTAGCCGATGCCGGCCCGGTCGAGCTTCGGCAATTCGCGTTGCATGAGCAGCGTCGCGAAGCCGGCCCAGTCGCGCTGCAGCGCGGCGATGTCGACGTGGTGCGTGTCGCCGCGCTTGAAGCGCACGCCGGCCGCATACGGCAGCTCCCAGTCGGCCCGGTGCCACGCGCGCTCGGCCAGCGCGAGCAGCCGCGGGTAGGTCATGTATTCGAGGAAGGTGTCGTTGCGCATCACCTCGCCCCACGCCTGGCCCTGCATGCCCTCGATGCGCGGCGCGGGGCCCGTGCCCGTCACCTCGAACGCGTTGCCGTCGCGGTCGCCCATCACCTCGGCGTTCTGCGGCAGGTTCTCCGGCGCGAGCGAGAACACCTTGTACTCGTCGGTCGCGTGCGAGCCCCAGTAGTAGCCGCGCTCGCGCGGATTGAGCGTGTACGGGAAGTCGAAGTACAGGTAGTCGGGCAGCGCGAGCACCGTCTGGTAGCCCTTGCCGCTCAGGTCGCGCGCGCTGTCCGACGCACCCCAGAAGATCGTGTCCCACAGCGACACCATCACGTGGCGCGTGCTGAAATCCCGCGGCCCGTTCGCATGCTTGATGCCGTCCTGCCACGCGGCCATCGTGCCGATCCCGTTCGCGTCGACCGCCGCGCTCACCTGTTTCGCGAAGCGCGTCGGCAGCTCGTCGATCGACTTGATCTCACCGCGCTGGAGCAGCGCCGCGCACGCGGGCGACCGCGCCCACGGCTTGTCCTGCGCGGCCAGATCGATGCGCCCCTTGTTCGGGTCGGTGCCGTTCAGCGGCTGGAAGCCGCCGCCGAGGAAGATGTTCTTCGCTTCGTCGCCGCCGTAGTGCCAGGTCTGCAGCGGCGCCTGCGCGTCCGCGTGCATCGCCGCGATCTCGCGGATCACCTTCGACGCGAAGTTCAGCGCGCCCGGCACGCATGGGTTCAGGTCGCTGCGCCGGTCGTAGAACTGCACCGTCGTCAGGTTCGTCGTGTCCTGCGGGTCGAGCAGCCGATACGCGTTCGCTTCCTGCTCGCGGCCGGCCGCATGCAGCCGCCGGTAGCGCGCCTCCATCGTCACGACGGCAGCCCGTGCGTGCGCGGGCATGTCGATCTCGGGGATGATCTGCACGAAACGCGCGGCCGCGTAGCGCACGAGCGCCACGTAGTCGTCGCGCGTCAGGTAGCCGCCGCCCGAGCGGTTGTCGGGGCCGGAGCCGAGCTGCGGCAGCAGGCAGCGCGTCTCGTCCGGGTCGTGACAGCGGCGCGAGCCGATCTCGGTCAGCTCGGGCAGGCCGGGAATCTCGATGCGCCAGCCCTCGTCGTCGGACAGATGCAGGTGCAGCCGGTTGAGCTTGTACGCGCTCATCTGGTCGATCAGGCGGCGCAGCGTCGCCGGCTGCTTGAAGTTGCGCGCGAGGTCGACGTGCATGCCGCGATGCGTGAAGCGCGGCGCATCCTCGACGAGCATCGCGGGAATCGGGCCGCCGCCGGCCGGCGCGAGCGAGTAGAGCGTCTGCACGCCGTAGTAGAGGCCCGCGCGATCGTAGCCTTCGATCAGCACGCCGCGCGGCCCGATCGCGAGCCGGTAGCCGCCCGGTGTCGCGAGGTCGGCCGGCAGCCGGCGCGGCGCGACGAAGCCGCGAACCGGCACGCGTGCGCCGTCGAGCCCGAGCGTCGTCGCGCGCTCGCGCAGCGCCGCGACCTGCGCGTCCGGCAGGTCCGGCAGCGCGAGTTCGACGCCGCGCAGCTCGAGCGTGCCGGGCAGCGGCAGTTCGCGCTTCACGCTCGGCAGCGCGCGGCCCGGATCGGGCCGTGCGGCCACGGGCGGCGCGTTGCCGGTCGAATTGTTCTGCGCGTCGGCCGGCAGGGTTTCGACGTAGCGCAACTCGTTGTCGGTATCGTTGTAGCGCAGCACGGCCGGCGGCGCGCCGTCGACGACGACATACGGGCGCGGAATCACGTCGCTGTAACGCAGCAGCCAGTATTCGGCGACGAACGGCAACTCGATGCGCTCGCCGGGCGCGAGCCGCACCGAGCCCGGTTGCGGCGTCAGTTCGTACAGGTCGCCGGTGAGCCGCCGCAGCGCGAAGCCCGGGCGGTCGATCCGTAGCAGGCGGCGGATGCTGTGCAGGTAGAGCTTCCAGCCGCCGTCGGCGATCGCCTGGTGGCCGCGGTTCTGCAGGATCAGGCGGCCCGTCGCGCAGGCCGCGCCGTCGGCGCCGAGATCGGCGCAGGGTACGCCCGCGGCGGCCGCATGGTTGTTGTCGACGGCCACGCGCAACGCGAGCCCGTTCGACAGCACCGTCGCGAGGCTGGCTGCTTGCGCGGCGCCGGCGGTCGCGCCGGCGGCGGGCGACGCCGGTACCGCGGCGATCGCGGTGGGGGGCAGCACCGCGAGCAGCAGACCGGCAATGAGGGATGGCAAGGTACGCTTCATTCGAACTCCTGAGAAAAAGAGGGCGTGGCGGCGTCGTGACGCGACGTCGCTGCGATCGGGTCTTTCAGTGGAGCTGCGGGAGATGCCTGCACGCGGGGCGATGCGGCTGCACCGCGCGCATTCGGCACGCGGGAGCGTGCGTTACGGAACGGGAGGCGGGCATGCGTGCCGATCGGATCGGCGCGGCCGCGTGCGCGGATTCATCGGCGGCGCGCGGCAACCGCCGCGACGACGACGCGGCCGCGGCCGACGGCATACGTGCGGCCGCACGCGATCGCGACGACGGCGCGCGCCGCGGCACGCGGACGTCGACACGGCGCGCACGCGCACGCCACACACGGGATTCGCATGTCTCCCCCACCCAGAAGGAATCGGCCTGTCAGCGGCCGTGTCCAACGATCTTATGAAACCTTTTATTGGTATTCAAGTGGTATCAATCTGGCGCTAAATTGGCATCGATGCACGATGCCTGCCCGCGCGCGGCCAGGACGAAAAAAAACCTCGCGTGAAGCGAGGTTCTTTCCCTTCCGGACGGTGGCGGCGCGCGATCGGCGCGCGCGTCACGCGTCAGTGCGCCGGTGCGCCTGTGCGTCAGTCGCGGCGTGCCCGCACGGGCGCTTCCTGCGTCTTCTGCCGCGCTTCGAGCCACATCGCGTTGACGATGCCGAACGACAGCGCGACGCCGATACCGAGAATCCAGCTGAAATACCACATGATCCGACTCCTTGCGAAACGGTGGAACGGCGGGCGAGGCGCCCGCGCGCCCCGACCCGGTTCAATGCATCAATACATCGAGTGCTTGTTCTCTTCGAGCGTCTGGTGCGTGACCTTCCCGCGCATCACGCGATACACCCAGCTCGTGTAGATCAGCACGATCGGCAGGAACACGATCACCGCGAACAGCATCACCTGCAGCGTCATGTGGCTCGACGTCGAATCCCACACGGTCAGGCTGCTGCGCGGGTCGAGCGACGACGGCATGATGAACGGGAACATCGAGAAGCCCGCGGTCAGGATCACGCCGGCGATCATCAGGCCCGTGCAGAAGAACGCCGTCTTTTCCTGCTTCGAGCCGGCGAGCAGCAGCGCGAGCACGCCGCCCGCGATCCCGACGACCGGCGCCGCGATCATCCACGGATAGTCGCCGTAGTTCGCGAGCCACAGGCCCGAACCGGCGGCGACGTCCTTGAGCAGCGGGTTCGCGACGGTGTCGGTCGGCGCGGCGTGGGTGATGTGGAAGCCGCCGATGTAGGAGGCCACCAGCACGCCGGCCAGCACGAACAGCACGACCGCGAGGAACGACGCCACGCGCAGCGCGATCGACGCACGGCGCGCGATCGCGCCGTCGGTCTTCATCTTGATGAACGCCGCGCCGTGCGCGACGAGCATCGTGAGGCTGACGAGCCCGCACAGCAGCGCGAACGGGTTCAGCAGCGCCCAGAAGCCGCCGTAGTAGGTCACGCGCAGGTCGCTGTCGAACTTGAACGGCACGCCCTGCAGCAGGTTGCCGAACGCGACGCCGAACACGAGCGCCGGCACGAAGCCGCCGGCGAACAGGCCCCAGTCCCAGCCCGCGCGCCAGCGCGGGTCCGGCCGCTTGCTGCGGTAGTCGAAGCCCACCGGCCGGAAGAACAGCGCGAACAGCACGAGCAGCATCGCGAAGTAGAAGCCGGAGAACGACGCCGCGTAGACGAGCGGCCAGGCCGCGAACATCGCGCCGCCGGCCGTGATCAGCCACACCTGGTTGCCTTCCCACGTCGCGCCGACCGTGTTGACGATGATGCGGCGCTCCTCGTCGGTCTTGCCGAGGAACGGCAGCAGCGCGGTCGCGCCCATGTCGAAGCCGTCGGTGACGGCGAAGCCGATCAGCAGCACGCCGACGAGCACCCACCAGATCAGCTTGAGCGTTGCATAGTCCATAGCGATTCCTTGTTCGGTTGCGAGGGCGTGTTCAAACCGCGGCCCGCTCGCCGGCAGCGGCGAGTTCGTGGTGATAGCGGCCGGTATGCAGCGACGACGGGCCGAGGCGCGCGTACTTGAACATCAGCTTGATCTCGATGACGAACAGCGCGGTGTAGAACAGGATGAAGCCGGCGAGACTCAGGTACAGGTCGCTCGGCTGCAGGCTCGACGCGGACAGGTGCGTCGGCAGCACGCCGGCGATCGTCCACGGCTGGCGGCCGAGCTCGGCGACGATCCAGCCGAATTCGATCGCGATCCACGGCAGCGGGATCGCCCACACCGCGTAGCGCAGGAACCAGCGGCGGTTGTCCTGCAGCAGTTGCCGGCGCGCGCAGAACCAGAACGCGGCAACGAACGTCGCGACGAACAGGAAGCCGAGGAACACCATGATCCGGAACGAGAAGAACACCGGCGCGACGGGCGGGATCGTCTTCTTCGCGGCGGCCTTGATCTGCTCGGGCGTCGCGTCGGTCACGTTCGGCGTGAACTGCTTGAGCATCAGCCCGTAGCCGAGATACTGCTTGTGCTGGTCGAACAGCGCGCGGGTCGCGTCGCTCGTGTCGCCCTGCTTGATCTTCTGCAGCGCACCGTACGCGATCATCCCGCTCTGGATGTGCTCCTCGCTGTGCTTCGCGAGGTCGCGCAGGCCGATCACCGGTTCGTCGATCGAGCGCGTCGCGATCAGGCCGAGCGCGTACGGGATCTTGATCGCGTAGTCGGTGCGCTGTTCCTCCTGGTTCGGGATGCCGATCAGCGTGAACGACGCGGGCGCCGGCTGCGTTTCCCATTCGGATTCGATCGCGGCGAGCTTCATCTTCTGCACTTCGCCGGTCGTGTAGCCCGATTCGTCGCCGAGCACGATCACGCACAGCGTGGCCGCGAGGCCGAAGCCGGCCGCGACTGCGAACGAGCGCAGCGCGAAGTCGACGTCGCGCTTCTTCAGCAGGTACCACGACGACACGCCGAGCACGAACATCGCCGCCGACACGTAGCCGGCCGACACGGTGTGCACGAACTTCACCTGCGCGACCGGGTTGAACAGCACGTCGAACAGGCTCGTCATTTCCATGCGCATCGTCTGGTAGTTGAATTCGGCGCCGACCGGGTTGTTCATCCAGCCGTTCGCGACGAGGATCCACAACGCGGACAGGTTCGAGCCCAGCGCGACGAGGAACGTGACGATCAGGTGCTTGACCTTCGACAGGCGGTTCCAGCCGAAGAAGAACAGGCCGACGAACGTCGATTCGAGGAAGAACGCCATCAGGCCTTCGACCGCGAGCGGCACGCCGAAGATGTCGCCGACGTAGTGCGAGTAGTACGACCAGTTCGTGCCGAACTGGAATTCGAGCGTGATGCCGGTCGTCACGCCCATCGCGAAGTTGATCCCGAACAGCTTGCCCCAGAACTGCGTCATGTCCTTGTAGACCTGTTTGCCGGTCATCACGTAGACGGCTTCCATGATGACGAGCAGCCAGGACAGGCCGAGCGTCAGCGGCACGAACAGGAAGTGGTAGAGCGCCGTGATGCCGAACTGCAGACGCGACAGATCGACGACTTCGCTACTTATCATGGTGGTCTCCCTCGGTGGGTGCAGGCGCCGGCACCGAGAGCAGCTTCTCGGCCACGGCGGCAGGCGGCAACGACATGTGCTCGGCCTGCGGATGATTGAAGAATGCGTATTTGAGCGACATCAGGAGGATCAGCTTGACGATCAGCACCAGGGTGATGTCGCGGGTGAGGGTCGGTCCGCGCGCCCATGCGGCGATGCGCGCGCGCCAGCCGATCGGGCCGGCCGGCCGCGAGGGCGGCGCAGGCTCTTTATTGATCGAGATCAAGGCGATTATCCTGAATCGATTTAGGTCGGATTGGGGGCGACTTTACGTCGGATTGGTGACGGCCGTGAAGCTGTTTTAATCCTTTTGCGCCTGATGTGCCAATTTTAAAAGGACTGCTTTCCGATGCCGAGTGCTGCGCTGCGGCAGACCGTCGCGAAACAGGGGTTAAAAATTGAGGTGGATCAAGGTTATGCGGATGAGCGCTGCAAATAGCGCAATGCCGGATGAATCAGTTCAATTAACGGGTGGAAGGCGGGGTGGAAAACGGGGTGTGAAACGCGCTGAAAAGCGCGTCAAAAGCAGTGGAAAACGGACGAAAAAAAACCGCTGCCGGTCGGGCAGCGGTTTCGATGCAGTGCTCTGAATCGCCGGGATTTACGCGTATTCGGCGAGGGCCGTGCGCATCTTTTTCATCGCGCTCGCTTCGATCTGGCGGATGCGTTCCGCCGACACGCCGAACTCGGCGGCGAGATCGTGCAGCGTCGAGCCGCCCGAGCCGTCGTCGTCGACGTGCAGCCAGCGCGCCTCGATGATGCGGCGGCTGCGCGCGTCGAGCGCGTCGAGCGCCTGCGCGATGCCGTCCGTCTGCAGCATGTCGCGCTGGCGCGCGGCGAGCACGGCGGTCGGCTCGTTGTGCGAGTCGGCCAGGTAGGCGATCGGCGCGTACGACTCCTCGCCGTCGTCGACCTGCCCTTCGAGCGCGATGTCGCCGCCCGACAGGCGCGTTTCCATCTCGGTCACTTCCTCGCGCTTGACGTTGAGCTCCTGCGCGAGGCCGTCGATTTCCTCCGGCGTCATCGCCTGCATGCTCTTCTTGTGGCTGCGCAGGTTGAAGAACAGCTTGCGCTGCGCCTTCGTCGTCGCGACCTTCACCATGCGCCAGTTGCGCAGGATGTACTCGTGGATCTCGGCCTTGATCCAGTGAATCGCATACGACACCAGGCGCACGTTTTGCGCCGGGTCGAACCGCTTCACGGCTTTCATCAGGCCGATGTTGCCTTCCTGGATCAGGTCGCCGTGCGGCAGGCCGTAGCCGAGGTAGTTGCGCGCGATCGACACGACGAGACGCAGGTGCGACAGCACGAGCCGACGCGCCGCGTCGAGGTTGTTGTCCTCGCGGAATTCGGTTGCGTACCGGCGTTCCTCTTCGGCGGTCAGCAGCGGAATGCGATTGACGGCCTGGATGTACGCGTCGATGTTGCCGAGCTGGCCGGGCAACATCGATTGGGCTGCGAGCGCCAGCGAGCCTGCCGATTCGGCCTTGGCCGGCGTCGGGCGCAGGGTGTTCGGGAGGGTCAGGGCGTTGCTCACTAAAAACTCCTTTGGAATCAGGGGCAAACCCCCGGTCTCGGTTGAGATTCCGGAGGCCATCTTAGCACTCCCGCAAGATGAGTGCTAATTCCTTAGAGGCCACGGGGGCATCCAAGTTCCCTATTTTCTATCGAATCAGTCGAGTCGATAGTCTATTCTGCGACAAGGCCTCCGCCGCGAAGTTCCGTAAGCCGTTGTTTCTGATGGGAATCGGGAGACGATTTCGATTTTTGTCGTTTTGGAAGCAAACAATTTCGCTTCGTGATGCCGATCCGAAAAGTCCTTTACCATACCATTCAGTTCGCTCGGGCCGGGCCGTCGCGGCAGGCTCCATTCAACCCACAAAGTTGGAGTGTCAGATGAACAATAAGAAGAACCGTCGGCCCCGCGGCCGGGTGGTGCTGCACGCGATGCTGGCGGCGTCTCTCCTGGGCGGATCGGGTGCGGCTTTCGCGGATCGCTGGGGAATCCAGGCGGGCGGCGGATTTTCCGATCGCCACGGGATCGACAAGGCCGATCTCGGCGTGGTCTGGGATCCGGGCTGGAACTGGTGGGAAATCGGCGGCTGGCACTTCGCGTTCGTGATGGAAGGCCATGTCGGCTACTGGCACACCGGCGGCAACGTGCACGCCAACATCGGTGAATTCGGCGCGACGCCGATGTTCCGTTTCATCAAGAGCGCGGGCCAGGTTCGCCCGTTCGTCGAGGCCGGCGCCAGCATCCGGTTCCTTACGCATCCGACGATCTCGAACAATCTGTCGCTGTCGACATCGTTCCAGTTCGCGGACGTCGTCGGCGTCGGCGCGCAGTTCGGCGAACGGCAACAGTATCAGGTTGGTTACCGTTTCCAACATGTGTCTAACGCGGGTATCAAAGAGCCGAATCCTGGTATAAATTTCCACCAGTTCTACCTGCAGTACAACTTCTGATCCGCACGCCGGCGCACGGCGGGCGCGTTGCCGAGGAGTCAGGCGATGGCGAAGGTGGTCGATGCGATCCGCGCGCTCGAGCGCGATCGGTTCCGGGCGATGGTGGACGGCGACGGCGAGGCGCTCGACGCGCAATTGTCGGACAAGGTGTTCTTCGTGCACACCAACGGCAAACGCGAAACGAAGCAGCAGTTCATCGACGCCATCGTCGCCGGCCGCCGCCGCTATCGTCAGATCGAGGTCCAGTCGCAGGACCTGCTGCCCGTCGGCGATGCCACCTGCGTCGTGACCGGGCGCGCGTTGATCGAGATGGAAACGAACAATGGCGGCCTCGTGTTTCCGATCGCGTACACGGCCGTGCACATGCACGAGCACGGGCAGTGGCGGCTGCTCGCGTGGCAGGCGACGCGGTGCGCGACCGAAACATGAGCGCGGGTGGCGCCCCCGGGTAGTGTCCCTTTTCATGCCTCGACCGAAGCGGCCTTCTGAGCCGCTTTTTGCTGCCGCGTGCGGCGCGGATCGCGCGGCGCACGGGCGGTCACGCACCGCTCGCTGACATTCAACCCTGCATCGAAAACCGGCGCTCAGGCCGCCGCGCGGCGATCCGCGCAGTGCCATGCCGAGCGGTTGATCGCGCTGACGAGCGCATCGAGCGCCGCGCTGGCCGCATCGGCGTGCACGCCGACGCCGTGCCGCAGCGGCGCGTCGCCGACCCGGCAGCCGACCGATACCGCGATCCGGCCGTCCGCGGCGCGCACGTGTTCGCACGACGCGATGTCGACGGCGGCGCCGGCGGCCGTCGCAAATGCCGCGGCGAAACGCCGCACGGTGTCGTCGGGCGTCGCGTCGGCGGCGGGCGCCGCGGCGATCTCGCGGTTCCGCCAGCGCGCGCCGCTGCCGTGGCGTGCGGCCGGGCCGTCGGTTTCGAGGAATTCGCGCGCGAACAGCGCGCAGATCGCGTCGCCCGTCACTTCCTCGCCCGACGCGTCGGCGAGCGTCTGCACCGCCTGGCTGAATTCGATCTGCACGCGGCGCGTCGGCGTGAAGCCCATCCCGCGTTCGAGCAGGAACGTCGCGCCGCCCTTGCCGGACTGGCTGTTCACGCGGATCACCGCGTCGTAGCTGCGGCCGAGATCGGCGGGGTCGATCGGCAGGTACGGCACTTCCCAGACCGCGTCGGCGCGCTGCTGTGCGAAACCCTTGCGGATCGCGTCCTGGTGCGAGCCCGAAAACGCGGTGAACACCAGGTCGCCCGCGTACGGGTGGCGCGGATGCACGGGAATCTGGTTGCAGCGCTCGACGACGCGGCGCACCGCGTCGATGTCGGAGAAATCGAGGCCCGGGTCGATGCCTTGCGTGTAGAGGTTCAACGCGAGCGTGACGAGATCGACGTTGCCGGTGCGCTCGCCGTTGCCGAACAGGCAGCCCTCGATGCGGTCGGCGCCCGCGAGCAGCGCGAGTTCGGCCGCCGCGACCGCCGTGCCGCGATCGTTGTGCGGATGCACGGAGAGCACGATGCTGTCGCGATACGCGAGGTTGCGGTCCATCCATTCGATCTGGTCGGCGAACACGTTCGGGGTCGCGGCTTCGACGGTGGCCGGCAGGTTGACGATCATCTTGTGGTCGCGGGTCGGACGCCACGTCTGCGCGACTGCGTCGCAGATCTCGCGCGCGAACGTCAGCTCGGTCATGCTGAAGGTTTCCGGCGAGTACTGGAACGTCCAGTGCGTATCGGGGCGCGCGGCGGCGTGTTCCTTGATGATGCGCGTGCCGTCGATCGCGAGCGCCTTCACGTCGTCCTTCGACATCCCGAACACGATGCGGCGGAACGACGGGCAGACCGCGTTGTACAGGTGCACGATCGCGCGCGGCACGCCTTCGAGCGCGTCGAACGTGCGCGCGATCAGGTCTTCGCGCGACTGCACGAGCACCTCGATCGTCACGTCGTCGGGAATCCGCTTGTCGTCGATCAGCTTGCGGACGAAATCGAAGTCGGTTTGCGACGCCGACGGAAAGCCGACTTCGATCTCCTTGAATCCGATCGCGACCAGCATCTCGAAGAACTCGAGCTTCTGCTCGATGCTCATCGGCTCGATCAGCGACTGGTTGCCGTCGCGCAGGTCGGTGCTCATCCACACGGGCGCGCGCTCGATGGTGCGGGCCGGCCAGCGGCGGCCATTGAGGCGGACGGGCTCGAACGGACGGTACTTGTCTTGCGGATTGCGCATCATCTTCTGGACCTCGGGTCTCAAGTCGCGAGCGAAGACGGGCGGCATGGGCGATGGTTGGCGCTGCCTCGCACCCCCGGCGCGCGATGGCGCCATGGATGCGGATGATCTTCGCGAATCGGCCGACGGATGGACGGACGAAGGCTGACGACTTCGGGTTGTAAAAACTGCGAGAGGGGTACGGCGAGGAACTGCTGGGAGGACCGTGCGGACAGCACACGGCGCTACGACAGCCTTAGGCTAGTCGTAGCGATAGCGGCCGCGCTAGGCGGCCGGAGGTAATTCGGAGGGTGTTCGGAAAGGAACGCATGACGCCAACTCTATGCCAGGATGCGCTCCCGTGTCAAATATCGGGATAACGGGGCGGGCGCCGCCGCGCCGTCAGCGCGCGACGCGGGCGATCCGCACGATCGTCGCGACCTGCCGCGCGACCGTGTCGGGCACCGGCACCTCGCCGCGCAGCACGGCGTCCGTCCACGCGGCCGTGGTGGCCGCATCGCGCGACTCGGGCAGCGCGACGGGCGGCGCGTCGGTCGACGAACGCTCGGCGTCGATCAGCGTGTCGCACACGCCGTCGTGCAGCCAGTCGACCTGCACCTGGCGCCGCGTGTCGGCCACCGCTTCGCCTTCGGTGCCGCGCGCGAGCAGCGCACCGCCGAGCGCGGCGTCCGGATGATCGCGGAACAGCTGCGCGAGGCTGTCGCGGTACGGCGGGTGCGTGTAGTTGACGAGCCGCAGCCCGGCCGGCGCGAACGGCTGCAGAATCTTCACGAGCGTATGCGTCGAGTTGCGCACGCCGAGCACGCTGCGCATCGACAGCAGGTGCGCGATGCGCGGCGCGAGCACGTCGATCGGCGCGAATGCGACGCGGCGCTCGGCGAGCGTGTCCTCGATCGCATCGTGCGACGTCGACGGCGCGAGCGACAGCGCCGAGAAGATCTCCGCGCTCGTCACGCGGCCCGGATCGCGCTCCACCCCATGCACGAGCACCGGCACGCCTTCGCGCGCGAGCAGCAACGCGAGCAGCGGCACGAGGTTCGGCTGCTTGCGCGCGCCGTTGTAGCTCGGGATCGACACCGGGCGGAACGCGGCGTCCTGCACGTGCACGGGCTCGAACGACGCTTGCGCGGCGGCGAGCATCGCGGCCAGCTCGTCGGCCGATTCGCCTTTCAGCCGATAGGCGATCAGGATCGCGCCGAGTTCGAGGTCCGACACGCGCGCATCGAGCATCGCGCGATAGAGCTCGAACGTGTCCTCGGCGGACAGGGCGCGCGCGCCGTTCGGGCCGCGGCCGATTTCCTTGATGAAGCGGGCGCAAGGGAACGGGGCGGCGGGATCGTGGGAAGCGGTCATCGGAACGTGGGGCGGGCGGCCGGCATCGGCCGCGCGGTGAGCGGTGAGGAATGCCCCGAGTATCGCACGGGCGCGGCCGCGCATCGCGCCGCGCTACACTCTGGTTCCCGGCGCCGCGCGCACCGGCTGCGCCGCGCCCGTGCCGCCGCCGGCCGAATACGACCAAAAGCGAGACATCCCATGAAGCTCTACAGCTATTTCCGCAGTTCCGCGTCGTACCGCGTGCGGATCGCCCTGAACCTGAAGCAATTGCCGTTCGACTATGCGCCCGTGCACATGCTGCGCGACGGCGGCGAGCAACTGAAGGACGCGTACCGCGCGCTGAATCCGGATGCGGTCGTGCCGACGCTGATCGACGGCGACGCGACGCTGCAGCAGTCGCTCGCGATCATCGAATATCTCGACGAAACCCATCCCGAGCCCGCGCTGCTGCCGAAGCGGCCGGTCGATCGCGCGTACGTGCGCGCGGTCGCGCTGCAGATCGCGTGCGAGATTCATCCGCTCAACAACCTGCGCGTGCTGAAGTACCTGAAGCACACGCTGAAGGTGTCCGAGGACGCAAAGAACGCGTGGTACCGGCACTGGATCGAGGCGGGCTTCGACACACTGGAGACCCGTCTCGCGAACGATCCGCGCACCGGCAAGCTGTGCTTCGGCGACACGCCGACGCTCGCCGACGTGTGCCTCGTGCCGCAGGTGTTCAACGCGAACCGCTTCTCGATCGATACGACGCGTTTCCCGACGATCCAGCGGATCGTCGACCATGCGGCGACGATCGATGCGTTCAAGGCCGCCGAGCCGGGTGTGCAGCCCGACGCGGAATGAGCGCGACCGCATGAAAAAGGGCGCCCGAAGGCGCCCCGTGCGAGGCGAGCCGGCGGCGGTCAGCCGAGCAGCGCGTCCGCGAATTCCACCGCGCTGAACGGCTGCAGGTCCTCGACCTTCTCGCCGACGCCGATAAAGTAGACGGGCACCGGCCGTTGCCGCGCGATAGCGGCGAGAATCCCGCCCTTCGCGGTGCCGTCGAGCTTCGTGACGATCAGGCCGGTCAGGCCCAGCGCGTCGTCGAACGCCTTCACCTGCGTGAGCGCGTTCTGGCCCGTGTTCGCGTCGATCACCAGCAGCACCTCGTGCGGCGCGCCGTCGTGCGCCTTCGCGATCACGCGCTTCACCTTCTTCAGCTCTTCCATCAGGTGCAGCTGCGTCGGCAGGCGGCCGGCCGTGTCGGCCATCATCACGTCGATCTTGCGCGCGCGCGCGGCGCTGACCGCGTCGAAGATCACCGCGGCCGGATCGCCGCTTTCCTGCTGCACGACCGTCACGTTGTTGCGCTCGCCCCAGACCGCCAGCTGTTCGCGCGCCGCCGCGCGGAACGTGTCGCCGGCGGCCAGCAGCACCGACTGGTCGAAGCTCTGCAGATGCTTCGCGAGCTTGCCGATGCTGGTCGTCTTGCCCGCGCCGTTCACGCCGGCGATCATCATCACGAGCGGCTGCGCGTGGCCGAGCATCAGCGATTTCTCGAGCGGCGCCAGCAGCTCGACGAGCAGGTCGTGCAGCGCATCCTTCACCTGCTGCGGATCGGTCAGCCGGCCCGCGCGCACCTTCTCGCGCAGCGCGCCGAGCAGGTATTCGGTCGCGTCGACGCCCGCGTCGGACATCAGCAGCGCGGTTTCGAGCTCCTCGTACAGGTCTTCGTCGATCTTCGTGTTGACGAAGACGCCGGTGATGCTCGAGCCCGTCTTCGCGAGCCCCGTTTTCAGGCGCGCGAGCCACGACTTCTTCGCGGAGGCGTCCTGCTGCGGCGGCGGGACGATCTCGACCGTCTCCACGACTTCGTCGCGGCCGTCGTTGGTCGGCGTGACCGTCATCACGACGGCCGGCGCGGCCGGTTGGGCGCTCGCCTGCGGCAGCTCGGCCGCGGGTGGCGCGTCGAGCGCGGGCGCGTCGGCGTCGGACGCTTCGTCCGCTTGCTGCGCGTCGGCCGATTGCGATTCCGCCGGATCGGGCTCCTGCGTTTTCTTGAATCGTTTGAAGAAACTGAACATGGTCTGGCGTCGGGAAGAGGGCGGGCCGCCGCCGGGGGCGGGGGCGCCGGACGGGCCGTTCTGCGTTCGCGTGGGCGCGGCGCTCGGCGGCCGAAACCGTGCATTTTATCAGTGCGGCGTGGCGCTCGCGTCAGCGCGCGTCGCCGCTGTGGTAACGTGCGCCTGTTTGGCGGCGCGCGGCTGCGCGCGTCCGGTCCCTCCGTTGTCGATATTCCCGAATGTCCCGTTCCTCTTCCGGCCGCTCAGCGGCCCCTTCCGGCCGCGGCAAGCCGCACACGATCCGCATCATCGGCGGCGACTGGAAACGCACGCCGCTCGCGGTGCTCGATCTCGATGGCCTGCGCCCGACGCCCGACCGCGTACGCGAGACGCTGTTCAACTGGCTCGGCCAGGATCTCGAAGGCTGGCGCTGCCTCGACCTGTTCGCGGGCACCGGCGCGCTCGGCTTCGAGGCAGCGTCGCGCGGCGCGGCGAGCGTCGTGATGGTCGAGCGCCATCCGCGCGCGGCGCACCAACTGCGTGCGATCAAGGACAAGCTCGGCGCCCGTTCGGTCGAGATCGCCGAAGCCGATGCGCTGCGGCTCGCGGCCGGGCTCACGCCGGGCGCGTTCGACGTCGTGTTCCTCGATCCGCCGTTCGACGACCTGGCCGCGCTCGAGCGCGCGATCGCGCTGGCGGCGCCGCTCGTGGCAGCGGACGGCGCGCTGTACGTGGAAACGGGGGCGGAACTCGATCCGGCCGCGCACGACGCGCTGGCTGGCTGGCAGGTGGTGAAGCGCGGCAAGGCCGGGGCGGTTCACTATCATTTGCTGCGGCGCGAAAATGATGAATAATGCGCGTTCCATACGAGGCGGCGCGCCGCAAAGGCGACGCATGCCCATCTCGGCAGCGGCGCGTGCATCGCACGGCTGCCATCCCGTTTGCGTGATGACAGGAGGAGCGACATGGTAGTCGCCGTGTATCCCGGTACGTTCGATCCGCTGACGCGCGGGCACGAAGACCTCGTGCGGCGCGCGTCGAGCATTTTTGATACGCTGGTGGTGGGCGTTGCCGACAGCCGCGCGAAGAAGCCGTTTTTCTCGCTCGAAGAACGTCTGACGATTGCGAACGAGGTGCTCGGCCATTACCCGAACGTGAAGGTGATGAGTTTCACGGGCCTCCTGAAGGATTTCGTCCGCGTCAACAATGCGCGCGTGATCGTGCGCGGGCTGCGCGCCGTGTCCGATTTCGAGTATGAGTTCCAGATGGCGGGGATGAACCGCTATCTGCTGCCCGACGTCGAGACGATGTTCATGACGCCGTCCGACCAGTACCAGTTCATCTCGGGAACGATCGTGCGTGAAATCGCGCAATTGGGCGGCGATGTCAGCAAATTCGTGTTTCCGTCCGTCGAGAAATGGTTGACCGAGAAAGTCGCCGCGATGGGAGGTCCCGCCGCGTGACGCGGCGTCGGCCGGTTTCGTTGCGAGGCCGGCCGACGGCCTGAAGAAGTGAGATCAGTATGGCTTTGATGATTACCGACGAGTGCATCAATTGCGACGTGTGCGAGCCCGAGTGCCCGAACGGCGCGATTTCGATGGGCCCGGACATCTACGTGATCGACCCGAACAAGTGCACCGAGTGCGTCGGCCATTTCGACGAACCGCAGTGCCAGCAGGTGTGTCCGGTCGAATGCATTCCGCGCGATCCGCAGCATGACGAATCGCACGCGCAATTGATGGAGAAGTATCACGCGTTGATCGCCGTGAAGGGCGACGACGCATCGTGATTCTGCGCTGACGCGCGCGCCTCGATTGGCCCGCGCGCCGCGCTGTCGGATCGGCGCCGCCCGGCGCCGATCTTTCCCTGTCAGGCCAGCAGTTCGCGCAACGCCGCGACGAGTGCATCGCATTCGGCATCGGTGCCGACGGTGATGCGCAAGTGCTGGTCGATCCGCGGCAGCCGGAAGTGCCGCACGAAAATTTCCCGTTCCTTCAGCTTCGCCGCGATCGTGCCCGCATCGTGCGCGGGATGGCGCGCGAACACGAAATTCGCGGCCGACGGCACGATCTCGAAGCCGAGTGCGCCGAGCGCATGCGTGAGCCGCGCGCGGCTGTCGATCACGCGCCGGCAGGTGGCGTTGAAATGATCGGTGTCTTCATACGCGGCCTGTGCGGCAACCTGCGCGAGCCGGTCGAGCGGGTACGAGTTGAAGCTGTCCTTCACGCGGTTCAGCGCGTCGATCAGCGCCGCATCGCCGAACGCGAAGCCGACGCGCATGCCCGCGAGCGAGCGCGCCTTCGACGTCGTATGCACGACGAGCAGGTTCGGATGACGGTCGATCAGCGTAATCGCCGACTGCGCGCCGAAATCGACGTACGCTTCGTCGATCACGACGACCGACGACGGATTCGCGGCCGCGATCCGCTCGACGTCCGCGAGCGGCAGCGCGCGCCCGGTCGGCGCGTTCGGGTTCGGAAACAGCACGCCGCCGGCGTCGTCGAGATAATCGTCGACGCGGATCGAGAAATCGTCCGCGAGCGGCACGACCGTGGTCTCGACGCCGTACAGGCGCGCGTAGGTCGGGTAGAAGCTGTACGTGATGTCGGGAAAGCGCAGCGGCCGGTCGTGCTTGAGCAGCGCCTGGAACGCATGCGCGAGCACCTCGTCGGAGCCGTTGCCGACGAACACCTGTCCGGGCTGGATGCGGTGATGGGCCGCGACCGTCTCGCGCAGCGCGCGCGCGACCGGGTCCGGATAGCGGCGCAGCGTGTCGCCGGTGTCGCCGAGTTCGCGTGCGATCGCCGCGACGACGCGCGGCGACGGCGGATAGGGATTCTCGTTGGTGTTCAGCTTGACGGGGTGCGCGAGCGCGGGCTGTTCGCCCGGCACGTAAGGCACGAGTTGCTGAACGACGTCGCTCCAGTAACGGCTCACCGCTTGGCTCCTGTCGGGCAAAAACGTCCAGATTACCGCATGTGCGCGTCGCGGTGGGGCGGGCGAGGCCGCCGGGTTGCGCGGGACGGCCGATGCACCGGGCCGGTGCGGCGGGCGATCAGTTGCGATGCAGTTGCATCGTCGCGCGGTCGAGTTCGCCCTTGACGACCATCGGCATCACGGCGAGCGCGCGTTCGATCGATGCGTCGATCACGTCCTGTTCCTCGCGGCGCGGCGGCTTCAGCACGAAGTTCGCGACGTCGGGCTTCGCGCCGGCGCGCGCACTTTCCGGAATCAGGTCGCGCGGATGGCCGATGCCGATCCGCAGCCGCCAGTATTGCTGCGACGACAGATGCGCGGTGATGTCCTTCAGCCCGTTGTGGCCGCCGCCGCTGCCGCCGCCGAGCTTCAGCTTCACGGTGCCGGGCGGCAGATCGAGCTCGTCGTGCGCGACGAGGATCTGGTCGGGCAGGATCTTGAAGAATTGCGCGAGCGCGACGACCGACTGGCCGGAGCGGTTCATGTAGGTCTGCGGCTCGAGCAGATGGACTTCCTCGCCGTGCAGGCGCGCTTTCGCGTAGAAGCCGTGGAAGCGGCGTTCGTCGCGCAGCGTCGTGCCGGCTTCGCGGGCGAGCTGGTCGACCAGCCAGAAACCGGCGTTGTGGCGCGTCGCGGTGTATTCCGCCCCGGGATTGCCGAGGCCGACGATCAGTTTGATCATGACGTTTCGAAGGCGGCGGCGGCCGCCTGGGCGCAGAAAAAGAAAAACCCGCCGGGCAAGCCGCGGCGGGTTGCGTCGACCGTTTCGCGAAACGGATCGATGGGGCGCAGGCAGCCGCTCAGGCAGCCGGCGTTTCGCCTTCTGCTGCGTCCGACACGGCACCAGCCGGGATCGTCGCCGACGCGACAACCGGGTTTTCCGCGTCGACGTGCGCGACCAGCGTCACGCCCTTCGGCAGTGCGATGTCCTTCGCGTGCAGCGACTGACCGGCTTCGATCTTCGACAGGTCGACTTCGAGGAACTCCGGCAGGGCAGCCGGCAGGCACTCGACTTCGATTTCCGTCGCGACGTGCGAAACGACCGCGCTCGACAGCTTGACGGCCGGGCTGACTTCAGCGTTCAGGAAGTGCAGCGGCACCTTCGTGTGCAGCTTCTTCTTCGCGTCGACGCGCTGGAAGTCCACGTGCAGCACCAGTTGCTTGAACGGGTGGTATTGCACGTCGCGCAGCAGAACCTGTTGCGACTGGCCGGCCACTTCGAGATCGAGGATCGACGAGTGGAAAGCTTCCTTCTTCAGGGCGTGCCACAGGGCGTTGTGATCGAGTTCGATCTTTTGCGGGGCGGCTTCGCCACCGTAAACGATACCCGTGGTCTTACCGGCGTTGCGCAGGCGGCGGCTCGCACCCGTACCTTGCTGTTGGCGCTCGAAAGCGACGACTTTCATGTGATTCTCCAATGGCTGCCCGCGACCAGGCAGTAAAACGGGGCCATCAAATGGCGGCCCCCGATGAAACGGCCGGGGTTTCGTCTATCCCGTCCGATTGTGCAAAAAGCGAAGCGTTGCCGCTTCGCTTTCCGCGCATGCTTTGTTGCGTCGATTCGCGATCAGGATTCCGCGAATAGCGACATCACCGAATCGCCGCGGCGAATCCGCGAGAACGTCTCGGCCAGCAGGCTCGCGCTCGTCAGCGAGCGGATCTTCGAGCACGCCAGCGATTCGGCCGACAGCGGGATCGTATCGGTGACGACCAGCTCGTCGAGTGCCGATGCGGCGATGCGGTCCGCGGCGCCGCCCGACAGCACCGGGTGCGTCGCGTAGGCGAACACCTGCTTCGCACCGCGGTCCTTCAGCACTTGCGCGGCCTTGCACAGCGTGCCGGCCGTATCGACCATGTCGTCCATGATCACGCAGGTGCGGCCTTCGACTTCACCGATGATGTTCATCACTTCGGCGACGTTCGCCTTCGGGCGACGCTTGTCGATGATCGCGAGATCGCAGTTGAGCTGCTTCGCGAGCGCCCGGGCACGCACCACGCCGCCGACGTCCGGCGACACGACGAGCAGATCCGAGTAGTTCTGCTTGCGCAGGTCGCCCAGCAGGATCGGCGTCGCGTAGATGTTGTCGACCGGGATGTCGAAGAAGCCTTGAATCTGGTCGGCGTGCAGATCCATCGTGATGATCCGCTCGACGCCGGCGATTTCCAGCATGTTCGCGACGACCTTCGCCGAGATCGCGACGCGCGCCGAACGCGGGCGGCGATCCTGACGGGCGTAGCCGAAGTAGGGGATGGCAGCGGTGATCCGGCCAGCGGATGCGCGCTTGAGCGCATCGACCATGATCATCAGTTCCATCAGGTTGTCGTTCGCCGGTGCGCACGTGGATTGCAGGACGAAGACATCCTTGCCGCGCACGTTTTCCTGGATCTCGACCTGGATCTCGCCGTCGGAGAAACGGCTGACCATTGCTTTGCCGAGGGGAATACCAAGGATACTGACGACTTCCTGGGCGAGCGCGGGATTCGCGTTGCCAGTAAAGACCATCAGGCCATCATGGCTGTGGCTGCTCATCGTGCACCTGCTTCAGGCTTGGGCGGGAAATGCGGGAAAATTTTTGGCAGGGGAGGAAGGACTCGAACCCTCGCATGCCGGAATCAAAATCCGGTGCCTTGACCAACTTGGCGACTCCCCTACACTTAACTGATAACTTCACCGAACTCGTGTAGGCCGTTCGGCAAAGTAAAACTTCATGACGCGAAAGCGAAGAGCGGATGCTCGTTCAGGCTCTCGGCAACTGCGCCATTCCAACTGGCGGGCAGTTTGGCTTTCGCCGCTTCTGCCTCGTGCTCGCTGTGAAACGCTGCAAACACGCTTGCTCCGGAGCCGGTCATCCTCGCGGGGGTCACATCATACAACCATTTGACCACCTGCGCAACTTCCGCGTACTTCCTTGTTACAACTTCCTGCATATCGTTCCGGCCGAAGCTATCTGGCCATCCCGCATCGCTGGTTTGCTGTGCAAGAAAGTCAGCAATTGTGACGGGCTTCGTATCTCTTGTCAACAACTCATCTGAAAATATTTCAGCGGTCGGGACATGAACGCGTGGCGTCACAACCAGGAACCAGCGAGTCGGCAATTCTACCTCAGCTAATTCTTCTCCGATACCCTCCGCGAACGCATTTTTTCCGAAAATAAAAAACGGGACGTCGGCGCCGAGTTTGACCGCGAGCGACTGGAGTTCCGCGCGCGGCAGATCCAGTTGCCACAGGCGGTTCAGCGCGAGCAGCGTCGTCGCCGCATCGGAGCTGCCGCCGCCGAGGCCGGCGCCCATCGGCAGGATCTTGTCGATCTCGATGTCGACGCCGTGCGCCGCGCCCGTATGCGCTTTCAGCAGATTGGCTGCGCGCACGACGAGATCGCTTTCCTCGGGCACGCCGGGCACGTCGGTGACGCGTGCGACGCGGCCGTCGTCGCGGCGCGTGAAGTGCAGCGTGTCGCCCCAGTTCAGCAGCTGGAATACGCTCTGCAGATCGTGATAGCCGTTCGGACGGCGGCCGGTGATGTGCAGGAACAGGTTGAGTTTCGCGGGCGCCAGGCAGTTGCGCAGCGAGCGGGTCGAATCGGTCATGCGGGTATCGAGGCTTAAGCGCGCGTGCTCACTGATCGAGCACGAGCTTGATGTCGAGCGGCGGCGTCGCGCGCACGAGGTTGACGCGTTTGACGCCCGTGGCCGGGGCATCCGCGTAGGCAAGGTAGTCGATCGTCCAGCCGTCCTGGCGAAGCTGCTTGATGCGCGTGCCGTCGGCCGGGTCGCGCACCGTTTCCGCGGGCGTCGCCGGCGCGGCGGTGGGCAGCAGCCAGTAGCGCAGGCCCGCGAGCGGCAGCTCGAAGCCGAGCGCTTTCTGCATCAGGTCGCCGACGTCCGGCGCATATTGGGTCGGACGGTTCGGCAATTCGAGCGACGCCGCGCGCGGCGTCGATTTCACGACCGCGAGCGTCTGGCCGAGCGGGCTGCGCAGTTCGAGCGACACGTCGTCGCCGTGCTCCTGCCAGTCGAAGTTGCCGTACACGTTCTGCGGGTTGCCGAGACGATCGTCGTACCGCACCGCGAAGCGGCCGTGGTACGCATGGGTCGCCGCCGTCTGCAGCACGGCGCCCGTCGGCGCGTTGGCCGACGGCGGCGTGCTCGCGCAGCCGGCGAGCGCGAGCGCCGCGCCGGCCGCGGCCAGCGTGCGCTGCGCGCGCGAGGGCAGGGAAAACATCGGGAACATCCGCATCAAAGGTCGTTGATCTGCAGGCGTTTCAGCGTCTGCACGAGCGTTTCGTTGTCGGGTTCGAGCTTCCGCGCGGCGCGCCACGCGTTGCGCGCGTCGTCCTGCGCGCCGCTCTTCCACAGCACTTCGCCGAGATGCGCGCCGATTTCGGCGTTCGGCTGCAGTTCGTATGCGCGCTGCAGCACCTTCGTCGCGCCGGCCGTGTCGCCCATCCGGTACTTCACCCAGCCGAGGCTGTCCATGATGTATGCGTCGTTCGGCGCGAGCGACATCGCCTTGTCGATCAGCTTGCTGGCCTCGGGCAGGCGCTGGTTGCGGTCGGCGAGCGAATAGCCGAGCGCGTTGTAGGCCTGCGGATTGTCGGGCTGCGTACGGATCAGCTCGCGCAACTGCTTTTCCATCGTCGCGTAGTGGCCCGTCTTTTCGGCCGCCATCGCGTAGTCGTAGCGCAGGTCGGGATCGTCCGGGAAGTCCTGGACGGCCTGTCCGAGCCGCGCTTCCGCTTCCGGATAGCGCTTCGCGGTGAACAGGATCGACGCATCCGTGCGCGCCACCACGGCCGCGTCGCGCGGATCCGTGATCGGCAGGTTGTCGAGCACCTTGCGCGCCTCGTCGGTCTTGCCCTGTTTCTGCAGCAGTTGCGCGCGCGTGATCTGCGCGGGCAGGTAGTGCTGGCTCGTCTGGTCGACCTTGTCGAGCCATTGCGACGCCTGCGCGTCGTTGTTCTGGTCGATCGCGATCTGCGCGAGGTAGATGTAGCCCTGGCCGACGTCGAGGTTCGGCTGCTTGTCGCCGAGCTGCACGTACTGCTTCAGGTAGCCGGTCGCCTCGTCGAGTTTCTTCTGCTGGATCTTGATCAGCGCGAGCGCCATCAGCGGCGTCGGATCCTTCGCGTCGAGCTTGCGCATCGTCTCGAACTGCTTCTGCGCGTCGTCGAGGCGGTCGTCGGCGAGATAGAGCTGCGACAGCGCGAGCCGTGCGTCGCGCGACTTTGGATTCTGCTGAACATACTTCTCGAACGACGCGATGCCCGCCGCGCGTTCCGCCGGCCCCATCTGCGACAGCATCAGCGCAGCCGGCAGGTAGTCGGGACGGATCTGCAGCGCCTGCTTCAGCGACTGCGCGGCGCCGTCCTTGTCGTCGACCGCGAGCTGCTGGCGTGCGATCGCGAGCTGCGCCTCGGGGCGGCTCAGGTCGTTCTTCAGCATGTCCTTCAGCACCGCGAGGCCGCCGACGCGGTCGGGGCCGCGCACGAGCAGCGCCTGCAGCGCGAGGATCGCCGGGCCGCGCGTCTCGCCGGTCGCGCGGGCCAGCTCGCGCGCGAGCATCGGCTGCGCGTCGGCCGGCTTGCCGGCGAGCACCAGCAGCGCGGCGTCGACCTGCGACGCGCGGTTCGAATCCGGCGCGTACTGACGCCACAGATTCGCGGCGGACAGCGCGTCGGCCGGGCTCTGCGCGCCGAGCGCGATTTCGGTCGCGCGCTGCGCCATGCGCGGATCGCGCGTGTCGCGGGCAAGCGCGAGGTAGGTCTGGTAGGCCGGCGCCGGCTGGTTGCGCTGGAGCGCGACCTCGGCGGCGAGCACCTGGTAGACGATCTGGCTCGTCAGCGGCACGCCGGGGAGATTCTTCTGCTCGTCCGGCATCACATGCTCGAACGCACCCTGCGGCTGCGCGTCGTCCGATGCCGGATCCTGCGCGTGGGCCGGGAAGGCGGTGAGGGTCCAGGCGGCAAACAGCGCGGCGCCGAGTGCACGACGGACCGGGAAGGCGCGCGCGCCGCGCACGGCGGCGGGGCGCTTCTGAAGCAGCTTCGAGGGCAGAGTCATGGAAATCCGTTCGATGTTTCAACCGATTGTAACGCGCTCGCTACAATACACGCACGATCGTGATAGGGTCCGCTTGCCTGTGGAATCCCCATGCGAATGCCCGAAATCGCGCGCCTCGCGTGCTGCCGGGCGGGCGATTTCGGGCATTCCCGTGTTTCATTCGGGGGAGTCGCGAGAGCGGCCGCTCGCGCGGCGGCGCATGCGCGTTCCCCATGCAAGCAGACCGTAGCCTCAGACCCGCAAAACATGCCAGAGTTGCCAGAAGTCGAAGTCACGCGCCGGGGCATCGAGCCCTTTGTCGCGGGCCGCCGCGTCGAGCGTGTCGACGTCCGTACCGCGATGCTGCGCTGGCCCGTGCCGGCGGGGCTCGCCGAGCAGTTGCGCGCGCGAGGTGCTCGCCGTCGAGCGCCGCGGCAAGTACCTGCTGTTCGAAGTCGATGCCGGCTGGTTCATCGTCCATCTCGGGATGACCGGCACGCTGCGTGTGCTGCCCGTGGCCGGCGTGCCGGTCGCCGCGAAGCACGACCACATCGACTGGATCTTCGACGAGTTCGTGCTGCGGTTTCGCGATCCGCGCCGTTTCGGCGCCGTGTTGTGGCACCCGCGCGAAGCAGGCGACGTGCATGCGCATCCGCTCCTCGCGAGCCTCGGCGTCGAGCCGTTCTCGCCGGCGTTCACCGGCGCGCTGCTGCACGCGCGCACGCGCGGCCGCACGGTATCGGTCAAGCAGGCGCTGCTCGCGGGCGACATGGTCGTCGGCGTCGGGAACATCTATGCGTCGGAGAGCCTGTTTCGCGCCGGCATCCGGCCGACGACGGCCGCCGGCAAGGTTTCGCTGGCGCGCTACGAGCGGCTGGCCGACGCGGTGCGCGCGACGCTCGCCGACGCGATCGAGCGCGGCGGCAGCACGTTGCGCGACTTCGTCGGCAGCAACGGCGAAAGCGGCTACTTCCAGCTCGACTGCTTCGTCTATGATCGTGCGGGCCAGCCGTGCCGCGTCTGCGGCACGTCGGTTCGCCAGATCGTGCAGGGCCAGCGGTCGACCTATTTCTGCCCGACGTGCCAGCGTTGAAACCCTTTTCCACGATCAGACAACTTGAAGCCGCCCCGCATCGCCCCCGCTCCGTTCCCCGTCACGCCGCTGCATCGCACGTTCGCCACGCGTCTCGTCGCGTGGCAGCGCGAGCATGGCCGCCATGACCTGCCGTGGCAGAACACCCGCGATCCGTACCGGATCTGGCTGTCGGAAATCATGCTGCAGCAGACCCAGGTGTCGACCGTCATTCCGTATTACACGCGCTTTCTCGACCGCTACCCCGACGTCGCCGCGCTCGCGGCCGCGCCGAGCGACGACGTGATGGCGTTGTGGGCGGGGCTCGGCTACTACTCGCGCGCGCGCAATCTGCACCGCTGCGCGCAGGTCGTCGTCGCCGAGCACGGCGGCGCGTTTCCGGCGACGCCCGACGCGCTGGCCGAACTGCCGGGCATCGGCCGCTCGACGGCCGCCGCGATCGCGTCGTTCGCGTACGGCGCGCGCGCGACGATCCTCGACGGCAACGTGAAGCGCGTGCTTGCGCGGGTATTCGGCGTCGAGGGCTTTCCGGGGGAGAAGCGTGTCGAGAACGACATGTGGGCGCTCGCCGAATCGCTGCTGCCCGATGCCGCGAACGCGGCCGACGTGAGCGCGTATACGCAGGGGCTGATGGATCTGGGCGCGACGCTGTGCGTGCGCGGCAAGCCCGACTGCGCGCGCTGCCCGTTCGCGGGCGACTGCGTCGCGCAATCGACCGGCCGCCAGCGCGAACTGCCGGCCGCGCGGCCGAAGAAGGCCGTGCCGACGCGCAAGACCTGGATGCTCGTGCTGCGCGACGGCGACGCCGTGCTGCTGGAGCGACGGCCGCCGACCGGCATCTGGGGCGGGCTGTGGAGCCTGCCGCAAGCGGACGGCGATGCCGCGCTGGCCGATCTCGCGCGCGGCTTCGGCGGCGGCGGCACGGTGCCGCTCGCGCCGCTCACGCACACGTTCACGCATTTCCGGCTCGAGATCGAGCCGCGGCTGAGCGATGTGGCGGACGGCGGCGGCCTGCCGTCGCAGGCGCGGGACGCGGACACCGCGTGGGTGCCGCTGAGCCGGCTCGACGCGTACGGCGTGCCGGCGCCCGTGCGCAAGCTGCTCGACGCGCTGAGCGGGCCGCTGCTGTAACGAGCGGGAAGGGCACGGCGCGGGCCGCGTGCGGGAAGGCGCCGGGTGGCCGCGCGCAGGAGAGGTTTTCGGGCGGGCGCGACGCGCGATGCGCGACGGAGCGGGCGCGGGCGTTACAGCCAGCCGTGCCGGTCGAGCACGTGGTGCACGGCGTCGATGCGCGCGCCGACGTCCGGAAACTCCATCAGCTTCTGCCGTGCGCGCAGGTCGAGCGGCAGCAGTTCCGCGAGGCGGTTCGATACCCAGCTCGGATCGTCGAGGCGGAACGGCTCGCCGAACGGCATTTTCTCCGGATCGGACTTCTTCAGCGCGTCGATGATGCGCTCGAGCACCTCGGCGCACGAGCCGAACTGCGCGAGCGCCTGTTCGCCTTCGAGCGGGATGTCGTCGGGCAGCGGCTCCGCGATGCCGACCAGCAGCCCGTTGCCTTCGACGCGATACGACAGCAGCTCGAAACGCTGCGTGCCGACCGCCTGCAGATACAGCATCCCGAATTCGCCGGTATCGCACTCGGTGATGCGCGCCATGCAGCCGATGGTCTCGGGCACCGACACCGCGCCGTCCTGCGCGACTTCGGGCCCGCTCTTGAGCAGGCAGACGCCGAACGGCGCGTCGTCGCGCAGGCAGGCGCGCGACATGTCGAGATAGCGCGCCTCGAACACCTTGAGCGGGAGCAGCCCTCCCGGAAACAGCACCGTGTGCAGCGGAAACAGCGGCAGGTCGATCAGGGTGGTCGATAGGGAGGACATGGCGCGCGGGCGTGGGGGCGGGTGTCGCTAGGGTCGGTCGACCTCGGAGACGAGCCGCGACGACGCGTCGACATCCACCGGCGCGTCACGATGCCGCACGATCACGTTCGCCTCGCGCGCCAGGCGCGCGGCGAGCGTTTCCGCGATGAACACCGAGCGATGCTGGCCGCCCGTGCAGCCGATGGCGACGGTCAGGTAGCTGCGGTTGTCATCGCGGAAGTGCGGCAGCCATTTCATCAGGAACGCATGGATGTCGTCGATCATCTGGTGGACGATCGGCAGTGCGTCGAGAAAGGCGATGACCGGCTGGTCGAGCCCGGTGAGCGGGCGCAACTCGTGGTCGTAGTACGGATTCGGCAGCGCGCGCACGTCGAACATCAGGTCGGCGTCGAGCGGCACGCCGCGCTTGAAGCCGAACGATTCGAACATCACCATCAGGTCGTTGTTCTTTTGCTCGATGAAGCGCTTGACCCAGGTGCGCAGCGCGTTCGCGCGCAGCGTGCTGGTATCGATCTGATGGCCGAATTCGGCGAGCGGCGCGACGAGCTCGCGCTCGCGCTCGATCGCTTCCTCGAGCGACGACAGCAGGCCGACGTCGGCATCGTGCGACCGCGAGCCGGACAGCGGATGGCGGCGACGCGTTTCGGAGAAGCGCTGGATCAGCGCCTGGGTGCTCGCGTTGAGGAACAGCACGCGCACGTCGTGCTCGCGGGACAGCTCGCGGATCAGGCCGGGCATTTCATCGAGCGACGCGCTCGAGCGCGCGTCGATCGCGACCGCGAGCCGGCGCTGGCCGTCCTGCGCAAGGTAGCGGGCGAGTTCGGGGAGCACGTGCGGCGGCAGGTTGTCGACGCAGTAATAGCCTGCGTCCTCGAGCGCGTTCAGCGCGACGGACTTGCCTGAGCCGGAGATGCCGGTGATGAGGACGATGCGCATGGGAGCAGAGAATCCTGACGTTTCATCATAGCACCGGCTCGACGCGTCGGCGTTGCGCGGCCGGCGCGTGCGGGTTACACCAGTTTGCCGGGGAACTGACTGTCGGGATCTTGCATCGCGAGTCGTTGCCGATCCATGAAATCGCGCAACGTGTCGATTCCGCGCAACTGCAGGATCGTGTTCCGGACGGCCGCCTCGACGAGCACCGCGAGGTTGCGGCCGGCCGCGACCTGGATCGTGACCTTGCTGATCGGCAAGCCGAGCACGTCGACGGTCTGGCTTTCGAGCGGCAGGCGCTGGAATTCGCCGTCGGGGCGCCGCACGAGCTGGACGATCAGCTTCAGCTTCATTTTCCGCCGCACCGCGGTTTCACCGAAGATCGTCTTGATGTCGAGCAGGCCGAGGCCGCGCACTTCGAGCAGGTTCTGCAGCAGCGGCGGGCAGCGCCCTTCGACGAAATCGGGGCCAAGACGGACGAAATCGACCGCGTCGTCGGCGACGAGGCCGTGGCCGCGGCTGATCAGCTCGAGGCCGAGCTCGCTCTTGCCGAGGCCCGAATCGCCGGTCAGCAGCACGCCCATCCCGAGGATGTCGAGGAACACGCCGTGCAGCGTCGCGCGCGGCGCGAGGATGCGCGACATGTAGAGCCGCAGGCTGTCGATCACCGCGGCGGCCGACATCGGCGTCGTGAACAGCGGCGTGGACGAGCGCGTGCAGCGCAGCACCAGTTCGGGCGGCGCCGCCGCGCCGCCGGCGACGACGAGGAACGGCGGCTCGAGCGCGATCAGCTCGGCCATGTGGCGCGAGCGGTCTTCGTCGGTCTGGCGCTGGTAGTAGTCGATTTCGGCTTCGCCGAGCACCTGGATCCGGTTCGGGTGGATCAGGTTCAGGTGGCCGACGAGGTCGGCGCTCGATGTCGCGTTGCCGACCGTGTCGGCCGAAAAGCCGCGTTCCCAGCCTTCATGCCCCGTCAGCCAGCTCAGTTTCAGCGTGGCTGCGTTGTCGTCGAAGATGCTCTGGGCGTTGATGCTGGACGTATCCATGACTCTCGTCACTCCAATGGGCCGGTGCGGGCGCGCGGCGACGGACGTCGCCATGCCGGGCCGGCGCCGGGCGGCCCTGGACGGCGACATGCGCCGCCTCGTACGGGGAAATATTCCGCCCGGAACAACTCAAGGTTGCCACTGAGTGAGCAGGCGATGCAACTCGGCGATATCCGTTTCGTTGTGCAGACGCTCGCGCGCGTCGCGATCGGACAGCAGTTGCGCGATCTCCGACAGGATCTCGAGGTGCTGCTGCGTGGCTTGCTCGGGGACGAGCAGGAAGATCAGGAGGCTGACCGGCTGGCCGTCGGGCGCTTCGAACGGAATCGCATCGGCGAGGCGGACGAACGCGGCGAGCGGATGCTTGAGGCCCTTGATGCGGCCGTGCGGAATCGCGACACCTTCGCCGAGCCCGGTCGAACCGAGGCGCTCGCGCGCGAACAGGTTGTCCGTGACGGTGCTGCGGCCGATGCCGTTCTGATTCTCGAACATCAGCCCGGCTTGTTCGAAGACGCGTTTCTTGCTGGTGACCGAGAGGTCGATGACGACGTTCTCTATGGGCAGGATTTTGGCTGGGCGATTCATGTTGGCAGGCGATTGGGCGGCCTGGGGTCTCCTTGCGGTGGCGGACTGATTTTCCATGTTCGGCGATATCAAGGCATGTGGCATGGCAACCTGCAACGCCGCTACCGCATCCAACACCCCCCGGCGATAACCGGGACATTATAGAGCACAGCCGCGCGCGTGGCGCAGCACGGTCGGACCGGTTGCACCTGCGCTCGGAGTGGCAAAAAAAAACGCCCGGCGAACCGGGCGGCGTGCGTGTTGCGGTGACGATCACTGCGGCGGCAGCTCGATCTGGTCGATCGACGGTTGAAGCTTGATCGGGTCGTGCGCGTGCGTTTGCAGGCGCTCCATGTGCTTGACGACCTGGCGATCCAGCTTGTCGATCAGCAGATCGATCGCGGCGTACAGGTTGCCGTTCGCGCTTTCGACGAAGATGTCCTTGCCCTTCAGGTGCAGGTTGATTTCCGCGCGCTGCTGCTTGTCCTTTTCCTTGTGGTTGTCGACCGAGAGGATCACAGTGCCATCGATCACCTGATCGCTATGCCGTAGCACCCGGTCCAGCTTGGTGATCACGTATTCGCGAATTGCAGGCGTGACTTCGAGATGATGTCCACTGATCTTCAGGTTCATAGTGCTTCTCCAAGCGAGTGACCACCCGGCCGCATCGAGGCGGCGCTCCGGTCGACTTGCCCGTGCCGCACGAAGGCGGCGTATCGCGGACAGGTCGCCCGGCCTGTTCCCCGTGTGCGCGGTGGTCGGGACACGCCTGCCACCGGGCAGGCAGCAGGCTTAAAGAGACTTGCGCAGATTCACTGCCGGGATCTTGAGGGCTTCGCGATATTTCGCAACCGTGCGGCGCGCGACCACGAAACCCTGTTCTGCCAGCAGCTCGGCAATGCGGCTGTCCGAAAGTGGCGATTTTGGGTCTTCAGCTCCTATCAGTTGCTTGATGAGGGCTCGGATGGCGGTCGACGAGGCGGCGCCACCGGTGTCGGTCGAGACGTGAGATCCGAAGAAGTACTTAAATTCAAGCGTCCCGAACGGGGTCAGCATGTACTTCCCGGTTGTCACACGGCTGACAGTCGACTCGTGTAGGCCCAGCGTATCAGCTATTTCCCGCAAAACCAAGGGGCGCATGGCAATTTCACCGTGCGCGAAGAAATTCTTCTGACGCTCGACAATAGCCTGCGCGACACGCAGGATCGTGTCGAAACGCTGCTGGATGTTCTTGATCAGCCAGCGCGCTTCCTGGAGCTGCTGTTTCAACGATCCGGCCGACGGGTCGCCGCGGCTGTTGCGCAGGATGTTCGCGTACAGGTTGTTGATCCGCAGGCGCGGCACGACCTCCGGATTGAGCTCCGCGAGCCAGCCCTGGCCGGCCTTCTTCACGATGATGTCGGGCACGACGTAGTCGGCCTCGGCCTTCCCGTATGCGGCGCCGGGGAACGGCTCCAGCGAGCGGATCAGCGCGTGCGCGTCGCGCAGCGCGTCGTCGGTCGCCTTCAGGTGCTTGCGCAACCGTGTGAAGTCGCGCGCGGCGAGCAGTTCGAGATGCTGCGACACGATCTCGAGCGCGAGCGTGCGCGTGGGGGACGGATCGAGACGCAGCAACTGCAGCTTCAGGCATTCGGAGGCCGAGCGCGCGCCGACGCCGGCCGGGTCGAAGCTGTGCAGCAGCGCGAGCGCCGCGTTCAGTTCGTCGCAGTCGATTTCCAGCTCGGGCGGCAGATCGGCGAGCACTTCGTCGAGCGTGGCGGTCAGATAGCCGTCGTCGTCGAGCGATTCGATCAGGAACATCACGAGCGCGCGATCGCGCGGGCCGGCCTGCGTGACGCGCAACTGCGCGGACAGGTGGTCGCGCAGCGACGTCGCGGCTTCCTGCACCTGCAGCGGCGGCAGATCGTCGTCGTCGGACGCGCCGCTCGAGCGGCCGTATTCGTCGAGATTCCACTGCGGGCCGTCGCTGCCGTCGCCGGACGCATAGCCGTCGTATTCGTCGGCGCCTGCCGGCTCGTCGCGTTCCGCGCGATCGCTGGACGTACTGGTGCCGTTGGCCGCGGCGGGTTCGGTGTTCGATGCGGGGGGCGTCTGCGCGATCAGCGATCCGTCCGCGGCGACGCGCAGCGGGCTCGCGATCCATTCGTCGTCGTTCTCGAGCAGCGGGTTCTGCGCGACGGCCATCGCGACTTCCTGCTGCAATTCGAGCGTCGACAACTGCAGGAGCCGGATCGACTGCTGCAGCTGGGGCGTCAGCGCAAGATGTTGCGACAGGCGGAGTTGAAGGCTGGCTTTCATGGCAAGGAGGGAGTCATACCGGCAGTTTGCCACGACCCAGGCGCGTTGAGCCATCCGCGATTACGCGTGGCGCGCCGCCCGGCCGCGGGCATGCCCGCGGGCGTGGATGCAAAGCGGGGCGCAGCCCCGCGCGGCGCTGCCGGGCGGGGTGCAGCCAGCCACGAGGAGGACGTTACATGCGGAAGTGCTCGCCGAGGTACACGCGGCGCACGCTTTCGTTTTCGATGATTTCGCTCGGCGCGCCGGCGGCCAGCACCGAACCGTCGCTGATGATGTAAGCGTGGTCGCAGATGCCGAGCGTTTCGCGGACGTTGTGGTCCGTGATCAGCACGCCGATGTTGCGCTGTTTCAGGAACTTGACGATCTTCTGGATCTCGAGCACGGCGATCGGGTCGACGCCGGCGAACGGTTCGTCGAGCAGGATGAAGCTCGGGTTGGTCGCGAGCGCGCGCGCGATTTCGACGCGGCGCCGTTCGCCGCCCGACAGCGACAGCGCGGGGTTCTCGCGCAGGTGGCCGATCTGCAGCTCGTCGAGCAGCGCTTCGGTGCGCGCCGAGATCGCATCCTTCGACAGCCGCTTGCCGTCTTCGCCGTGCTGCAGCTCGAGCACCGCGCGGATGTTTTCCTCGACGGTCAGCTTGCGGAACACGGACGCTTCCTGCGGCAGGTACGACAGGCCGAGCGACGCGCGCTTGTGGATCGGCAGCAGGCCGATCGAGCTGCCGTTCAGCGAGATTTCGCCCGCGTCCGTCGGTACGAGGCCGACGATCATGTAGAACGACGTGGTCTTGCCGGCGCCGTTCGGGCCGAGCAGGCCGACGACCTCGCCGCTCTTCACGTCGAGCGACACGTCCTTGACGACCGTGCGCGAGCCGTAGCGCTTCTTCAGGTTGCGGACGACGAGCGAGCTCGTGGTGCCGGCCGGCTGGCGGTTGGGGAGCGCGTTCATTGGCCCGGCGCTCCCTGGATCGTGGTCGACGGCGACAGCTTGGCCGGCGCCCCGTTCAGCGGCGCGGGGCCGCCGTTCTTCGGCGACAGCATCGCGCGCACGCGGCCGTTCGGGTTGCCCGGCGCGGCGACGTCCTTGCCGCCCTTCGCGGTGTAGAAGTCGCGCTGGCCGTCGTACGTGATCACGCTGCCGTGCACGGTGTCGGCGACCGTCGACGTGCCCTGCAGGCGGCGCACGGTCGCGGCGGTGGTCAGCGTGGTCAGGTCCTGCTTGCCGTCGTAGTCGATGCGTTCGGCGTCGCCGTCGATGTACTCGTCGAGGCCTTCGCGCTTCTGGCGGAACGTCGCGTGCTTCTTGCCGCTGCCGAACGACGTCGCGTACTGATAGCCTTCCGGGTCCTGGCGCACTTCGACGCGATCGCCCTTGATGATGATCGTGCCCTTCGTGATCACGACGTTGCCGGTCGCGACCGTGACCTGCTTCAGATCGTCATAGGTCAGGTTGCCGGCCTCGACGTTGATCGGCTTGTTCTGGTCGGCCTTCTCGGCATGGGCGAGCGGCGCCAGCCCGACGAGCGGGAGCGCCACGAGCGTCGCGGCGAGCGCGGCGCGGACGGCGCGCGCAGCGCCGCCGGAAATCTGTCGAGGGAACGGTTCGTTCATGCAGTCACGTGAGGGATGCGTCACTTGGGTTGACCTTTCGAGCCGCCGGACGTGTCCGCCGCGGCGATCGTGCCGCGCACGTTGCCGTAAAGCTCGATGACCCGGGTGACGTTGTTGTACTTCATGCCGTCGGTCGCGTTGACGAGCGACAGGCCGCGCTGAAGTTTAACCGGCTTTTCGGTCTGGATCACATCGTCATTGACGAAGATCCGGAAATGCTGGGAATCGGCCTGCATCTGCGGATCGCCGCCGCCGGCCGCGCGCAGGATGCGCGCGTCGTCGTACAAGTCGACGATCGACACGTCGCCGTTGACGGTGCCGCGCTTCGCGGTGGTCGTCACGACCGGCTTGCCGGGCTGGAACGCGCGCATGGCCGGATCGGTCAGGTCGCTGCTTTCGGTATCTTCGTAATGGACCAGCTTCGCGGCCGTCAGCCGGTACTGGGTCGTGCCGGACTGGTCGAGCTCGGTGACCGAGAAGTTGTCCGCGAAATAGTCGGGCGTGTGGCGCTTCGGCTGCGCGGCGCCCTCGCCGGGCGGCGGCAGCGTGGCCTGCAGCAGCCACCACGTGACGCCCGCGAGCGCGGCGACCGCGGCGAGCGGCAGCATCTGGGTCCAGCGGAAATGCGTGCTCATCGGTCAGGCTCCGCAGGCGGCGGCGAGCAGCGCGTCGTAGCGGCGCTGCGCGCGCAGGACCGCATCGCAGACTTCACGCACCGCGCCGTGGCCGCCACGCGCCTCGGCGACCCAGTGCGCGCGGGCGATCACCTCGGGGTGCGCGTTCGCGGGGGCCGCGGCGAAGCCGCAGCGCAGCATCACCGGCAGGTCGGGCCAGTCGTCGCCCATGTAGCCGCATGCGTCGGCCGTCAGGCCGAGCGATGCGATCAGGTCGGCGAACACGGCGAGCTTGTTCTCGACGCCCTGGAACAGGTGCGCGATCTTCATTTCCTTCGCGCGCGCCGCGACGATGTCCGAGCGGCGGCCCGTGATGATCGCGGTCGCGATGCCGGCCTCGCCGAGCAGCTTCACGCCGTGGCCGTCGAGCGAATTGAACGACTTCATCGTGTCGCCGGCCGCGGTAAACAGCAGGCCGCCGTCGGTCAGCACGCCGTCGACGTCGAAAATCATCAGCTTCACGCGGCTCGCGCGTTCGGCCGCAGTCAGCGCTGCGCTCATCAGATCACCTTCTTCGAAAACAGGTCGTGCATGTTCAGCGCGCCGATCAGCGCGCCGTCGGCATCGACGACCAGCATCTGGTTGATCCGGTGGCGCTCCATCAGTTCAACGGCCTCGACCGCCAGGTGATCCGGCGCGATCGTGCGCGGGTTGCGCGTCATGACTTCGGTGATCGGCAGCGTGCGGAAATCGCCGTCGCGCGCGAGCACGCGGCGCAGGTCGCCGTCCGTGAAGATGCCGGCGACCTTGCCGTCGGCGTCGACCACGGCCGTCATGCCGAGGCGCTTCGCGGTGATCTGGAACAGCGCGTCCGATAGCGTCGCGTCGAGCCCGACGGCCGGGACGTCGTCGCCCGAGCGCATCACGTCGCGCACGTAGGTGAGCAGGCGCCGGCCGAGCGCGCCGCCCGGATGCGAGCGCGCGAAATCTTCGGAGCCGAAGCCGCGCGCGTCGAGCACGGCGACGGCGAGCGCGTCGCCGAGCGCGAGCGCGGCGGTCGTGCTCGCGGTGGGCGCGAGGTTCAGCGGGCACGCTTCCTTCGAGACCGCGGCGTTCAGGTTCACGTCGGCGAGCGTGCCGAGGCTCGCCTCCGCACGGCCCGTGATCGCGATCAGCTTCGCGCCGATCCGCTTCACGAGCGGCAGGATCGCGACGAGTTCTTCCGATTCGCCGGAATAGGAGATGCCGATGAAGACGTCGTCGGAGGTGACCATCCCGAGGTCGCCGTGGCTCGCCTCGGCAGGGTGGACGAAGAAGGCCGGCGTGCCGGTGCTGGCCAGCGTGGCCGCGATCTTGCGGGCGATATGCCCCGATTTGCCGATGCCCGAGACCACGACGCGGCCGCGGCAGCCGAGCAGCAGCGCCACGGCCTGGACGAAGCCGCCGTCGAGCTGGTCGCGCAGCGCGCGCACGGCGTCCGCCTCGATGTCGAGCACGTCGCGGGCGAGCGCGAGCGCCCGGTCATCATTGATTTTCGCTATCATGCGCGGAGTATAGCAAAGGCGTTTGTTCGCCGCGCCGCGCCTTCGGACTCGTCCGATGTCGCGTGTCCACCGCCACCACCCGCGCCCGCATTGCCGTGGCCCCGACGAACGAGGACGCTTCGCCCGTGATTTCCCCGCTCGAAATGACCCTGCTGCTGCTGGCCTCGGTGGTGGGCGTCGTCGTATTCCGCTCGTTGAACCTGCCGCCGATGCTCGGCTACCTGACCGTCGGCATCCTGGTCGGCCCGCACGCATTCGGCGTCGCGGCGGATCTCGAACGGGCCGAGCACCTCGCGGAGTTCGGCGTGGTGTTCCTGATGTTCTCGATCGGCCTCGAATTCTCGCTGGCGAAGCTGAGGGCGATGCAGCGGCTCGTGTTCGGGCTCGGCCTGCTGCAGGTCGTCGCGACCCTCCTGCTCGCGCTCGTGCTCGGCGCGCTGTTCGAGCACTGGGTGCACATCACGTGGCAGGGCAGCATCGCGCTCGGCGGCGCGCTCGCGATGTCGTCGACGGCGATCGTGTCGAAGATGCTCGCCGAGCGGCTCGAGATCGAGACGGAGCACGGCCGCAACATCTTCGGCGTGCTGCTGTTCCAGGATCTCGCGGTCGTGCCGCTGCTGATCGTGATCGCCGCGTTCGGCGCCGAATCGTCGAAGGATCTCGCGCTCACGCTCGGCTTCGCGGCGGTCAAGATCGTGATCGCGCTCGCGCTGCTGCTGGTCATCGGCCAGCGCTTCATGACGCGCTGGCTCAACGTGGTCGCGCGGCGCCGCTCGCAGGAGCTGTTCGTGCTGAACCTGCTGCTCGTCACGCTCGGCGCGGCGTTCATCACCGACCGCTTCGGGCTGTCGCTCGCGCTCGGCGCGTTCATCGCCGGGATGCTCATTTCCGAGACGCCGTTCCGCCATCAGGTGGAGGAGGACATCAAGCCGTTTCGCGACGTGCTGCTCGGGCTGTTCTTCGTGACGACGGGGATGCTGCTCGATCCACGCGTGATCTGGGAGCATCCGTTGATCGTGCTCGGCTTCTTCGTCGGGCAGATCCTGTTCAAGGCGACGATGATCGCCGGGCTCGCGCGGCTGTTCGGCGCGACGCCGGGCGTCGCGATGCGCACGGGCATCGGCCTCGCGCAGGCCGGCGAATTCGGCTTCGTGCTGCTGAACCTGATCCTCGACCGGCATCTCGTCGACTCGACGCTGCTACAGGCGATCCTCGCGTCGATGCTGCTGTCGATGCTCGCCGCGCCGTTCCTGATCCAGAACGCCGACCGCATCGTGATGCGGCTGTCGTCGACCGAATGGATGCAGCAGTCGCTGCAGATGACGCGGATCGCGACGCAAAGCCTCAAGCAGCGCGGCCACGTGATCATCTGCGGCTACGGCCGCGCCGGGCAGAACCTCGCGCGCATGCTCGAACAGGAAGGCATTTCGTACGTCGCGCTCGACCTCGACCCCGATCGCGTGAGCGCGGCCGCGACGGCCGGCGAATCGGTCGTGTTCGGCGACGCCGCGCGCCGCGAGTCGCTGGTCGCGGCCGGTATCCACCGGGCGGCGGCCGTCGCGATCACCTACGCGAACACGCCGTCCGCGCTGCGCGTGCTGCATCACGTGCACGAGCTGGAGCCGACGCTGCCGGCGATCGTGCGCACCGTCGACGATGCCGATCTCGAAAAGCTGCTGGCGGCCGGCGCGACCGAGGTGATTCCGGAGATCGTCGAGGGCAGCCTGATGCTCGCGTCGCACACGCTGGTGCTGGTCGGCGTGCCGATGCGCAAGGTCGTGCGGCGCGTCGAGGAGATGCGCGACGAGCGCTACAGCCTGCTGCGCGGCTATTTCCGCGGCGCCGATGACGCGGACGACGACGATCACGAGCAGGTGCGGCTACAATCGGTGCCGGTCGATGCGCGCGCGGACGCGGTCGGGCGGTCGCTGGAAGAACTCGGGCTGTACGCGCTCGGGCTGGAGGTCACGGCGATCCGCCGCCACGGCATCCGCGGCGTCGAACCCGATCCGCAGACCAAGCTGCGCGCGAGCGACATCGTGGTGCTGCGCGGGCTGCCCGAGGCGCTCGCGCTCGCGGAGGAGCGGTTGTCGCGCCATCGGCGCGATCCGCCGGCCGCGGCTGCGTGAGCCGCGATTCGCAACCCGACCCGTATTGATCAGAAACGGTGCCCGATCTTCGCGCACCGTTTTTTTCGGAGAGTTTCATGCCGCATTCGTCGCCGGGCGCACCGCTCGATCCGGTCGCCTTCATCCACAGCCAGATCCGCACGGTGCCGGACTGGCCGCAGCCGGGTGTGCAGTTCCGCGACATCACGACGCTGCTGCAGAGCCCGAAGGCGCTGCGCATCCTCGTCGACCTGTTCGTCGAACGCTATGTCGACGCGAAGCTCGACTACGTCGCGGGCCTCGACGCGCGCGGCTTCATCATCGCGCCGATCGTCGCGTACGAGCTGAGCGTCGGTTTCGTGCCGATCCGCAAGGTCGGCAAGCTGCCGTACAAGACGCGTTCGGAATCGTACGACCTCGAATACGGCAGCGCGACGGTCGAGATCCACGAAGATGCGTGCCGCCCCGGCGACCGCGTGATCATCATGGACGACCTGATCGCGACCGGCGGCACGATGATGGCGGGGCGCAACCTGCTGCAGCGGCTCGGCGCGGTGGTCGTCGAAGGTGCGTCGATCATCGATCTGCCCGATCTCGGCGGCTCGGCGCTGCTGCGCAACGCCGGGTTGCCCGTCTATACCGTTACCGAATTCTCCGGCCACTGAACGCCGGTCCGTCGGGGCCGGACGCCCCGGTTTGCGCTGGTTCGCGCCAGGTTCACCTTTCGCAGCGAGGTTCACGATGCCCAACTTCATGCTGTTTCTCGCCACGTCGATCGCGATCACGTTCGCGCCGGGTCCCGACAACCTGCAGGTGCTCGCACGCGGCATCTCGCAGGGCCGCGCGGCCGGCTTCGTCGCCGCGCTCGGCTTCACGGCGGGGATCCTGTTCCACACGACGCTCGCGGCGCTCGGCGTCGCGGCCGTGCTGCGTTCGTCGCCGGTCGCGTTCCAGATCCTGAAGCTCGCGGGCGCCGCGTACCTCGTGTGGATCGGCATCAAGGCGCTGCGCAGCCAGGGCCTCGCGAACGCGCATGCGCGCCCGCCGCAGCCGCTCGGCACGATCTTCCGGCAGAGCGTGATCGGCAACCTGATGAACCCGAAGGTCACGCTGTTCTTCGTCGTGTTCCTGCCGCAGTTCGTCGATCCGCACGGCGCGCAGGGCGTGACGCTGCAGATGTTCGAGCTCGGCGCGCTGTTCATGCTGCAGACGGCCGCGGTCTTCTCGCTGTTCGGCGTCGGCGCGGGCATGATCGGCGCATGGCTGAAGCGCCGCCCGAAGGCCGGCGTGTGGCTCGACCGGATCGCCGGCGCGACGTTCATCGCGATCGGCATCCGCGTCGCGCTGAAGGATTGAGCGCGATGACGTTTCCGTGCATCGCGGCCGCGCGCCGCTTCGATCCGGCCGCGCACCTGCGTTTCGAGATCGCCGGCCAGGCGGTGGGCTGGGTGCGCCGCCAGGACGTCGCGAAGCTCGCGCGCTGGCCCGACGTGTTCGAGCTGACCGGCGAGCGCGTCGTGCTGTCGGCGCGCTACGATTCGGTCGATGCGCGCAGCATGGCGCTGGCCGGCGCGATCGGCGCGCTCGCGGCGGAAGGCGCGATTCCCGGCTGGCGCGACGAGATCTACGCGATCCGCAACCGCTTCGACGATCCGCCGCTCGCGTACATCGAGCGCGCGGCGTCGCGCTTCTTCGGCACGCAGACCTATGCGGTGCACGTGAACGGCATCGTAGAATATGCGGTTACGCCCGGCGAGCCCGCCGCGGCCGCGCCGAAGATGTGGCTCGGCCGCCGCAGCGAGACCAAGGCCACCGACCCCGGCATGCTCGACAACGTCGTCGCGGGTGGGATCGGCTGGGGGCTGGGCGTTCACGAGACGCTCGCGAAGGAGTGCTGGGAAGAAGCCGGCATTCCGGTCGACCTGGCGGCGCGCGCGATCGCGGGCCGCACGGTGCAGGTGCTGAACTCGCTGCCGGAAGGCACGCAGTCGGAGCTGATCTTCGTGTACGACCTGCCGCTGCCGCACGACTTCGCGCCGCGCAACCAGGACGGCGAAGTGGCCGAGCACCTGCTGGCCGGCGTGCCCGAGGTGATCGGCTGGCTGCGCGAAGGCCGCGCGACGATGGATGCGAGCCTCGCGACGCTCGACACGCTGCTGCGCCACCGCTGGCTTGCGGCGGCCGACGCGGCCGGCATCGACGCGCTGTTCGTGCCGGGCGCATGACGCGCGCCGCGCGCGGCCTGGCGGCGCGAACGGGCAATTTGACGAATACGGAAACAATGGGAGTCGCGGTCATGCCGACCGATCACAGCTTTATCTTGAAACTGTCGTGCCCCGACCGGCACGGCATCGTCCATGCGGTCTCGGGCTTCCTGTTCGAGCGCAGCAACAACATCCTCGATTCCGCGCAGTTCGGCGACAGCCGCACCGGCGAGTTCTTCATGCGCGTGCACTTCGAGCAGGACGGCGGCGGCGTGGATGCCGCGTCGGCGCTCGACACGCTTCGCAACGAATTCGCGCCGCTCGCCGAGCAGTTCTCGATGCGCTGGGAGCTGCACGATGCGGCCGTGAAGCCGCGCGTCGTGATCATGGTGTCGAAGATCGGCCACTGCCTGAACGACCTGCTGTTCCGCTATCGCACCGGCCAGTTGCCGATCGAGATCCCGGCGATCGTGTCGAACCACAAGGAGTTCTACCAGCTCGCCGCGAGCTACAACATTCCGTTCCATCACTTCCCGCTCGTCGGCGGTTCGTCCGATGCCGCGAAGGCCGCGCAGGAAGCACGCGTGCTGGAAGTGATCGACGAGCACCAGGCCGATCTCGTCGTGCTCGCGCGCTACATGCAGATCCTGTCGCCGAACATGTGCGAGCAGCTCGCCGGGCGCGCGATCAACATCCACCATTCGTTCCTGCCGAGCTTCAAGGGCGCGAAGCCTTACTACCAGGCATTCGACCGCGGCGTGAAGCTGATCGGCGCGACCGCGCACTACGTGACGACCGATCTCGACGAAGGCCCGATCATCGAGCAGGAAGTCGAGCGCGTCGACCACAGCATGACGCCCGACCAGCTGACCGCGATCGGCCGCGACGTCGAATGCGTGACGCTCGCGCGGGCGGTGAAGTGGCACGTCGAGCACCGGATCGTGCTGAACGGGACGAAGACGGTCGTGTTCCGCTGATCCGTCGGCCGCGGAAGGCTGGCTCCACAAGCGAAAACGCCGCGCCCTTCACGGGGCGCGGCGTTTTCGTTTGCCGTTGGCGAGCGGGCGGCGTCAGATCAGCCGCAGCAGGTACAGCTCGCGTTTCAGGTACGCGTAGAAGATCGGTGCGGCGATCACGCCCGGCAGCCCGAACGCGGCTTCCATGATCAGCATCGCGAGCAGCAGCTCCCACGCGCGCGACTCGATCTGGCCGCCGATGATCTTCGCGTTCAGGAAGTATTCGAGCTTGTGGATGACCACGAGAAACGCGAGCGACGCGATCGCGGTGCCCATGCTGACCGACAGCGACACCGCGACGATCAGCGTGTTCGAGATCAGATTGCCGATCACCGGCAGCAGGCCGACGATGAACGTGATGAGCACGAGGGTCTTCGACAGCGGCAGCCGCTGGTGGAAGATCGGCAGCGCGACGAGCAGGTAGATGCCGGTGAAGGCCGCATTGATCGCCGAGATCTTGATCTGCGCGAACACGATCCGGCGGAACGCGTCGGCGAAGCGCGACACGCGCGTGACGAGCGCGGTCGATAGCGGCCGGCGCACCTTGCCCTGCTCGACGCCGATCGCGATCATCGCGCCGATGATCATCCCGAACAGCACGTGGCCGAAGCCGCGCGCGACGCTCTTGCCGCTTTGCTGGAGCTGGTCCATGTGCGAATGCATCAGCACGGCCGCCTTCGTCTTCATCTGTTCGACGTCGACGGGCAGCAGGTTCGCGATCCAGGCCGGCGTGCGCGCGCGGGTTTGCTCGACGATCTGCATCAGCTGGCCGAGCAGGCTCTGCAGGTTCGGCACCGTGTGCTCGAAATGCTCGATGATGCCGAGCGTCAGGCCGGTGAGCGCGCCGACGATCGCGATCGACAGCAGCACGACGGCGACCCAGCGCGCGCGCATGCTGGTGGTATGGCGTTCGATCACGGGCGCGATCGTGTGGATCAGCTGATAGACGAGCAGGCCGGCCAGCATCCCGCCGAGCAGCCGCAGCTCGAGGACGAGCCACATCATGACGAGCGCGAAGAGATAGCTGCCGATCTCGAGTGCCGACAGTTTCGGCAGGCTCAAGTCGCTGGTCAGCCGCACGCTGCGCAGGTGCGGCTCGCGGTTCTGCGTGTCGCGCGACTCTTGTTGCTTCTCCATCGTGGATTCCTGTCGTCCGTGTGTCGTGCCGCGGAGCGCGCGGCAGAGCGCGGGCCGCCCGGCGCCGCACCGGATTGGTGCGGATGGCGAACCTTACGACCGTAAAGTATAGCTGCCATTATGGTCCGCAAACGGGCCGTTTGGCGCGTCGTGTAAACGCAGAAGGGAAAACGAGGGGGCGCGCGGCCGGGCGGCCGCGCGCGGGAACGGCGGAACGGAGGCGTCAGCCGGCCGCGACCTTGCGGGTGGGACGCTTCAGCAGCGGCGCGAGGTACTTGCCGGTGAAGCTCGCCTTCGTCTTCGCGACCTGCTCGGGCGTGCCTTGCGCGATGATCTGGCCGCCGCCGGCGCCGCCTTCGGGGCCGAGGTCGATCACCCAGTCGGCCGTCTTGATCACGTCGAGGTTGTGCTCGATGATCACGACCGTGTTGCCCTGGTCGCGCAGCCGGTGAATCACTTCCAGCAGCAGCGCGATGTCGTGGAAGTGCAGGCCGGTGGTCGGTTCGTCGAGGATGTACAGCGTGCGGCCGGTGTCGCGCTTCGACAGCTCCAGCGACAGCTTCACGCGCTGCGCCTCGCCGCCCGACAGCGTCGTGGCCGACTGGCCGAGACGGATGTAGCCGAGGCCGACGTCGAGCAGCGTCTTCAGCTTGCGCGCGATGACGGGCACCGCGCTGAAGAACTCGTACGCGTGCTCGACCGTCATGTCGAGCACTTCGCTGATGTTCTTGCCCTTGTACTGCACTTCGAGCGTTTCGCGGTTGTAGCGCTTGCCGTGGCACACGTCGCACGGCACGTAGACGTCCGGCAAAAAGTGCATCTCGACCTTCAGCACGCCGTCGCCCTGGCACGATTCGCAGCGGCCGCCCTTCACGTTGAACGAGAAGCGGCCCGGATCGTAGCCGCGCTCCTTCGACGTCGGCACGCCCGAGAACAGCTCGCGGATCGGCGTGAACAGGCCCGTATACGTGGCCGGGTTCGAGCGCGGCGTGCGGCCGATCGGCGACTGGTCGACGTTGATCACCTTGTCGAAGTGCTCGAGGCCCTCGATCGCCTCGTGCGGCGCCGGCTCGGCGGCCGAGCCGTACAGGTGGCGCGCGACCGCGTGATACAGCGTGTCGTTGATCAGCGTCGACTTGCCGGAGCCCGATACGCCGGTGATGCAGGTCAGGAGGCCGACCGGCAGATCGAGATCGACGTGCTTCAGGTTGTTGCCGTGCGCGTCGACGATGCGCAGCATCCGCTCCGGATCGGGCGCGAGCCGCTCGTCCGGGTACTCGATCACGCGCTTGCCGACGAGGTACTGGCCCGTCAGCGACTGCGGGTTCGACTGCACCTGCTTCGGCGTGCCTTCGGCGACCACCACGCCGCCGTGCTCGCCGGCGCCGGGGCCCATGTCGACGACGTAGTCGGCCGTGCGGATCATGTCCTCGTCGTGCTCGACGACGATCACCGAGTTGCCGAGGTCGCGCAGATGCTTGAGCGTCGCGATCAGGCGGTCGTTGTCGCGCTGGTGCAGGCCGATCGACGGCTCGTCGAGCACGTACATCACGCCCGTGAGGCCCGAGCCGATCTGCGACGCGAGCCGGATGCGCTGCGCCTCGCCGCCCGACAAGGTCTCGGCGCTGCGCTCGAGCGACAGGTAGTCGAGCCCGACGTTGTTCAGGAACGTCAGGCGCGCGACGATTTCCTTGATCACCTTGTCGGCGATCTCGCGCTTCGCGCCGTCGAGCGTCAGCCCGTCGAAATAGCCGAGCGCGTCGCGCAGCGGCCAGCCGCTGATCTCATAGATGCCGCGTGCATGGTCGCCGGTGCCGATCCGCACGTGGCGCGCCTCGCGGCGCAGGCGCGTGCCGTCGCACGACGGGCACGGCTGGTTGTTCTGGTACTTCGACAGCTCTTCGCGCACCGCGACCGAATCGGTCTCGCGGTAGCGGCGTTCGAGGTTCGGGATGATCCCTTCGAACACGTGCTCGCGGATCGTCGTGCGGCCGCGCTCGTTGATGTACGAGAACGGAATCGTCTGCTTGCCCGAGCCGAACAGCAGCACCTTGCGGATCTTTTCGGGGAGATCCTCGAACGCGGCGTCGATGTCGAATTCGTAGAACGCCGCGAGGCTCTGCAGCATCTGGAAGTAGAACTGGTTGCGGCGGTCCCAGCCCTTCACCGCGCCGGCGGCGAGCGACAGCGACGGGTGCGCGACGACCCGCTTCGGGTCGAAGAACGTGATCTGGCCGAGGCCGTCGCATTCCGGGCACGCGCCCATCGGGTTGTTGAACGAGAACAGGCGCGGCTCGAGCTCCTGCAGCGAGTACGAGCAGATCGGGCACGCGAACTTCGAGCTGAACAGGTGCTCCTTGTCGGTATCCATCTCGAGCGCGATCGCGCGGCCGTCGGCGAGGCGCAGCGCGGTTTCGAACGATTCGGCGAGCCGCTGCTTCATGTCCGGGCGCACCTTCAGGCGATCGACGACGACGTCGATCGTGTGCTTGTCGTTCTTTTTCAGCTTCGGCAGCGACTCGACCTCGTAGATCTTCGCGGCGCCTTCGTTCGCGGCGCCGCCGCCCGAGCGCACGCGAAAGCGCACGAAGCCCTGCGCCTGCATGTCCTCGAACAGCTCGACATGCTCGCCCTTGCGATCGGCGACGACGGGCGCGAGAATCATCAGCTTGGTTTCCTCGGGCAGCGCGAGCGCCGCGTCTACCATCTGCGACACGCTCTGCGCCTCGAGCGGGATGTCGTGATCGGGGCAGTACGGCGTGCCGACACGTGCGTACAAAAGTCGCAGGTAGTCGTGGATTTCCGTGACCGTGCCGACGGTCGAACGCGGGTTGTGGGACGTCGCCTTCTGCTCGATCGAGATCGCCGGCGACAGCCCCTCGATCAGGTCGACGTCGGGTTTCTCCATCAGCTGCAGGAACTGGCGGGCATAGGCGGACAGGCTCTCGACGTAGCGGCGCTGGCCCTCGGCATAAAGGGTATCGAACGCGAGCGACGACTTGCCCGACCCGGACAACCCGGTAATCACGACCAGCTTGTGGCGCGGCAGGTCGAGATTGACGTTTTTCAGGTTGTGGGTGCGTGCCCCACGGATACGGATCTGTTCCATGAACCTGGCGAAAATGGAGGAAACCAAACCTGCTACTATAACGGCTTTTCGAGACCGTCGTTTACGGCCCCCAGCCCTTGCGGCAGGTGGCAGCAAGGCGACACCTGCGCCGGGGAAAGCGGTCGCGCCGCACGGTTCCGGGCGGCCCGCAGGCCATCCGCATCCGGCCCCGACGTGTCGCCCGAAAGGCCGCCAGGCCGCCGGCCCTGATCTTCCGCCGCCCGCTGCCGGGCGGACATTCCGATCATTCGAAATTCATTCCCGATGTCCAATCCGTCTGCCACGTCTTCCCGCATGACTGCGCCCGAACTGCGCGCGACCACGTCGCTCGCGGCGATCTTCGCGTTGCGCATGCTCGGCCTGTTCATGATCATGCCGGTGTTTTCGGTCTACGCGAAAACCATCCCGGGCGGCGACAACGTGCTGCTCGTCGGGATCGCGCTCGGGGCCTACGGCGTCACGCAGTCGCTGTTCTACATCTTCTACGGCTGGGCGTCCGACAAGTTCGGCCGCAAGCCGGTGATCGCCGCGGGTCTCGTGATCTTCGCGCTCGGCAGCTTCGTCGCCGCGTTCGCGCACGACATCACGTGGATCATCGTCGGCCGCGTGATCCAGGGCATGGGCGCCGTGTCGTCGGCGGTGCTCGCGTTCATCGCCGACCTGACCTCCGAGCAGAACCGCACGAAGGCGATGGCGATGGTCGGCGGCTCGATCGGCGTGTCGTTCGCGGTCGCGATCGTCGGCGCGCCGATCGTGTTCCACTGGGTCGGGATGAGCGGGCTGTTCGCGATCGTCGGCGTGCTGTCGATCCTCGCGATCGGCGTCGTGCTGTGGATCGTGCCCGATGCGGCGAAGCCCGTGCACGTGCCGGCGCCGTTCACCGAGGTGCTGCACAACGTCGAGCTGCTGCGCCTGAACTTCGGCGTGCTGGTGCTGCACGCGACGCAGACGGCGCTGTTCCTCGTCGTGCCGCGCCTGCTGGTCGACGGCGGGCTGCCGGTCGCCGCGCACTGGAAGGTGTACCTGCCGGTGATGGGGCTCGCGTTCGTGATGATGGTGCCGGCGATCATCGTCGCGGAAAAACGGGGCAAGATGAAGCCGGTGCTGCTCGGCGGCATTCTGGCTATCCTCATCGGTCAATTGCTGCTGGGCAGCGCGCCGCATACCATCCTGATTGTGGCGGCGATTCTTTTCGTCTACTTCCTCGGGTTCAACATCCTGGAAGCGTCGCAGCCGTCGCTCGTGTCGAAGCTCGCGCCGGGTTCGCGCAAGGGCGCGGCCACGGGCGTCTACAACACCACGCAGTCGATCGGGCTCGCGCTCGGCGGCATCGTGGGCGGCTGGCTGCTGAAGCACGGCGGCGCGAACACCGTGTTCTACACGTGTTCGGGGCTCGTGGCCGCGTGGCTTATAATCGCGGCCAATATGAAAGCGCCGCCGCGCAAGGCCGGAACCTGATTGTCGGGTAGGCGCCGGCGGCGTTCGCCGGCTCCCCCGGCGGGCTGCTCCGACGGCTGTCGCGGGCGGCCCGGCATCGAATTTACTGGAGAAACACATGGCATCCGTCAACAAGGTCATCCTCGTCGGCAACCTCGGCGCCGATCCTGAAGTCCGTTACCTGCCGAGCGGCGACGCGGTTGCGAACATCCGCCTCGCGACGACCGACCGCTACAAGGACAAGGCAAGCGGCGATTTCAAGGAAATGACCGAGTGGCATCGCGTCGCGTTCTTCGGCCGTCTGGCGGAAATCGTCAGCGAATACCTGAAGAAGGGGTCGTCGGTCTATATCGAAGGCCGCATCCGCACGCGCAAGTGGCAGGGCCAGGACGGCCAGGACCGTTACTCGACCGAAATCGTCGCCGAACAGATGCAGATGCTCGGCGGCCGCGGCGGTTCGGGCGGCGGCGGTGGCGGCGGTGACGAAGGCGGTTATGGCGGCGGCTACGGCGGTGGCGGCGGCGGTCGCGGCGAGCAGATGGAGCGTGGCGGTGGCGGCGGCGGTCGTGCCGGCGGCGCGGCGCGCGGCGGGGCAAGTGGCGGCGGCCAGAGCCGTCCGAGCGCGCCGGCAGGCGGCGGCTTCGACGAGATGGACGACGATATTCCGTTCTGAGATCTCGCAACCAAACGCTGTAAAGATCGACCCCGCCTTTTGGCGGGGTTTTTTTAGCCTTTTTAGCCCATGGCGGATCAAATCTGATTCGATTTTCTGCGGCGATTTTTATTTTGCTTCGGGAACATTCGCCCCGAATAGCGGCGGCAGGTAGCGCTTTCGCGCTGGGCCACGTCTCCAGCTGATCAATTGTCCGGACGGCCTGTACGCGGTCCGCATTCCTTCACTTTCGCATGCCCGATCGACGCTAGAGGACCTTGTTGCGCCAGTATCGTTAGGACACCGGCTGATTCCGACGGCCGGGGCGGACATATCGGTGATGGAATCGGGCGGCGGCAGTCGACAAGAAAGCCGAATGATGTGCAGTTTTTTCGGGGAGTATTAGGAATTTATCGAAGGATTTCGTTTTTATAAAAATAAATCGTACTTGTATTATTTATCTTCATAGGACTGAAAATTATGATTCGGTAGCGAATGCAAATGGTGGTTTACCGAATTGATAATGGATCGTTACGGCCGAGGCTTCTGGTATTTTCTTGCGACCCGGCATCCAGGCGTCACGCATCATCGAGACGCACGGTCAGCGGCGGCGCGCGCGCCCGTTGCCGGCCTCGGCGGCGGTGTTCCATACGCGCTGGGCTGTTGCGCGGCGATGGGGCTGTTCCTGCCCGGTATCGCGTTTTCGCAGTTGCCGAACGCGGGCCAGTCGATGCGCGAAATCGAGTCCGTGCGCCCGGCGCTCCCGGCCGCGTCCGCGCCCGAGTTGAGCATCGAGCGTACGGAGCAGGCCGCACCCGCGCCTGAGGGCGTCGATGCGGGGCCGCGCGTGACGGTCCGCGCGTTCGCGATCGGCGGCAACCGGGTGTTCACGTCGACGCAGCTCGAGCCGCTCCTCCAGGACCTGACCGGGCGGGAGCTGAGTTTTGGCGAGCTGCAGGCGGCTGCGGCTCGCATCACTTCCTACTACCGCGAGCACGGCTATGTGCTCGCGCGTGCCTATCTGCCGCGTCAGGACATCGACGACGGCGTCGTCCGGATCGACGTGCTGGAAGGCCGCTACGATCGGATCGAACTCCATAACCGCTCGCGCGTGCTGGACGGCGTGGTGCGCCAGCCGCTGTCCGCGCTGCGTCCGGGCGAGGCGGTGCGCGGCGTCGATCTGGCGCGCAGCCTGCTGCTCGTCGGCGACCTGCCCGGCGTCGACGCCAAGGGCACGTTGCGTTCGGGCCGCACGCAGGGCTCGACCGATCTGGTGATTGACGCCGATCCGGGGCCGATCGCGACGGGAACGCTGGAGGCGGACAACTACGGCAACCTGTCGACGGGGCGCTACCGGCTTACCGGCAGCGTCGCGGTGAACTCGCCGCTGCGCATCGGCGATCGGCTCACGTTGCGCGGCATGGGAAGCGACACGCTGCAGCGCTACTACAGCGCGTCGTACCAGTTGCCGGTCGGGCCGTGGTCGACGCGCGTCGGCGTCGGCTACTCGAATCTGCATTCGAAGGTCGGCGAAGGCTTCGAGGAACTCGATCTTCACAGCCGCGCCAACATCCAGAGCGCATTTGTCGTTCAGCCGCTGCTGCGCGGCCGCGCGTTCAACCTGAACGCGCAACTCCAATACGAGAACAAGAACCTTCACGACGACTATCGCGCGTTCCAGATACAGGACGACAAGAACGTCGGTCTATGGACTTTCACGCTGAGCGGCAACGGCGACGACGCATTGCTCGGCGGCGGCACCACCGCCTTCTCCGTGTCGGCCGGCGCGGGCCGCCTGCGCACGGCCGACGTGCTTGGCGCGCAGGGGTTCGTCAAGACGCGCGGCACCTTCAAGAAACTCGGCGTCAGCGTGATGCGCCTGCAGGCGCTTGGCTCGCGTTTCCAGTTCTACACACAGTTCAGCGGCCAACTGTCGTCGGGCAATCTCGACGCGTCCGAGCAGTTCAGCCTCGGCGGCCCGTACGGCGTGCGCGCCTACACGCTCGGCTCGGGCAGCGGCGATCAGGGGTGGCAGGCGAGCGCGGAATTGCGGTATGCGGTGGCGCCCGGCTGGCGGGTCAGCACGTTCGTCGACGCCGGCCGGGTCGGCATCAACAAGCATCGCGTGTTCAAGGACACCAACATCATCCGCATGCAGGCCGCGGGATTCGGCGCGGGCTGGTACGGGAAGGGGCATCAAGTCACGGTGGCGGCCGCCTGGCCGTTCGCCTCAAGCGAAGGGCTGGCGTCGTCCGCCGGCTCGCCGCGAATCTGGTTTCAGGCGACTCAGTATTTCTGAGCGTCTGGACGAGCGCCTGCATTACGCAGGGTTTGGCAGTCAATACAACAAGGAAACCAAAGATGAACAAGGCTTATGCATTGGTCTGGAATCAAGCGAACGGATGCTGGAGCGTGGCGGGCGAGAACGCGCGTCGGCGCGGCAAGGCGGGCGGCCGCCGGGTAATCGCGGCGGCCGTGTCGCTGCTGGGCTTCGCGGCCTCGAGCGCATATGCGCTGCCCACGGGCGCCGAGATCGTGTCGGGCAAGGGCGACTTCGCGACGTCGGCCGACAACAAGACGATGTCGATCAACCAGCATACGGACAAGCTGATCACGAACTGGCAGGACTTCAGCGTCGCCGGCGGCGAGCGCGTGTCGTTCAATCAGCCGACGAACCAGTCGCTGGCGCTGAACCGGGTGGTCGGTGCGAACGGCAGCAACATCGAAGGCCGCATCGATGCGAACGGCAAGGTGTTCCTGGTGAACCCGAACGGGGTGCTGTTCGGATCGGGCGCGCAAGTGAACGTCGGTGGCCTCGTGGCGTCGACGCGCGACATCTCGGACAAGGATTTCCTGAACGGCAACTTCCGCTTCAACGGTAAGTCGGCAGGCCAGGTGGTGAACCAGGGCACGATCACGGCGGCGGACGGCGGCGGTGTCGCGCTGCTGGGCGCGCAGGTAACGAACAACGGCGTGATCCGGGCGCAGATGGGCACGGTCGCGCTGGGCGCGGGCAATGACGTGAAGGTGAACTTCGACGGCAGCAAGCTGCTGAGCCTCGAGGTGAACGGCGCGGCGGTGGACGCGCTGGTGAGCAACGGCGGCCTGCTGAAGGCCGACGGCGGCCAGGTGCTGATGTCGGCACGGTCGGCGAACAGCCTGCTGGGCACGGTGGTGAACAACAGCGGGACGATCGAGGCGAAGGGGCTGAACAACGTCGCGGGCCGGATCACGCTGGACGGTGGCGACGGCGCGGTGCACGTGGCCGGGACGCTGGACGCGAGCACGCTGGCGGGCGCGGAAGGTCACGGCGCCGTGGTGACGAAGGGTGCCGCGGTGCGCGTGGCGGACACGACGACGGTCGACACGCGCGGGCACGATGGTGTGGCGGGCAAGTGGACGATCGAGTCGGCGAATGCCGGCGTGGGTCGGAGCGCCGCGTCGCGCGCGCTCGTGATCGGCGGCCAGCAGGTCGGCGGTTCGGGCGGTTCGGATGCCGCGATCGGCGCGGATACGCTGGCGCGCAATCTCGGCACGACCAACGTCGAACTCGCTCGCACGACCGGCACGCTGAAGGTGGACGCGCCGGTTACCTGGAGCAGCGACAACGGGCTGACGCTGACGTCGCGTCAAGGCGACGTGGAACTGCACGGGCCGGTGACGGCGACGGGCGACGACGCGGGCGTCACGGTGAACGCGGCGAAGCAGATCCGCGTGAACGACAAGCTGACGCTCGATGGCCGCAACGCGAAGCTGGAACTGAATCCGGGTAGCGGTCTCGCGGTGAACGGCGACGGCGTCGTCACGCTGTCGGGTGCGAATGCGTCGTACCGTTCGAACGGCGACGCGTATCGCGTGATCAACAGCGTCGATCAACTGCGTTCGATCGACAACGACCTGTCGGGCCGCTACGTGCTCGGCAGCGCAATCGACGGCGGTGGCCGCCAGTTCCGGAGCATCGGCAACGACCGCACGTTCTTCGGCAAGTTCGACGGCCTGGGCAACACGATCAGCAACGTATCGGTGTACGGCACCGGCCCGTTCATCGGCCTGTTCTCGGTGAACGCCGGCTACATCGGCAACCTGAAGCTCGCGTCGGTGAACGTGACGGGCGCGCGATCGTACACGGGCAACGGGCCGGCGATGATCGGCAGCCTCGCGGGCGTGAATACGGACACCGGCGTCATCTCCAACGTGAAGGCGACGAACGTGGTCGTGAACGGCGGGACGTCGCGCATGCAGGTGCTGGGCGGTCTCGTCGGCACGAACCTGGGCGGCGACATCGATCGGTCGTCGGTCACCGGGCGCATTGCAGGCAGCTGGGCCACGTTGTCGATGGGCGGGCTCGTCGGCGAAAACTACACGATCCTGGGCCGTCCGGACAAGCTCGGCACGATCAGCAACAGCTCGGCCAATACGACCATTTCGGGCGGGATCGCGGATCAGAGCTGGTTCTACGGCGGCGTGGGCGGTCTGGCCGGCATCAACCGCGGCGGCGTGATCTCGAATTCGAGCAGCACGGGAAGCATCACGCTGGCGCAGACCAATGCGAAGGTGGGCGGTCTGGTCGGCGTGAACAGCGTGAACGGTGACGTCGGCACGGGTGCGATCCAGAATTCGTCGTCGAGCGTCAACGTTGCCGTCAGCGGCCGTAACAGCAGCATCGGTGGCCTGGTGGGCGACAACGACGTCGGCACGAGCATCGCGAACTCGTCGGCGAGCGGCACCGTTCGAGGCGCCGGTAATTCCGCGATCGGTGGTCTCATCGGCGTGAACCGCGGTTCGCTCGCGAATGTGTCGGCGAGCGGCGCGGTCAACGGCACCGCGTCCGGTTCCACGATCGGCGGCCTCATCGGCCGGCATCTTCTCGGCACGGTCGCCAATGGAACGGCGACGGGCAATGTCTCGGGCGTCGGCTCGGCCGCGATCGGCGGTCTCGTCGGCGTGAACGAAAGCGTCCTCACGAACGGGACGGCAACGGGCAACGTGACCGACAAGTCGGCTGCCCTTATCGGTGGCCTCGTGGGTCAAAACAAGGGGCAAATCACGGTGGGGATCGCCCGCGGCGACGTCACCAGCGGCGGAGCCAGCCATGTCGGTGGTCTGGTCGGCAATAACGACAAGGGCACGATTTCCGGTTCGGAGGCTTACGGCCAGGTGACGGGCGGCGCTTTCAGCCTCGCGGGCGGCCTCGTCGGCATCAACGGCGGCACCATCGCAAATAGCAAGGCGTCAGGCAAGGTCGTAGCGGGCGCTTCCGCGAGCGTCGGCGGTCTGGTCGGCAAGAACGCGAACGGAGACATTTCGAATGGCAAGGCGAGCGGCATGGTGGAGGGCGGCAACTCCGCGTACGCCGGCGGCCTGGTCGGCCACAACGACGGTCGAGTGTCGAACTCGGAAGCGTCCGGCGCGGTGACTGCCGGCACGAGTAGCGCCGTAGGCGGTCTGGTCGGAATGGGCAATGTGGCGGGCAGCGTTGCGAATAGCAAGGCGACAGGCGACGTGACGGGCGGCGATTATGCGAGCGTCGGCGGTCTGGTCGGCACTAACGGCCACCTCGTGTCGAGCTCGGAATCGTCGGGTACGGTGAGCGGCGGTAGGGGCGCGCGCCTCGGTGGTCTCGTCGGCTATAACGTGGCCACGGTGAAGGACTCGACGACGAGCAGCCGCATCAACTATGTGTCCGGGTATGACCAGGCTTACGGTGGTCTGGCGGGCTTGAACTACGGACATATCGAGTCGAGCGTGGCAACCGGCGCGGCAGCCGCGGTGCAACAGATCGGTGCTGGCCGTCGCGTCATCGCGTCCCGGTAAGCGCACCGGTCTCGATGCGGGGGGCGGGCTTTTCGCCGGCCACCCGCGAAGCTGACCGTCGCTTGTCGTAGTCACTGAAGGCGGGGCATCGGAGTGATCCGGTGCCCCGCCTTCGTCGTTGATCAGCGCGACCCAAGCGGGCCGGCGCAGCGGGGCCGCGTGCCCGGCCGTCTGTGTGGGTGGCGCAACTCTCGAATGCGGGCGGCGGCGGATGCGTCCGCGGCGGGCGCACGTCGATGCACGCAGGGGGCTTGGCGATTCGCCGCACGATCCCGATGCACGTCGCGATACGGCAGCCAACCTGTCTCGGGTATGCTGGTGTCTTCCGTTGGCTTCGATCGAGAGGGGACTATGCGGCGTGTCGTGTTCAACCAGAAGGGCGGCGTGGGCAAATCGACGATCGTCTGCAACCTGGCGGCGATCAGCGCGAGCGAAGGGTTGCGCACGCTCGTCATCGATCTCGATGCGCAGGCGAACTCGACGCGCTACCTGCTCGGCGACGCCGCGGCCGATGCGCAACCGGGCGTCGCCGGCTTCTTCGAAACCGCGCTGACCTTCAACTTCCGTCCGATCGACGTCGCGTCGTTCATCCACGCGACCCCGTTCGACGGGCTCGACGTGATGCCCGCGCATCCGGATCTCGACACGCTGCACGGCAAGCTCGAATCGCGCTACAAGATCTACAAGCTGCGCGACGCGCTGAACGAGCTCGACATGTACGACGCCGTATACATCGACACGCCGCCCGCGCTGAATTTCTATACGCGCTCGGCGCTGATCGCGGCCGAGCGCTGCCTGATCCCGTTTGACTGCGACGATTTCTCGCGCCGCGCGCTGTACACGCTGCTCGAGAACGTGAAGGAAATCCAGCAGGACCACAACGCGGCGCTCGAGGTGGAAGGGATTGTCATCAACCAGTTCCAGCCGCGCGCGAGCCTGCCGCAACGGCTGGTCGACGAGCTCGTCGACGAAGGGCTGCCGGTGCTCGCGTCGCGGCTGTCCGCATCGGTGAAGATCCGCGAATCGCATCAGCAGTCGAGGCCGGTGATCCATCTCGAGCCGACGCACAAGCTCGCGCAGGAGTTCCGCGCGCTGCATCGCGAACTGGCCGGCTGATCTCGCGCGTGACCGCACCGACCGAGGCCGCTTCGAGCGGCCTTGTTTTTTTGTCGCGACCGGCAATTCGTCCGATTATTGATTTCGTCATTAATAATCAAGAAAACGATTTCACAAGAAATCAAGAAAAAATATTACATAAATGGTTGCTCCATTTTCAATGGTGCCCGGTTTTCTAATAAGCGGAATAATGAATTGGCAAATATTGCGCCACGTCACGATACGCTATGCTGCAAAAGGTAAAATGCGTCGCCGGCCGGTGAGGGGCACTCTCTTGTCTGAGATTTCGGCGTGCCCGCAGCTTCGGCGGACGGTTCAAAGGGTAATAAGGGTTTACACCTATCATTGATGCCATTTAATTGACAATTAATCGATCTAAAATGACTTCCTTCTACCGCCCGTTCCCAAACAGGTGACGGGTTTCAATAAGGAAGCGGTTGTTTACCCGAGCTTCCATTTTTCTTTACGTCGTCTCTCGCATAGCCAACAGGAGCGTGCCCGATGTCCGTATTTGCCCCCGAAAAACTCACCGCCGATTATCAGTCCGGTATCGCCGCGTGGTTTGCAATCGCCCGTCCGGCGATCCACGGTTTCGAGGCTGTCGTCGAACTCAACCTGCAAGCGGCCCGGACGGCGCTCGAGGACTACGAGGACAAGCTGAAGAACGCGTTCACCGGCAGCAACCCGGCCGCGGGCTTCGCGCAGCAGGTCGCCGCGCCGCAGGAAGCGGCCGGCAAGGTCGCGTCGTACGGCCGCCATCTGTTCGAGATCGCGGTGTCGACGCAGTCCGAATGGGCGAAGGTCGCCCAGGCGCAGTACGAGCAGAACGACAAGCGCCTGAAGGACGTGCTCGGCGAGCTGTCGAAGCATGCGCCGGCCGGCTCGGCGCCGGTGGTGGCCGCGCTGAATTCGGCGCTGTCCGCGGCGAGCGCCGCGGCCGACTCCGTGCGTGAAGCCACGGGGCAGGCGATCGAAGCGGCGAAGAGCGGCTTCGATGTGGTCAGCGAAACGGCCACGCGCGGCGCGAAGCAGACGGCGGCCGCCGCACGCAAGGACGCAGCGGCCGCGCGCGAATCGGCTGCGTGACGGCCCGAACGAGCACGAACGCGCATGAATGCGTGTCGCGCGCAGGCGCGACACGATTGATTGGCGCCGGCGCCGCGTGTGCCACGCGGGGCTGGCGAGCTTCGGCTCGCCGCAAGACGCCCGTGCACGGTTGCCCGTGTCACGGTGCGAACGGATGTCGCCCGCCGTATGGCGTACGGCGGCGTGTGGCCGCGATCGCGCCGGATGGCCCGACACGCGTCATCGCCGTGTACAGCACGCCTCGTGCGGGCGTCAGAACCACACACTGATTTCGATGCAGGAACTGAACATGACGGACGTAGTGATCGTATCGGCCGCGCGGACCGCGGTCGGCAAATTCGGCGGCTCGCTGGCGAAGGTGGCCGCGCCTGAACTGGGCGCGACGGTGATCCGCGCGGTGCTGGAGCGTGCGGGCGTGAAGCCCGAGCAGGTCAGCGAAGTGATCATGGGCCAGGTGCTGACGGCCGGCTCCGGGCAGAACCCGGCGCGGCAGTCGCTGATCAAGGCGGGGCTGCCGAGCGCCGTGCCGGGCATGACGATCAACAAGGTGTGCGGTTCGGGCCTGAAGGCCGTGATGCTAGCGGCGAACGCGATCGTCGCGGGCGACGCGGACATCGTGATCGCGGGCGGCCAGGAGAACATGAGCGCGGCGCCGCACGTGCTGCTGGGCTCGCGCGACGGCTTCCGGATGGGCGACGCGAAGCTGGTCGACACGATGATCGTCGACGGCCTGTGGGATGTGTACAACCAGTACCACATGGGCATCACGGCGGAGAACGTCGCGAAGGAATACGGGATCACGCGCGAGGAGCAGGACGCGTTCGCGGCGCTGTCGCAGAACAAGGCGGAAGCCGCGCAGAAGGCCGGGCGCTTCAACGACGAGATCGTGCCGGTGTCGATCCCGCAACGCAAGGGCGAGCCGCTGCAGTTCGCGACCGACGAATTCGTGCGTCACGGCGTGACGGCCGAATCGCTGGCCGGGCTGAAGCCGGCGTTCGCGAAGGACGGCTCGGTGACGGCGGCGAACGCGTCGGGGCTGAACGACGGCGCGGCGGCGGTGCTGGTGATGTCGGCGCAGAAGGCGGCGGCGCTGGGCCTGACGCCGCTGGCGCGGATCAAGGCGTACGCGAACGCGGGCGTGGATCCGAGCGTGATGGGCATGGGTCCGGTGCCGGCCTCGCGCCGGTGTCTGGAGCGTGCGGGTTGGACGCCGGGCGACCTGGACCTGATGGAGATCAACGAGGCGTTCGCGGCGCAGGCGCTGGCGGTGCACAAGCAGATGGGCTGGGACACGTCGAAGGTGAACGTGAACGGCGGGGCGATCGCGATCGGTCACCCGATCGGCGCGTCGGGCTGCCGGATCCTGGTGACGCTGCTGCACGAGATGGCCAAGCGCGATGCGAAGCGCGGGCTGGCGTCGCTGTGCATCGGCGGCGGGATGGGCGTCGCGCTCGCGGTCGAGCGTGTCTGAGCAGTGATTGACGGTACGGTTCGCTTGCGGCGCGCGCCAGCGCCGCGGGTGAGCCGCGCGGGTTTCGCGCAAGACGGGAAATCGACGATAAGCGCGAGGTACCGATGCGTGCCGCGCCCGCGACGCGGGGCGGCCGTGCATCGAAGCGGTGGGGCGGCAGCAGGTGCGATGCCGTCGCCCCGCCTTTCATCGATTACTTTTTTGTCGGTAATTCATAGTATGACTAAGCGAATCGCAGTTGTGACAGGTGGGATGGGCGGTCTCGGCGAAGCGGTCAGCATCCGGTTGAACGACGCGGGCCACCGGGTCGTCGTCACGTATTCGCCGAACAACGCCGGCGCGGACCGCTGGCTGACGGAGATGCATGCGGCCGGCCGCGCGTTCCTCGCGTACCCGGTGGACGTGGCCGATCACGACTCGTGCCGGGAATGCATCGAGACGATCGTGCGGGACGTCGGCCCGGTCGACATTCTCGTGAACAACGCGGGCATCACGCGCGACATGACGCTGCGCAAGCTCGACAAGGTCAACTGGGATGCGGTGATCCGCACGAATCTCGACTCCGTGTTCAACATGACGAAGCCGGTCTGCGACGGCATGGTCGAGCGCGGCTGGGGCCGCATCGTCAACATCTCGTCGGTGAACGGCTCGAAGGGTTCGGTCGGCCAGACCAACTACGCGGCCGCGAAGGCCGGCATGCACGGCTTCACGAAATCGCTCGCGCTCGAGGTCGCGCGCAAGGGCGTGACGGTGAACACGGTGTCGCCGGGCTACCTCGCGACGAAGATGGTCACCGCGATCCCGCAGGACATCCTCGACGCGAAGATCCTCCCGCAGATTCCGGTGGGTCGGCTCGGCAAGCCCGAGGAAGTCGCGGCGCTGGTGGCGTACCTGTGCTCGGAGGAGGCCGGCTTCGTGACGGGCTCCAACATCGCGATCAACGGCGGTCAGCACATGCACTGACGCGCGGCGGCCCGCACGGCGTTCGCGCGCGTGGGGGCAGCGTTGCGCGCCATCCCGTGCCGGAGCGACGGCAGGCGCGCCGCTTCGGCCTCGCATTCCGGAGGACGCATGGGAGACACCTGGATGGGACTCGTGATCGGCGGCTCGGCACTGGCCGTCGCGCTGACGATGGCGATTTCGCTCTACCGGCTCGAGCGGCGCCGCGCGCGGCTGTTGCGGAATTTCGATCATCGCGATTGCGGGCTCGCGGCGTACGGCAAGTGCTTCGCGCGCAGGCCGGCCAGGCCGCTGCGCCGCGCACGTTGGCCGTCGCGCCGACGCGTTGCGATCGATGATCGATGAGCGGTCGATCGGCGGTCACGTCCCGCGCGCATGCCGTCCGCGACGCGTGGGCGCGGGATCAGTCGTTCCTTTCGCCCTTCCCGGCCGATTCGCCCGAGTCGTTCTTGTGGAAGATCCGCTTCGTCGTGCGCTTGGTGGCTTCCCAGCCTTCGCGCGACGCATGGGCGACGCCGTGCCCGACCGCCTTCGCGGCGCTCGCGGTCGCGTGGCCGAAGCTGCGCGCCGCTTCGCCGGTCTTGTGCGCGGCTTCCTTCGAATCGCGCTTGATGTCCTGCTTCACTTCCGACAGGTCCGCGTGGGCGAGCGGGCTGAGCAGCGCCAGAACGAGCGCGGCGCCAATGAACTGACGAACTTTCACGACCGGGTTCCTTGAGGTGGGCCTCGTCATCGAGGTTTCGGGTTGCCGGCAGGCGCCGGTTGAAACGCGCCGGCGGCCGATGCGTCGAGCATCACCGCAGCGCGGCCGGACAGCAGCACGCGCTCGCCGCAGCGCAGCGCGAAGCCGTATAGCACCGAGCGGCCGTCGCCGCTCACGCGTTGCGCGTCCACGGTGAGCGGCTGCGCGAAGATGTCGAGCCGGTCGACGAACGCGTCGACGTTGCGCACGCTCGCGAGATAGCCGGCGCGCGGGCGTGCATCGTGCGCACCGAGCAGCGCGCCGTGCACGGCCATCGCCTGCGCCGCGTATTCGATGCCGCAGACCGACGCGAGCCGCCCGTACGCGCGCAGCGGGTTGCGCGGATCGCGGTGGCTCGTCGCGGTGCAGCGGATGCGTTCGGCATCCCACGCATCGACCGAATCGAGCACGCACATCGCGCCGGCGTGCGGAATGTGCGCGGCAATCCACGCGTGGTCGAGCGGCGGGGCCGGTGCGGCGTTTGCGTTCATCGCGCGCGCTCCGCGAAGGTCCCGGGCATCGCGACGTCGACCTGAAGGCGCGTGTCGTCCAGATAGTCGAGCACGACGCGCGTCGTACGTTGCGTGGCGAGCGCCCCGAGCAACGGCAGCACGCGCGCGGCCGGATTGCCGTTGCGCAGTGCGTCGAGCCCGGCGTGCGCGAGCGCCGTCGCGGATGCGTCGGTGAGTTGGACGTCGATACGGGCGAGCGCGCGCTCGCTGGCTTCCGGCGCCAACACGAGCGCGACGCCGAACGCGTCGCCGATCGGCCGCACCGCGCGCAGCGGTTCCGGATAGTCGGTGTCGTACGCGATCAGCAGGCTCGGCACGCGATCGACGACGATCTGGCACAGGCTTTCGAGCAAGCCGGCGGCAAAGCTGCCGTCGTGCGCGCACAGCACGTTCGACGTCGCCATCGCGCGGGTCGCGATGCTCCAGTAGCCGGCCGGCGCGTTGTGCACCGAGTTGTGGAAGCGGGTCGGCGACAACTGGCGATCGTCGCCGGCCAGCGTTTCGCAGATCGCGTGGCAGTTCTGGCCGTCGCCGCCGGATGCGCTGAACACAGTCGCGAGCGTCGCGGCGTCGCGGCCGCTCGCGGCCACCGCTTCGTGGCCGACCGCGAGCGCGGCGCGCACGACGGGGCCCGTGCGACGCCGCTCGGCCGACGGCAGGCCGGCGGGCGGCGGCAGCTCGGTGCGGGCAGGCACGTAGGACGCACGGCCCGCGAGCACGTCGGCCGCGTGCGGCCAGCCGTTCAATCCCGGGCCGACGAGGCCGATGCTTTCGATGAAGGCGGTGAGCGTCATGGCAGGCCTCAACGGCGGTCGTGATCGGCGCGGCCGAGGATCAGGCTGCAGTTCGTGCCGCCGAAGCCGAACGAATTGGAGAGGACGGCGCGCACGCGCGTGTCGCGGCTCGCGAGCACGTAATCGGCGACGAGCGCCGGGTCGGGCTGCGTCGTGTTGACGCCGGCCGGCACGAATTGCTCTCGCAGCGCGAGCGCGGCGACGATCGCTTCCAGCGCGCCGGCCGCGCCGAGCGTGTGGCCGGTCGCGCCCTTCGTCGAGCTGCACGGCGTGCGCGCGAACAGCGCGCCGACCGCGCGGCTTTCCGCTGCGTCGTTGCTTGGCGTCGCGGTGCCGTGCAGGTTCACGTAATCGATATCGTGCGCGCCGAGGCCGGCGGACGCGAGCGCCTGTTCGATCGCGGCGCGCGCGCCGAGCCCTTCCGGATGCGGCGACGACATATGGTGCGCGTCGCTCGATTCGCCGATGCCGAGCAGCAGGATCGCGTCGCCGTCGAGCGCGACGGGCGCGGCCGGGGCGCGTTCGACGAGCGCGAACGCGGCGGCCTCGCCGATCGAGATGCCGTCGCGCGCGACGTCGAACGGCCGGCACGGCTGGCGCGACAGCAGTTCCAGCGAATTGAAGCCGTACAGCGTGGTCAGGCACAGCGAATCGACGCCGCCGACGACGGCCGCGTCGATCAGCCCGGCCTCGATCATGCGGCGCGCGGAGCCGAACACCTTCGCGCCCGACGAGCACGCGGACGAGATCGCCATCGCCGGCCCGCGCAGCGCGAAATACGCGCGCACGAACGCGGCCGGCGAATACGGGTTGTGCGTGTGCGCATAGCGGAAGTCGGCCGGCAGCGCGCCGCTCGTCGGGTCGCGGCGCCGGTACGCGCGTTCGGTTTCGAGGATGCCGGCCGTGCTCGTGCCGACGAACACGCCCACGCGTGCGGCGCCGTAGCGCGCGACCGCCGCCGCGACGCGCGCATCGAAGCCGTCCTGCGTCAGGCCGAGTTGCGCGAGGCGGTTGTTGCGGCACTCGAAGTCGGCGAGATCGGCGCGTACGGGCCGCGCATCGACGCCGTCCACCGCGCCGATCCACGTGTCGAGATCCGCACGCTCGAAGTTGCACGGCACGAGCCCGCCGCGGGCGTGGCGCAGTGCATCGAGGGTCGCGTCGAGGCCGCGGCCGATGCAGCTGGTGGCGGTGAAGTGCGAGAGCAGGAGAGGGTTCACGAGGGTCGCATCCGGTGGCCGGAACGGGCGCTGCCGCAGGGCTGGCACGCGCGCCGTTCGAGGTCAGATCTTATCAAACGGGGGTGCCGGAACGCCCGGCTCGCCGGGCGGTTCGGGCGCGAGCGCCGCGCGCAAGGTGGTCCAGTGCAGTTGCGCGTTGGCGGCTGCGCGCAGCACCGCGGGCAGCACGTCGAGCACGACCGGTTCGCCGCGCGCATCGCGTGCCGCGTGGCCGTCGTGCACGAGCAGGATGTCGCGCGCATCGAGCCCGTGCAGCAGGCGGCGCGTGACGGTCGCGGCGTCGCGCGCACGCGTGTCGAAGCCGCGCCGCGTCCAGCTCGCGAGTTGCAGGCCGAATTCGCACAGCACGGGTTCGAGAAACGGATTGCGCAGGCCGGCCGGCGCGCGAAAGAACAGCGGGCGCGTGCCGGCGACGTCGGTCAGCGTCTGCTGCGCGGCGGCGATTTCGCGCCGCAGCGCAGCCGGCCCCGATAGCGAAAACGTATGGCGGTGCCGCTGGCTGTGGTTCTCCACCGCATGGCCACGCGCGACGATCGCCTCGATCCACCGCGGATGACGGCGTGCGAGATCGCCGATGCAGAAGAACGTCGCGCGCGCGTCGTAACGGTCGAGCAGGTCGAGCACGCGCGGCGTGACGTCCGGGTCCGGGCCGTCGTCGATCGTCAGCGCGATGCGGCGGCCCGCGCCGGCCGGCAGGCGCGTCCAGTTCGGGCCGAGCAGCGTGCTGCGCGGCCACAGGCCGGCCGCGGTTAGCGCGAGATGCGACGCGACCACGCCGCCGACGGCCCACGGCCACGCGGCCGGTTGTGCGATCACGGCGGCGGCCGCGCCCGCGTGCAGCGCGGCGGCGCCCGCGATCAGCGGCGTCGGCTTCCAGCGGCGTGCGTCGCCGGTATCGCGCGGGGGGATGAAAGGCGGCACGTTCATGCGCGGCCTCGTTGCTCGTGATTGCCGACCGCCGTCGCGGCGCGCGGCGCGAGAATCGCCGCGAACGCGAGCGCGAGCATCGCGCCGGGGCCGACGGTCAGCCCGAAGGTTTCGAGCAGCGGCACGCGCGACAGCGCGAGCAGCCCGAAGCCGGCGACCGTCGCGAGGTTCGCGATCAGCAGCGACACCAGCGTGTACGGCGTGACGGGCTGCGCGTCGCCGCGCCGGCAGAAGAATAGCGCGTAGTTCGAGCCGACCGCGACGATCAGCAGCATCCCGACGAGGTGCAGGATCGTCAGTTGCACGCCGGCGAGCGCGAAACCGGCCGTCACGACCAGCACGGCCGCAACGAGCGGGGCGAGGGCGCGCGCGGCGAGCCGGGGCGAGCGCAGCGCGATCAGCAGCAGCACGGCGATCACGGCGAATCCCGCGAGCGACAGCCGGATGTCTTCGTGCACGTAGCTCACGTACAGCCGATCGGCTTCGGCCTTCATGTCGACGAACAGCGCATCGGGCACGCCCGCGCGCGCGACGGCGGCGCGAATCCGCGCGGCGTCGACGCTCGGCGCCGGCTGCGCGGTGCGCGCGGTGTCCGGCGCACGCAGCGGCAGCATCGCGCTCCAGCGGCCGTCGCGTTCGGTCAGCAGCGCGTCGACGGCGAGCGCCATCGACGTGCCGCGCAGGTCCGCGCGCGTCAACGGCGGCGCGCGACGCGCGGCGTCGACGTCGGCGACGAACGGCGCGAACAGGTCGGGTTTCACCGAGATCGGCTGGTTCGCGACGGCAACGCGCATCCGTTCGGCGAGTACGTTCGCATCCGGCAGGCTCGCCTGGCGCGCGCGCTGCGCGGCGTCGCTCGGCAGGTAGCGTGCGGGGTTGTCGAAACCGCCGAGCGTGCCGCGATCGACGAGCGGCTGCAATTGCGCGGCCACCTTTTCCGCGCGTTCGAGTGCGGCCTGTTCGGTCGGCGCGGCAATCACGACGAGGTAGCGCACGTCGGGCGCGCCGACGTCGGCGCGCAGCCGTGCGTCGAGCGCCTGCGCCTGTGCCGGCACGGGGCTGAGCGCGGCGAGCTCGCGGCTCCACAGGCCGTCGCGATGCAGCGCGAGCGCCGCGCACGCGGCAACCACGAGTACCGCGAGCGGCCAGCGCAGCCGCGGCGCGGCGTCGGCCGCGCGCGCGAGCATGGCGCCGACGCGCGATACGTCGCGAATCGCGACATGCTCGCCGCGCAGGTGCGGCAGCACGAAGCGCGTGACGAGCGCGGCGGCCGTCAGCCCGACGATCGAATAGAGCCCGAGTTGCACGAGGCCCGGGAATCCGGAGAACAGCATCGACGCGAACCCGCACACCGACGTCAGCACGCCGAGCCGGATCGTCGGCCAGTACGCGGCGACCCACGCGCGCGTCGCGTCGGCCGGGTGCGCGGCGCCGCGCGTGCCGACCGATGCCGATTGCACGAACAGGTAGATCGAATAGTCGACGGCTTCGCCGATCAGCGTCGTGCCGAACCCGAGCGTCAGCCCGTGGACCGTGCCGAACGCGGCGCTGACTGCCGCGACTCCGGCCGCGACGCCCGTCAGCACCGGCAGCAAGCCGAGCGCGAGCGTGCGCGGCGAACGGTAGAGCGTGAGCAGCAGCGCGACGATCAGCACGACGCTCGCCGTCGACAGCCGTTCGACGTCGTGCCGGATCGTGTCGCGCGTATCGACCGAGAACACGCCGGGGCCCGTCATCGCGAGCGTCGCCGCGTTCGCGTTCGGCACGGCCCGCGTCGCGGCCGCAAACGCGCGGCGCACGGCGTCGATCGCGCGGGCCTGCGCGTCGGTATCGGAGCCGGCGGCGGCCGTCTGCACGACCAGCACCGCGCGCGTGCCGTCGCGCGACGCCCACACGCCGTCGCGGCTCGCGGGCTCGGCCGCGCCGTCGAGGCCGTCGACGAGCGCGGCGACTTCGCCGGTCGGATCGCGCGGCAGCATCGCCTTCGCGACGAGGCCGGCCGACGAACTCAGCAGGTCGAGGCTGTCGCCGAGCGCCTGGTGCAGGCCGTCGGCGCTGAAGCGCTGCGGCGTGACGGCCGGGCTCAGCAGATAGCGGTGATCGAAGATGAACTGCCGGTCGCGCGCGTCGTTCGCGGCTTCGCCGTTGTGAACGGCCGCGAACCGCGGATCGGCGCGCAGCGTGCCGGCGACGCGCCGCGACAGCGCGGCGCGCGTGGCCGCATCGCCGCCGTCGATCGCGACGAGGATCAGGCGCGACACGATGCCGTCGCGCAACTGGTCGACGAGCACGCGCTGCCCGGCGCTCGGCGCGTTCGGCAGGAACGCGGACAGGTCGGCCGTGAAGTGCGCGCGCCCGATCGCGACGCCGCACGCGACGAGCGCGAGCAGCCACACGAGCACCGCGCGCTGCCGCCATGCGGGCACGCGGGGGGCGACGGGGGAGGGGCGCATGCGATCGTCCATCAGTTCGCGTTCGCCGCGGCGGGTTGCAGGCGCATCACCGAACGATCGCCGTCGGCCTGCCGGATCGTGACGCCGCGCAACGTGTCGCGCGTGCCGTCGAGCGTGATCGTGCTGACGACCTTCAGCATCCGCGAGTCGAGCGGCGTGAGCGTCATCGTCCAGTCGTCGCCGCGCCCGGACAGCGCGACCTTGTACACCCGTTCGAGCGCGAAGCGGTTGCCGGCGAGCGTCGCGCGGATGCTGTCGATGAACGCGCCGAGCTCCGGATAGCGCGCGAGCGCGAGCGTGTACTTGCGGTCGTTGCGCTCGACGGTGAGCATGTCGCCGTCGACGACGAGGTGCTCGGGCTTCGGGCTCAGCGTGTGCTTTTCCAGATGATCGGGCGCGACGAACACCAGTTCACCCGACGATTCGACCGGCTGCGTGGCGATCGACAGGTGCTTCGTCTCGGTGAAGGTCGCGCGGCCCGACTTGTGCTGCGCGAGCGTCGACATCAGCCGGTCGAGAGTCCAGGCCGAACCGGCATCGGCCGCGTACGCAGGCACGGCCAGCGCGATCGCGGCGGCGCTGGCGGCGAGCACGCGGGCGATGCGCGCGGCCATCGGCAACGAGAACGGGAACAGGCGGCGGCGAGCGGCGGTCATGCGTCGGAATCCCTCGTGGCGGGCAGGTCGGCGCCGGCGCGCACCGCGTCGCGGCGCGCGGGCGCGGCGTCGCCGCCTTGCCAGAAATCGAAATAGTTGAACCAGTTGTACGGCGCCGCGCGGCAGTATCTGTCGAGCAGCGCGACGTAGCGCGCGAGCGCCGCGTCGACCGCCGCCGCGCGCGTGTCGCGCCGCACGTCGGAGAAATCGGCAAGGGTCTCGAAGTGCACGTCGTAGCGGTTGCCATCGCGATAGAGGCCCGTCATGAAGATCACCGGGCGCTTGAGCATCGCGGCCATGTAAAGTGGGCCGACCGGGAACGCGGCCGGCGCGCCGAGCAGCGGCAGGCGCCGCAGCGACGCGGCCGCGTCGTCGAGCAGCGTGCGGTCGGCGAGCATGCCGACCATGCAGTTCGCGTCGAGGTGCTCGCGCACCTTCAGCATCGAGTCGACCTGCCCGAGCGGAATCACTTCCGGCTGCGCGGCCGGGTTCACCGCCGCGAGCGTCGCGTTGATCTTGCGCGCGTTCTGCTCGTACATCGTGACGACCACGCGCAGGTCCGGGCGCGTGCGGCCGATCGCGCGCACGACCTCGAAGCTGCCGAGGTGCGCGCCCATCAGGAACGCGCCGCGTCCTCCCGCGAGCGCAGCGTCGACGAGCGTTTCGCCGTGCAGCCGGATGTCGAACAGGTCGAAGCGCCCGTTCATCAGGTACACGCGATCGTGGATCGTCGCCGCGAACGTGAACACGTGCCGGTACACGTCGCGCCAGCGCACGGGGCGGCCGAGCACGCGACGCAGGTAGTCGCGCGACGCCGCGCACGCGGCCGGCGAGAACAGCACGAAATACGTCGCGATCAGGTGCAGCACGATGCGCGCGCGCCGCCGGCCGAAGCGCAGCGAGATCCACGTCATCGCGCGCAGCAAGCCCGCGTTGCTGCGCTCCTGACGCTCGGCCCACGCGGTGCGCTTCATGGCTGCGCGCCATCCCGCGCGGCCGGTGGCGCGGACAGCACGCCGGTCGCGACCTCGCGCGACCCGGCGCGCACCGTGAAGCGGATCGCGCCGCCGGCCGCGGCGTCGTACGCGAGATCGAGCGGTTCGCCGGGCGCGACCGGGCTCAGGAATTTCGCGGCGCCGAGCCGCCACGCGTGCAGCGGACGGTTCAGCGCCGCGCCGATCGCATGGATCGCGTGATCGAGCAGCACGACGCCCGGCACGACCGGATGGCCGGGAAAGTGGCCGGGCAGTGCGGGATGGTCGGCGGCAATCGTGAACGCGAGCGAGGGCGACGGCGTGCCGGCCGGGTCGCCCTCGGCCGGCGGACCGACCGTCGTGGCCGTCGCGGCCGCGGCGCGCGCATGGTGCGCGACGAGCGCGGCCAGCACGTCGCGCGGCAGCTTGCCCGTTTCGTTGCGCGGCAGCGCATCGACGAACACGAGCGGGCGCGGCATGAACGCGGGGTCGATTCGCTCGCGCAGCGCGCGTTGCAGATCGGCGGCCGCGAGCGTCGGCGCGACGACCAGCGCGACGAGCCGCGTGACCGGTTCGAGCGCCGTGTCGCCACGCGCGGGCGCGGCTTCGTCGGGCATGAAGAACACGCCGTCGACCACTTGGGGGATCGCGTTGAGCTGATGATTTAGATATGCGAGCGACGTGCGCTTGCCGGCGATGTTGACGAGGTCGGCCTTGCGGCCGTGCAGCAGGAACCGGCCGTCGCCGAGCAGCTCGAGCGCATCGCCCATCGGCACGGGCGCCTCGACGTGCCCGCCCGATACCCAGACCGTCGGCCCGCTGTCGTCGCCGGCCGAATCGTCGCGTGCGTCGCGCGCGTCGAGCCGGATACCTGGGAACGGGTCCCACGCCGCGCCTTGCGACGTGCGACGGGTCGCGATCTGGCCGGTCTCGGTGCTGCCGTAGATCTCGACGAGCGGCGCGTCGAGCGCGGCCTCGGCTTCGCACGCGAGCTTTTCCGACAGCGGCGCGGTGGCCGACAGCACCAGCGCCGCGCGCGGCAGCGCATGGCCGGCCGACAGCAGCGCACGCAGGTGGATCGGCGACGTGACGAGCACGCGCGGCTGCGGGATCGCGTCGAGCTCGTCGCGAATGTCGCCCGGGTAGAACGGCTGGCGATTGCTGAACGCGAGGCCGCCGATCAGCGCGAGCAGCACCGTCGACTCGAAGCCGTACATGTGCTGCGCGGGCACCGTGCCGATCAGCGTGGCCGCGGGGCCGTCGAGCAGCCCGAGGCGCTCGGCCGCCGCGCGCACGCAGCCGACCAGGAAGCCCCAGGTCTTGCGGTGCGGCACCGGCGCGCCGGTCGAGCCGGACGTGAACACGTAGGCCATGATCCGCGCCGCGTCGATCTGCGGCACGGCGAACGGCGCATCGCCCGTGCATTCGCCGGGCGCGGCGTCGGGATACGCGAAGCGCGGCAGGTCGATCGCGCAGTCGGGCGCATCGTGCAGGCAGAACGCGTCGGGCGCGAACGACGCGAGCTGGCGGACCATTTCCGGCGTGTGCGTCGACGGCAGCAGGCTGATCCTGCCGGCGACGAGCGCCGCGCACAGGCTGACCGCGAAGCGATAGCGGTCGCGGCACACGTTGAACACGTGGCCGCCGGCGGGCAGCGCGGCGGCCACGCGCGCGACGTCGGCGACGAAGGCGCGCACGGTGACGGGCGAGCCGTCGCGCCAGGCGATCGTCTGGTCGGGCGAGGCATGGAATACCAGCGGGTGAGTCGGCATAAATCGGTCAAGACGGGAACGAAGGCCGGCGCGGCCGTGAAGCCACGCCGGTCATGAATTCATCGCGAGGCCTGCGATGCGTGGGTCGACGCGCGATACGCGCGCACCGCGTCGACCATCCGCGGCCGTGGCTCGTGCGGCAGCGCGAAACGCCGGCATGCATGCTCGGCGGCGAACATCACGGCGACGAGCGGCAGCGACAGGTAGTTCGCGAACGTCGACCACGTGACGATCGGCGCGGTCGCGAACAGCAGCGTCGACACGGCGGCGGTCGCGACGAAGAACAGCGTCCACGCGAGCGTGATCCGCCGCGTGTAGCGCGCGACGGCCGGCGTGACGGCGCCGTGGATCATCGCCGCGAAGCGCGTGCACAGCGGCACCTGGCCGGCCATGAGCGTGCGGCCGAACAGCAGCGCCATCGCCACGTTGAAGCTCGCGTGTTCCAGATACAGGCCCCATTCGAAGTGCCGCGCGAGCGGCGCGCGCGCGACCCACAGCGCGGCGGCGGCCAGCAGTCATGCCGGCACGAGCCATGCGCGCCGCGGCGAGCGCAGTGCCACGCCCAGCGCGAGCAGCAGCGGCGGCACGAGCGCCATCGCGAGGCCGAAGCCGTGCGCGCCGGGTGTCGCGCTCGCGTAGTGCGCGCCCACCTGGTAGGCGGCCACGGCGCCGGCCGCCGCAATGCCGCGCACGACGGGCAGCAGCCGGCTCATCGGCGGCCTCCGCGCGCGCCGCGTGTGCACCGGCCGGCGGCCGGATGGCGGCGGCGGACGGGCGGGCGAACCGGAACGGGGCACAAGAGCGGACGCGGCATGACTGGAGACATCGGGTGGATCGTCGGCGGACGCGCGGTCGGGCCGTCAAACATCATATGAATGGCGGCCCGGACGCGGGTCCGGGCCGGTGGTCGGGCACGCTCATTTTAGGGCCGCGGCAGCGCCCGTTCGGGGCGGCCGCGACCGGCTTTTGTAACCGATTGTATGGCGCGGGACGAACGGTTTCGCGGGGTCGGTGCATTTCCATCCAAAGCGGCTCAAGCGTCTCGTGCATTCGTGGCCGAAACGGGCTGCGGCGGCGGCTCGCCAGTCTTGTAACCATTCGCGGTATACGGCCCGATACCCTTCGTCTAGAATCCGCGTAACTTTTACAAACGATCCCCAAACGACGCAGGCGGGGAAGCCGGCAGAGGCCGGAGGGACGGAGATTCGCACGCGCCGGGCGTGCACGACGGTTGCCGTTTCCGGGCGCCTCCCGCTGCCATGGGCCGCCTGCACGCACGCATGATGAACGCACTGGAACAAGAGCTCGCCACGCTGATCATCGGCGAACTGAATCTCGAAGACGTCTCGCTCGATACAGTGACGGCCGACACGCCGCTGTATGGCGAAGGTTTCGGGCTCGACTCCATCGACATTCTGGAAATCGCGCTGCTGATTTCGAAGCAATACGGCTTCGAGCTGCGCTCGGACAATCCGGACAACCAAAAGATCTTTGCGACGCTCGGCGCGCTGGCGGCGTACGTCGCCGCGCATCGCACGAAGTGACGGTGTCGCGCAGCGGCGTAGCGCAGCGCGCGGCGCAACGATGAAGACGGCACGCGGCGGCGCTCGGCGGACGATGCGCGGCTGCGTCGATCGAGGTGAAAACGCGATGAACGGAGCCATTCGATGCGGGCGCTCGTGACGGGCGGCAGCGGCGCGCTCGGGCAGGCGATCTGCACGGCGCTCGCGCAGGCCGGCCATGAAGTGTGGGTGCATGCGAACCGCCATCTCGCGCACGCGCAGGCGGTCGCGCAGCAGATCGTCGCGGCCGGCGGCGCCGCGCACGCGATCGCGTTCGACGTGACCGATGCCGACGCGACGCTTGCCGCGCTGAAGCCGTTCATCGACGAGGCACCGGTGCAGATCCTCGTCAACAACGCGGGCATCCACGACGACGCGCCGATGGCCGGCATGTCGCGCCAGCAGTGGCGCAGCGTGATCGACGTGACGCTCAACGGTTTTTTCAACGTCACGCAGCCGCTGCTGCTGCCGATGATCCGCACGCGGCACGGACGGATCGTCAACATCGCATCGGTGGCCGGCGTGACCGGCAATCGCGGGCAGGCCAACTACGCGGCCGCGAAGGCGGGGCTGATCGGCGCGACGAAGTCGCTGTCGCTGGAGCTCGCGTCGCGCGGCATCACCGTGAATGCGGTGGCGCCCGGGATCATCGCATCGCCGATGGCCGAACAGGCGTTTCCCGCCGAACGCATCAGGCAGCTCGTGCCCGCGCAGCGCGCGGGCCGGCCCGACGAAGTCGCGGCGATGGTCGCGTATCTGGTATCCGACGCCGCGGCCTATGTGACGGGGCAGGTGTTGTCCGTCAACGGCGGGCTCGCATGACGCGGCGTGTCGCGTTGGCCTGACCGCATTGGCCTGATGTAACGCACCGCGGTGCAGGGCCGCGTCGTCGTTCGGCCTGCGCCCCCATAGTGAGGAAATCGAAGTGTCCGTGCAACCAGTCGACGCCGAACGGCACCCGTGTTCGCCGTCCCCCGCCGCCGCGCCGTTCGCGCACGGCGGCGACCGCGCGCTGCGGCTCGTCCAGATGAGCGATGCGCGGCTCGTCGCGCTGCTGCACGATGCGCGCGGCCGTGGCGACGCACTCGATCGCGTGTTTCCCGGCGCGCTGGGCGCGGTATGCATCGGCGCGGCGGGCACACCGGACGAATCGCGCGCGCAGGCGCTGGCGCGGATGCTGACCGATGTTGCGCCCGGCTTGCCGGTCGCGCCGGTGCAGATGGCGCTGCTCGGCGCCGAAGTCGCGCCGGGCGATGCCGTCTGCGAACTCTGGCAATGCGACGCGCACGACCTGCGCAGCGAACGGCGCGGTGCGCTGCACTACCGCTACAGCGAAGCGGCGGGGCTCGTGTTCGGCAGCCTCGTCGTGCACGAGACGGACGCGGCGTACGACGCGCCGCGCGACGGCGGCACGCCGCTCGAACGCGCGACGTTCGATGCGTACCGCGCGCTGTTCGGCCTGCTCGATACGCTCGGCATGCCGCATCCGCTGCGGATCTGGAACACGGTGCCGGCGATCAATGCGGTGCAGTTCGGGATCGAGCGCTATCGTCAGTTCAATATCGGCCGTCAGCACGCGTTCGATGCGTGCCGGCGCGCATTGACGGGCGGCGTGCCGGCCGCATGCGCGCTCGGCTCGGTCGTGCCGGTCGCGGGCGATGCGCCGCCGGCCGCGCCGCTCGCGATTCATTTCCTCGCGAGCCGTACGCCGGCCGATGCCGTCGAGAATCCGCGCCAGGTCAGCGCGTATCACTATCCGGCGCAGTACGGCCCGCGTGCGCCGACGTTCGCACGCGCCGCCGCATGGGCCGATGGCGATGCGGCGCCGGTGCTGTTCGTATCGGGGACCGCGAGCATCGTCGGGCATCGCACCGTGCATCGCGGCGACGTCGTCGCGCAGACGCGCGAGACGGTCGCGAATCTCGCGGCGGTGCTCGAGCAGGCCGCGCGGCAGGGGCACGGCCCATACTCGCTCGCCGACCTCGGCTATCGCGTCTACGTGCGCGACGCCGGCGACACCGCGGCGCTGACCGAGATCGACCGCGTCCTGCGCGATGCGGCCGGTTCTCACGTGCGGCCGCTGTTCGTGCATGCGCACGTGTGTCGCGACGACCTGCTGGTCGAGATCGAGGCCAGCGCCGGTCATGCGATGGAGTGGCTGCCATGAAGCGCGAGAGCCTCGCGATCCGGTCACCGGCCCTGCCTGCAACCGAGGTCGACGACGCGTGCGAGCGTTCGTCGGCAAGTCATGCACTTTTGTCCGGATCCCCGTCTTCGTCATCGGCTGTTCCCATGCCCAGGCTGCACGCGTCGTCCACCCATCTCGTCCTGATTCCGAGCTACAACCCGGGCGCCAAGGTCGACACGACCGTGCGCAATGCGCGCGCGCAGTGGAACCCGGTGTGGGTCGTCGTCGACGGCAGCACCGACGGCAGCGCCGAACGGCTGCAGGCGATGGCCGAGCGCGATCCCGGCTTGCGCGTGATCGTGCTGCCGGAGAATCGCGGCAAGGGCGCCGCGGTGCTCGCGGGCCTCGACGCGGCGGCCGCGAGCGGCTTCACGCACGTGTTGACGATGGATTCCGACGGCCAGCATCCGGCGGACCTGATTCCCGCTTTCATGGCGGCATCGCAGGCCGCGCCCGACGCGATGGTGCTCGGCGTGCCGAAGTTCGACGCGAGCGCGCCGCAGTTGCGCGTGCAGGGGCGCCGGCTGTCGAACGCGTGGGCCGACCTCGAGACGCTTTGGGCCGGCATCGGCGATTCGCTGTACGGCTTTCGCGTGTATCCGGTCGCGCCGCTGGCGGCGATCATGCGGCGCCAGCCGTGGATGCGCGGCTTCGACTTCGATCCCGAAGCGGCCGTGCGGCTGTGCTGGGCCGGCGTGCGTCCGATCCGCATCGACGCGCCGGTGCGCTATTTCGGCCGGCACGAAGGCGGCGTGTCGCACTTTCACTACGGTCGCGACAACGCGCTGCTCGCGTGGATGCACTTGCGTCTTTTCACCGGCTTCGCGGTGAGGCTGCCGATGCTGGTCGCCCGCCGCCTGACGCGCCGCCGCGGCCAGACGGCCTGAGCGACACCGTTTCCGGCTTCCGTTCCGGCCGTCGCCCGAGCGCGACGATTGCGGCGCTTTTTGTCGTCAATTCGACCATGTTTTGACACTTATTTTCAATCTACCGAGTAATCGACATGTCATGTGATGTAAACATCTGGTAATTTTCCGCCGGATTATGCAAAATCGCCGCTCCCAAATACAACTATCGAGGGATTCCGGGATGCAACTCAAGAAAGCGGTGGCGGCGTGTGGCGTGGCGTTTCTGTTGAGCGCGTGCGGCGGGGTACAGAACCTTGACGCGAACAGCCTGACGTCGGCGGGGACCAATCTCTACAAGGCGGCGACGCTGTCGGACAGCGACATCGCCGCGCTGTCGAACGAGTCGTGCAAAGCGAGCGACGCCGAATCGAAGATCGCGCCGCCGAACAGCGCGTACGCGAAGCGCCTGACGAAGGTGATGAAGGGCTTCGGCGACATGACGCTGAACGGCCAGAAGATCAACTACAAGGTCTACCTGACCAAGGACGTCAACGCGTGGGCGATGGGCAACGGCTGCGTGCGCGTGTACAGCGGCCTGATGGACATGATGAACGACGACGAGCTGCGCGGCGTGATTGGCCATGAAATGGGCCACGTCGCACTCGGCCACTCGAAGAAGGCGATGCAGACGGCGTATGCGGTGAGCGCGGCGCGTACCGCGGCCGGCGCGGCTTCGCCGGGCGTGGCGGCGCTGACGAGCTCGCAGCTCGGCGACATCACCGAGAAGTTCATCAACGCGCAGTTCTCGCAGTCGCAGGAAAGCGCGGCCGACGACTACTCGTTCGACCTGATGAAGCAGAAGAACATGAGCCAGAAGGGCCTGGTCACCGCGTTCCAGAAGCTCGCGAAGCTCGACGGCGGCCAGAGCTCGATGATGAGCTCGCACCCGTCTTCGTCGAGCCGTGCGCAGCACATCGAGGATCGCATCGCGAAAGGTAGCTGATTCCGCAGCCGATCGCGCGGCGGATCGCCGGCCGTCCGCGCCGGCGATCGGCAAGCGACATGAAAAACCCCACGCTCGTTGGTCGGGCGTGGGGTTTTGTTTTTTCGGCGTGCCTGCCGCCGCGTGCGCGCTCGAAACCGCGCACGCGAACGGCGACGCGGCCGTCGCAGCCGCGACCGACGCGAAGCTGCACGAGGCGATCGCGCTCGCGTCGCGCAACACGATGTGCGTGCATCGACATACGGGCGTGGCGCGCATGCTGCGCGAGCACGTCGGATCGACATGGCCGGGATGACGATGGAGGACGAGCAGGCACCCGGGTTGCTGTCATTGCGGCACCCGGTCGTGTGCGGGGCGATTCGCACGCGCCGGCTCCAAGAGGCGCGCACCCGCGATGCAGACCATATCGACTACGTACGCAGCCATCTCGAACCGAGCGATGTACCGTCAGATGGGATGGAGCAACGGCGCGGCATGCTCGGTCCGCCCAATTGACCGGTTCGTCGGGCGCCCACTAGAATCGATCGGGACCGCCTGTCAGCCGCGCGCCGCGGCAATGACGTGCCCATTGATCCGACTGTCGAGGAAGCTTCCGTGCTCACGTCCTTGATCCGGCGCGCACCGGCCGCGCTGCCGTGGCGCGCCGCATGCCGCCAGGCCCGCGCGCTGATCGTCTGTGCGCTGCTGCCGCTCGCCGCGTGCGCGACGCATCCGCCCGCCACTTCGCTCGATCGCCCCGTCTCCCACGCGTTGCCGGCCGCTACCGCGACGCCGTTGCGCGATGCGCTGGCCGCGCCGGAGGCCGCGCATCCGGGGCAGTCGGGCTTCCGGCTGCTGGCCGACGGCGCCACCGCGTTGCAGATGCGCATCGCGCTCGCGCGTGCGGCGACGAAGACGCTCGACATGCAGTACTACATCGCGACCGAGGATACGACCGGCAAGCTGCTGCTCGCCGCGGCGCTGTACGCGGCCGATCGCGGCGTGCGCGTGCGGATGCTGGTCGACGACCTGAACTTCGACGATATCGACCGCGTGATGGCCGCGCTGAATACGCATTCGAACATCGAGATCCGCGTGTTCAACCCGTTCGGCGCATCGCAGCGCGGCATGGTCGAGCGTACGGCCAACTTCTTCACGCGGATCGACAGCTTCACGCGGCGGATGCACAACAAGGCGATGATCGCGGACAACCAGCTCGCGATCGTCGGCGGCCGCAATCTCGGCGACGAATACTTCAGTGCGAGCCCGACGCTGCAGTTCCGCGATCTCGACGTGCTGGCGGCCGGCCCCGTGACGCACGACATCTCGACGAGCTTCGACGAGTACTGGGCGAGCGCGAGCAGCTATCCGCTGCGCGTGCTCAATCATCAGACCTTCGATCCGAAGGATCTCGACGCGATGCGCGACGAACTGCGCGAGCACTGGCGCAAGAATGCCGATCCGTACAACGCGAAGCCGCTGAACGCGACGCCGCTCGCCCGGCAGATCGCGCGCGACGAACTCGAACTCGTGTGGGCGCCGGCCGAATTCAAGGTCGATGCGCCGACCAAGGTCGCGCGGCCGACCGGCACGTACGTGAGCCCGCCGATGCAGCGTCTGGCCGAGCTCACGCGCGGCGCGCGCACGGAATTCCTCGCGTTCTCGCCGTATTTCGTGCCGCACGACGCCGGCGTGAAGATCCTCGGCGAGACGGCCGCGCGCGGCGTGCGCGTCGCGATCGTCACGAATTCGCTCGCGGCGACCGACGCGGTCGCGGTGCAGGCCGGCTATGCGCCGTATCGCGTGCCGTTGCTGCGGCGCGGCGTCGAGCTGTACGAATTCAAGTCGCAGCCGGATCAGCAGCCGGCGCGGCTGTTCGGCTCGCGCTCGCGTGCGAGCCTGCACGCGAAGGCATACGTGATCGACCGGCAGATTCTCGTGATCGGCTCGCTGAATCTCGACCCGCGTTCCGCGTACCTGAACACCGAGCTCGCGCTCGTGATCCACAGCCCGGTGCTCGCGCAGCAGGCCGCGGCGATTTTCGCGCGCGTGACGCAGCCGGACGAAAGCTATCGCGTCACGCTCGCGAAGGGGGCCGACGGCAGCCCGCCCGCGCTCGAATGGACGGGCACCGAGGGCGGCCGGACCACCACCTATCACGTCGACCCGCATGCGGGGCTGCTGCGCAACGTGATGACGGGCATCTTCACGCTGCTGCCGGTCGACGATCAGTTGTAAGGGCGGAAACGGCTCCGGCAAAACCCGCGATACCGGCGCGCGGGGAAAGATGATATGGTTGTGCGCGCAACGATATGTGAATCGTGAAGGGCGCCGGACCGCTCGCGCAATGCGGGCCGGAACGGTGCCGAACGACGTGCCGCCGCACGTGCGGGATCCGCACCCTGCGCGGCGCCGGCAGACGATGGACGACGCGCACCGCCACGCTGCGCGCCCCGCGCAACCGGAGTTCCCCATGCAACGTGTACCGAACCAGCCGTTCACGCGCCCCGCGCGCTTTTCCGAAGCCGAATGGCAGGCGCGGGTGCAGCTCGCGGCTGCCTACCGCATCTTCGACCACCTCGGCTGGACCGAGCTCATCTACAACCATATCTCGCTGCGCGTGCCGGGCGAGGACGGGCATTTCCTGATCAATCCGTTCGGGCTCCATTACCGCGAGGTGTGCGCATCGAACCTCGTGAAGATCGACATCGACGGCAACGTGATCGGTCATTCCGACTGGCCGATCAATCCGGCCGGGTTCACGTTCCACAGTGCGATCCATGCGGCGCTCCCCGATGCGCACTGCGTGATGCACGTGCACACGACGCCGACGATGGCCGTGTGCTGTTCGCGCGACGGGCTGTCGTTCTCGAATTTCTATGCCGCGCAGTTGTACGGGAAGGTCGCGTATCACGACTTCGAAGGCATCACCGTGCATCTCGAGGAGGGGCGGCGCATCGTCGACAGCGCGCTCGGGCGGCCCGTGCTGCTGCTGCGCAACCACGGGCCCGTGACGATCGGCGCGACGCTCGCGCAGACGTTTTCGCTGATGTGGCTGCTCAACCGGGCGTGCGAGGTGCAGGTCGCGACGCATGCGATCGGCGATGCGCTGCCGATTGCGCCGCCCGTTCTCGAAGGGTGCGTGCGCGATTCGCTGAATTTCGATCCGAAGCATGGCGCGGGGCAGGACGCGTTCGACGCGCTGCAGCGCATCGTCGACCGGATCGATCCGGGTTACCGCGCGTGACGCGGGCGGCGCGCCCGGCGAGTGCGCCCGCCTAGAACCGGTAGCCGAGGCCGGCCTGGATCACGTCGGTGTCGCGGTCGTAGCGCGTGACCACGCGGTTCCACGTGACGCGCGTGAGCCAGCGCTCGGAGATCCGGTAACTGGCCGAGATCGACACGATGCCGGAGAGGCGGCCGTCGCCGGGGCCCGGCTGCCCTTCGCGGTTGCGCTGGTTGACGGTGAAATAGGCGCCGGCGCCGGCCGCCAGCGTGACCTTGTCGTTCAGGAACGCGCGCGTGAGCCACAGCTGGGTGGCGACGCCGTTGCGTCGGACGGCCTGCTTCGCGCCTTCGTACATCCACGTCGCGGTCCAGTCGATCGAACGCGTGAGGCCGCGCCGGTATTCGAGGCTGCCGCCGAGCGTCGACGGCGACGAGCGGCTGTTGAGAATCGTCTCGCCGAGCATCGCCGTGATTTCGTTGTGCGTGACCCGGCCCGCGCGCGGTAGCGCGGTGTCGCGCGGGCCCGGCGTGTCGGGCGCATCGAGCTGATAGCCGACGCCGAACATCACCGCCGTCGTGTCGGGCCCGCCGAACACCTGCGCGCGGTTGACCTGAAGCTGCGCGATCCAGCGGTGCGACGTGTAGTACGCGGCGCGCACGCTCATCAGCACGCCCCAGCCGTGCGTATTCGAGTAACCGCGGCCTTCGGCGGCCGGCACCGTGTCGAAGTAGCGATACGGGCCCGCGCCCGCCGACAGCACCAGCCGGCGGCGATCGAGCGGCATGCGGCCCCAGAACTGCACGGCCTGGCCATCGCGGTGGTGATTCGGGATGTGCCCTTCGTTGTACCACGTGAAGCCGAGCGCGGTATGCGGGCTCAAGCCTTCCTGGTAATCGAACGCCCACGAATACGTGCGTTGGCCGCCGCCCCACAGCGGGCCGGTGAACAGCGAGAATTCCTGCGCGTCGGCGGGCGCGCCGTAGAGGGCGGCGGCGGAGCAGAGTCCCGCCAGCAGCGGGCGGGCGCGGACGGGGCGGGTCGGGCGAGGCAGCGGGAGACGGGCCGGCACGGTCAACTTTCCAGTCACGACAACACGCGATCATTTTCCTGCGCGGGAAAACACGTGTCGACCCGGCTTCGCGCAATAACGTATTACACGTATCGTGACAACATGCGGGGTACGCGGTCGAGTCCCGGCACGCGTCGGCATGCGCTTCGATCGCGGCGTTCGCGAGATGAAAAACGATTCGTGATGCTTCGTATTCCGGAAAGAGACGTTCGTGTGCGGCATGTCGCGTGCCGGTCGATACACGCAAAAAAACGCGGCCGGGCGGCCGCGTGAATACTCGCAGACTCCTTCGGACGAAGGAAACAAGCAACTGTGAAGCGAAGTGTAGCGAAAGGCCGCGTCGCGATTCAGGGGGCCTGCTGCAAAGGTCTCTTCCACGTTTCGGCAGGCTGCCCGGATCGACCGCAATCGACTACCATCGCAACTGGCGCCCCCGTCCGGGTGGCGTCCACGTCGTACAAGGAGAGTCCATGCTCAAGCTGCGTTTGCTCCAGGTCGCGTTATTCGCGGGCGTGCTGGCCGCCGGCAGCGCCGCTGCCGAAACGGTGCGCCTGTCCGCCAGTCTGCAGCCGTCGAGCGAAGTGCCGCCGACGGCGACCAAGGGCTCGGGCGCCGTCGCCGCCACCTACGACACGGCCACCCGCATGCTGCAGTGGACGGTCACCTACGAACACCTCACGGGGCCGGCCACGGCCGCGCATTTCCACGGGCCGGCGCCGGTCGGCCAGAACGCCGGCGTGCAGGTGCCGATTCCGAAGGACGAGCTGACGAGCCCGATCAAGGGTTCGAAGGAACTCACCGACGCGCAGGTCACCGACCTGATGAGCGGCAAGTGGTACTTCAACATTCATACGAAGGAACACCCGTCCGGCGAGATCCGCGGCCAGGTGATGCCGGCGAACTGAGCGCCGGCGTTTGAGGTAGAGGCACCTGTCGAGCGACGCGGGCACGTTCGCCCGTACCATCGTCACATTGCGATGACGGAGTGCGTCCGATGAGTTGGCAAAGCAAGTTCGCCTGCTGGCTGCTGCGCTGGCAGTTTCGTCCCGAAACCACGCGCGAGGTGCTCGACCCCGCGCGTGCCCGGCGCTTTACCGACCTGCGGATGATCGTGCCGCGCCGCCCGCCGTCGGGCTACCGGCTGCGCCCGTGCTTCGGCGCCGGCGACGCGCCGCTGCGCGGCGAATGGCTCGAGCGCACCGACACCGCCACGGGCCGCGGGTCCGGCCGCACGCTGCTGTATTTCCACGGCGGCGGCTACTACTTCTGTTCGACGAAGACGCACCGGCCGCTGGTGTTCGGGCTGACGAAGCGCGCGGGTGTGCGCGCGTTCTCGCTCGACTATCGGCTCGCGCCCGAAAACCGCTTCCCGGCCGCGCTCGACGATGCGCTCGCCGCATACCGGCAATTGCTGGCGCTCGGCACGCCGCCCGAGTCGATCGTGCTCGGCGGCGATTCGGCGGGCGGCGGCCTCGCGCTCGCGACGCTCGTCGCGCTGCGCGATCGCGGCGAGCCGCTGCCGGCCGGCGCGATCCTGTTCTCGCCGTGGACGGATCTGGCCGGCACCGGCGACACGATGCGCAGCAACGACGGCCGCGACCCGATGTTCGCGGCCGCGGCGCTGCCGAAGGCCGCGAAGCTGTATCTGGGCGACACGCCGGCGACGCATCCGTACGCATCGCCGCTCCACGCCGATTTCACCGGCCTGCCGCCGCTGTACATCCAGGTCGGCAGCACCGAGGTGCTGCTCGACGATTCGCGCCGCGTCGCGGACAAGGCGAAGGCGGCCGGCGTGGCGGTGGAGATCGAGGTGTGGCCCGACATGCCGCACGTGTGGCAGCTGTATGCGCCGATGGTGCCGGAGGCGCGCGACGCGCTCGACCGCGCGGCCGCGTTCCTGCGCCGCGTCGCGCTCGAGCGCGCGGCTCAGCGCGCGGGCGAGGCGTCGATTGCCTGATAGGCGGCCTGGACGGCCACCGGGCCGTACTTGCGTTCAAGCCGGCGCACGGTGAAGTGGCCGTGCGCCATCTGCTGGAAGTGGTCGATGAACAGCGTGTTGACGGTCGCGCCGAGCACGGCGCCGATCGCCGGGATCGACTTCGCGGCCATCTGTTCGGTCACCTGCACCGAGAAGCGCGAGGCCACCGTCTGCACGAGCTTGAACACGGCCGCCGAGCTGTGCGCGGCGATGCCTTTGGCCGTGATGTCCGACGACGCCTTCGAGATCGCCTGCGCGAGCGCGCCGCGCAGCACGAAATAGCCGAGATCGGCGTCCTCCTCCTGCTTGTCCGGGTGGCCGCCCATCCCGAGCACGGCGAGGCACTGCAGCTGCGTATCGACCGACGTCAGATCCTCCCCCTCGCTGCGCGCGATGTCGCACACCGAGCGGAAGATCAGCGTGGTCGTCACCGGCAGCTCGACCGGCAGCGCGAGAAAGCCGAATGCGCCGCCCGCCGCGCCGGTCGTCGCGACCGCGAGCTTGTGCAGCAGATTGCTGGGCTTGTCGGGCTCGGCGTCCGGCGCCTGCGGCTTGCCGAGCGTGCGCAGCGCGATGTTCAGGCACTTGCGCAGCGCGAGCTGCGTCGCATCGTTGATCTTGCCGGTCGCGAAGTCCGGCAGCCGCGCGATCATCTTCTCGACCGGCGCGCCGAGCACGCCCGTCAGCTTCATCGTCAGCGACGGGCTTTCCAGCACCTGCTTCGCGCGCCGCAGCGCGTCCCGGTCCTCCGGCGACAGCGTCGTCGCGGGGTTGATTGAAATCGGTTCCATCTTTCTCCTTGGCCTGAACGGGCCCTGAACCATCGCCAGCCTAGATTACTCCGGCATGCTAGAATTTTGAGATTATTTGACCCGGCAAAAGTTGCATCGACAAAAAATGGCCGTCCATACTGCCGCCCACCATTCGAGCGGGCAAGTCCTGCCGTTCCGCGAATCGCTGCTCGCGATGATCGGGATCTCGTTCGTCACCATGCTGGTCGCGCTGGACCAGACGGTCGTCGGCACTGCGCTGCCGACCATCGTCGCCGAACTGCGCGGCTTCGACCTGTACGCATGGGTCGCGACCTCGTACCTGCTCAGCTCCGTGATTACCGTGCCGATTTTCGGCCGGCTCGGCGATTACTATGGGCGCAAGCCGTTCGTGATCGCGTCGATCGTCGTGTTCACCGGCGCGTCGGTGCTCTGCGGGATGGCCAACGACATGCTGACCCTCGTGCTCGCGCGCGGGTTGCAGGGCATCGGCGGCGGGATGCTGGTCGGCACCGCGTTCGCATGCATTCCCGATCTGTTTCCCGATTCCGTCGTGCGGCTGCGCTGGCAGGTGCTGATGAGCTCCGCGTTCGGCATCGCGAATGCGGTCGGGCCGTCGCTGGGCGGGTTCCTGACCCAATCGTTCGGCTGGCGCTCGGTGTTCTACGTGAACCTGCCGATCGGCATCCTGTCGCTGTTCTTCGTGTGGCGCTACCTGCCGCACCTGCGCCACGTCGAGCACGATCGCAAGATGCGGCTCGACTGGCCGGGCGCGCTCCTGATCGCGCTGTCGCTCGGCGCGCTGCAACTGTTCGTCGAATGGCTGCCGAAGTACGGCGTCATGAGTTGGGCGTCGCTGCTGCTCGTCGTCGCGGTCGCGGCGGGCGCCGGCCTGTGGCACTGGGAGAAGCGCTGCGCGCAGCCGATCCTGCCGTTCGACATGTTCGCCAACCGCGCGCTGTCCGCGCTGTTCGTGCTCGCGATCCTCGCCGGTTTCTCGATGTTCTCGCTGCTGTTCTACGCGCCGCTGCTGTTCCAGGGCGGCTTCGGGATGTCGCCGAAGGAAGCGGGGCTCGTGATCACGCCGCTCGTCGTGTTCATCACGATCGGCAGCATCATGAACGGCCGCGTCATCACGCGCATCCGCAACCCGAACGCGATGCTGCACGTCGGCTTCGTGCTGTTCGCGGCCGCCTGCGCGGGCGTCGTCGTGGCGACCCACGCGACGCCGGCCTGGATGCTGATGGCGCTGATGGTCGCGGGCGGCATCGGGCTCGGCTTCGTGCTGCCGAACCTCACCGTGTTCGCGCAGCAGACGGCCGGCCGCGAGCATCTCGGCATCGCGACGGCGCTGCTGCAGTCGCTGCGCATGGTCGGCGGGATGCTCGGTACCGCGCTCACGGGCACGCTCGTCAACCAGATGTATTCGGGCGGCGTGCGCAGCGCGCTGTCGGCCGATCACGCGATGCAGTGGCACGCGCGGCTCGCCGATCCGCAGATCCTGATCGATCGCGCGGCGCAGGGCGGTCTCGTCGCGGAGTTGACGCGTGCCGGGCATAATGGCGCGCTGCTGCTGGAAGCGGCCCGCGAATCGCTGGTCGGCGCGATCCACCTCGGTGTCGCGATGGCGGCCGTCGTCGCCGTGGTGTCGGTGTGGCAGTGCCGTCGCGTGCCGCCGATCGCGCTGCGGCGCAAGATCGAACCGCACGTCGCGGCCGATTGACCGATTGAACGAACAGAACTGAGCGCATGGAAGAACAGGACCGCGTCGCGATCTTGCAGCAATTCGGACGCACGTATCGTGCGTTCATGACCGCATTCGAAACGCACGTCGGGCAGCCGATGCCGCGCTGGCGCATCATGGTCGCGCTGCACACGATGGACGGGCATGCGTCGCAGAAGAAGCTCGTCGAGGTGCTGCGCATCGATCCGGGCGCGCTCACGCGCCAGTTGAAGTCGCTCGACGCGCTCGGCTGGATCGAGCGCGCGTCCGATGCACGCGACAACCGCGTGACCAACGTCACGCTGACCGCCGACGGCCGCGCCGCGTTCGAAGCGTGCCTGCCGCGCCGCAAGGCGTTCATCGACCAGACGATGGCGCAATTGCCGGACGACGTGCTGACCGCGCTGTCGGGCGCGCTGGCGATGCTGGAGTCGCGGATCGCGGACGTCGGCTCGACGCCGGCGCCGCACTGAAGGGCAGGCCGCGACGGGGCGCCCCCCGTCGGCCGGTCGTGGCCGACGCGGCCGAGCGCACGTACGCACCCGCTGCCGGCCGGCGTTTCACTTCACATCATTTCGATTCATTCCCGCGTCGTTCACAGCTCGATGCGCGTGCCCAGCAACGCGAGGAACTGCGCGAGCCAGGCCGGATGCGCGGGCCACGCGGGCGCGGTGACGAACGGCGCGTCGGTCACGGCCGCGTCGACCGGGATGTCCGCGTATTCGCCGCCCGCGAGCTTCACCTCCGGTGCGCAGGCCGGGTAGGCCGAAATGCGCTTGCCGCGGATCACGCCGGCGGCCGCGAGCAGTTGCGCCGCGTGGCAGATCGCCGCGATCGGCTTGCCGGCTTCGGCGAACTCGCGCACGAGCGAGATCACCTTCGGTTCGAGCCGCAGATATTCGGGCGCACGGCCGCCCGCGATCGCGAGCGCGTCGTAGCGCGCCGCATCGACGTCGTCGAACGCCGCATTCAGCGTGAAGTTGTGGCCGGGCTTCTCGGTGTAGGTTTGGTCGCCCTCGAAATCGTGGATCGCGGTCTTGATCTTGTCGCCCGCGCGCTTGCCCGGGCAGACTGCGTCGACGTGATGGCCGACGGCCTGCAGCGCCTGGAACGGCACCATCGTTTCGTAGTCTTCGGCGAAATCGCCGGTCAGGAACAGGATCTTCTTCGCGGCCATGGCTTTCTCCAGAGAAGCAGCGTTGAAGGCCCGATCGCGCCGTGCATGACGGCCGCGACGGGCCCGAGGGCGAAAGCGCAGTGTACTCCGGCGGATTGAAGCGCGCGTGACGGCCGCCCCGCGCGAGCGGCAAGGCGGCGCCGCGCGCGGCATGCGTCAGAAGAAGGTTTCGACGACTTCCGTCACGCGGAACTGCGGATCGAGCACGAGCACCTGGCGCCACTTGTCGAACGTCAGGCACGGGTGCGAGATGTCGAACGCGACCATGTCGCCGACCTTCACGTCCGCGCCCGGCGGGATCTGCAGGTACGCGTGCTGGTCCATCATCCCGGTGACGGCCCAGCCTTCGGCGGCGGCGACGTCGCGCGGCGCGGTGTCGCGGCCCGGGCGGAAGTGGCGCGCCGGCTCGGGCAGGCCCGCGTCGAACGCCGCATCGCGCTTGCCGAGCGCGACGATCGCACGGTCGGCCTCCGGCACCGACTGCACGTACGCCCACAGCTGCAGCGCCGGCAGCAGCCCTTCGCCCATCGAGCGGGCAATCGGGTTGCGCGCGAACACGTCGGTCTGCGCCTTCTTGTAGATGCCGACGTCGTGCGTCAGGTAGCAGCCCGGACGCAGCACGACTTCCGCGAAGCCCGCATCGGACGCCTTCCTGAATTCTTCGGCGACCACGTCGTACCACGCCGAACCGGCGCCGGACAGGATCGCGGGCGTGCGCGCGAAGCGGCCGGCTTCGGCCAGCTCGCGCGTGAGCGCGACCGCCTGCTGCAGGAACGCGCGGATCTCGCCTTCCTCCTTCAGCACGCCTTCATAGAGCTCGATGCCGGCCAGCTTCAGCGTGTCCGGATAGCGGGCGATCGCGGCGAGCACGGCCTCGCGCTGCGCGGCATCGCGCACGCCCGCGCGGCCGCCCGGCACGCCGAGCTCGATCAGCACGTTCAGCGATTTTTTCGCGTCGCCGAAGAAGCGGCCGAGCTGGTCGACGCTCTCCGCGGAATCGACGAGACAGAAGAATTCGAAATCGGGATCGGACAGCAGCCCCGCGATGATCGTCATGTTCTGGCGGCCGACCAGCTGGTTCGCGAGCAGCACGCGCCGCACGCCGCCGTGATACGCGGCCTGCGTCTGGTGCGCGGTCGCGAGCGTGATGCCCCACGCGCCGGCGTCGAGCTGGCGGCGGAACAGTTGCGGCGCCATCGTCGTCTTGCCGTGCGGCGCGAACTTGACGCCGTATTTCTGCACGAACGCCTGCATCCAGTTCAGGTTGTGCTCGACGCGATCCTCGTAAAGCACGGCGGCCGGCAGGCTGACGTCTTCCGCGAGCAGGTTCCATTCGAGCCGGCCGGCGTCGCCGAGCGGCACGCTCGCGCTCGGCAGATTGCCCAGGCCCTTGCCGAACGGATCGATCGTCGCTTCCTGATAGTTTGTAACTTTCATGTCATCCCGCTCCATCATCACTATGCATTGCACTGAAGTTGACATGCAGATGGTACAGAAAGTAGCATCGGCGCGGTGATGTTATTTAATAACATCCCGCTTCACCCCTTTTCCGCCGATGAATACGCCCGCTTCCCCGTCCGCTTCGCCCGCGGCCGAGCCGCATCCGGCTCAGGCCGCTCCGCCGGTCCTCGACATCGTCGCGCGGATCGCCGAATGCGCGCCCGAGCTGCGCGAAGCCGAGCGCAAGGTCGCCGCGTTCATCCTCGCCGATCTGGCGCGTGCCGCGCATGCGAGCATCGGCGCGCTCGCGCGCGACGCGGAGGTCAGCGTCGCCACGGTCACGCGTTTCGCGAAGGCCGTCGGCTGCCGCGACGTGCGCGAGCTGAAGGTGCTCGTCGCGCAGGCGGCGGCCGTCGGCCAGCGCTTCCTGGTGCCGTCCGACGACGCGCCGGCCGACGACACGAACCCCGCGTCGATCGTCTACGACGAGATCCGCGTGGCGCTCGCGCACAACCACCAGCTGCTGCGCAACACGTCGTTCGACGCGGCGGCCGATCTGCTGGCCGGCGCGAAGATGACCTACGTGTACGGGCAGGGCGGCGGCTCGACCGCGCTCGCCGACGAGCTGCGCTTCCGGCTCGTGCGCTTCGGCCGGCCGGTCGCGAGCTACCAGGACAGCCTGCTGCAGCGGATGGTGGCCGCGACGCTGTCGGGCGACACCGTCGTCGTCGCGTTGTCGGTGAGCGGACGCGTGCCCGAGCTGCTCGAGAGCTGCCGGCTCGCGAAGCGTTACGGCGCGAAGCTGATCGCGATCACCGCGCCGGCATCGCCGCTCGCGAAGCTCGCCGACCACCTGATCCCCGTCGTCGCATTCGAAACCGATTTCATTTACAAGCCTTCGACATCGCGCTACGCGATGATGATGGCGATCGACGTGCTCGTCACCGGCGTCGCATTGCGGCTCGGCGATGCGGGCCGGGAATCGCTGCGCCGTATCAAGCACGCGCTCGACGCGCACCGCGGCGGCGGAGACCGTCAACCGGTAGGAGACTGACCATGCATTCGCACCCCGAAGCCGCCGATACGCTGATCGTCGGCGCGCAGTTGTACGACGGCACCGGCGCGCCGCCCGTCACGCGCGACGTCGCGATCCGCAACGGCCTGATCGCGGCGATCGGCAACCTGTCGAACTGGCTCGCCGAGAACGTCGTCGACGCGAACGGCCGCGCGCTCGCGCCGGGTTTCGTCGACGTGCACACGCACGACGACACGCACGTGATCCGCGCGCCGCAGATGATCCCGAAGATCTCGCAGGGCGTGACGACCGTGATCGTCGGCAACTGCGGGATCAGCGCATCGCCGGTGACGCTCGCGGGCGACCCGCCCGATCCGATGAACCTGCTCGGCGAGCGCGGCGCGTTCCAGTACCCGACCTTCGCCGCCTACGTCGCGGCCGTGAACGATGCGCGCCCGGCCGTGAACGTTGCGGCGCTCGTCGGCCATACGGCGCTGCGCAACAACCAGATGGACCGCCTCGACCGCGCGGCGACCGACGGCGAGATCGCCGGCATGCGCGCGCAACTCGAGGAGGCGCTCGCGAACGGTGCGCTCGGCCTGTCGTCGGGGCTCGCATACGGCTCGGCGTTCGCGGCGCCGGCCGAGGAAGTGATGGCGCTCGCCGAACCGCTCGCCCAAGCCGGCGCGCTGTATACGACGCACATGCGCACCGAGTTCGACGCGATCCTCGACGCGATGGAAGAGGCGTACCAGGTCGGCCGTCATGCACGCGTGCCGGTCGTGATCTCGCACCTGAAGTGCGCGGGCCCGTCGAACTGGGGGCGCAGCACCGAGGTGCTCGCGTCGCTCGAAGGCGCGCGCCGCTACCAGCCGGTCGGCTGCGACTGCTATCCGTACAGCCGCAGCTCGTCGACGCTCGATCTGAAGCAGGTGACGGGCGACATCGACATCACGATCACGTGGTCGGAACCGCATCCGGAAGTCGCGGGCAAGCTGCTGAAGGCGATCGCGGCCGACTGGGGCGTGACCGAGCGGGAGGCCGCGCAGCGCATTCGCCCGGCCGGCGCCGTGTACCACAACATGTCCGAGGACGACGTGCGCCGGATCCTGTCGCATCCGGCGACGATGGTCGGCTCCGACGGCCTGCCGAACGATCCGCTGCCGCATCCGCGGCTGTGGGGCGCGTTCCCGCGCGTGCTCGGCCACTACGTGCGCGACACCAGCCTGCTGCCGCTCGAGGAGGCGATCCGCAAGATGACGTCGCTGTCCGCGCGCCGCTTCGGGCTCGCTCGGCGCGGCGAGGTGCACGTCGGCTATCACGCCGATCTCGTGCTGTTCGATCCGGCGAGCGTGATCGACGCCGCGACGTTCGAGAAGCCGCAGCAGCCCGCGCACGGGATCGATGCCGTGTGGGTGAACGGTGTGCTGACTTACGAAAACGGCCAGCCGACCGGCGAGCGCGCCGGCGGTTTCGTCGCGCGCGGCGAACGCGTGTCGGCCAGTGCCGATGCGGCGTTCTGAACGCGCGCATTCCGATCTTCCGCGCGCCGCAGCAGCCGGCGCGCGTACCCGCAACCGTGCGTTGCATGGGCAGGAGCAGGCGCTGAAGCGCCGGCTCGGGCCGACAACACGAGGAGTGAAACGATGAAGCGATATGGCGTAGGCGAAGCGAAGGGGACCGGCGGCCAGGTGATGCCGTTCGCGCGGGCGGTCGAGGCCGACGGCTGGCTGTACGTGTCGGGCCAGACGCCGATGGTGAACGGCGAGGTCGTCGAAGGCGGGATCGTCACGCAGTCGAAGCAGGCGATCGAGAACGTGATCGCGATCCTGAAGGAAGCCGGCTACGGCCTCGAGCACGTCGTGCGCTGCGGCGTGTGGCTCGACGATGCGCGCGATTTCGCGTCGTTCAACAAGGTGTTCGTGTCGTACTTCGGCGAGAACCCGCCGGCACGCGCGTGCGTGCAATCGAGCATGGTGATCGACTGCAAGGTCGAGGTCGACTGCATCGCGTACAAGCCGCCGGTGAAGTAACGCGCGAGGGCGGAAGCTGTACGACAAGGCCGGTGCATGGACGTGCACCGGCCTTGTTGCATTTGGCACTGAATTTTTACACTTTGAATAGAATCCTGTCGATGAGAGCGCGAGACGATAGGTCCGTCTGGCGGGTGACAACAGTGATGGACGCGTAATTGGCAACGGGCATCATGAAATTCGAACGAGCAGACTAAGTGGATTGCTGGGTATGGTCGTCTTCCCGATCAACGATTTCGTGAAGTCGCCCCATGACCAGCAATACATACCGCTACGGCGTTCATTCGGATCTCACACCCGCCGAGCTTTTCTTTTTCGTCGCTGTAGAAGAGACGTGTGCACGGGCCGGGATCGACGATGTCGAAGCTGTGATCCTGATTCTGGCGGGCTGGCCGGTATTGCCGACGCGGCAGAAATTCGGCGGCGCGACGAAAGGAACGTCCGTCGCATCCGTGATGGCTCGATCGATTTTCCGCCACCAGTTGAACAGGAAGGTTTTACCAACCGTGACGCTGCAGAGTATCAAGTCGTTTCGGATCTCCTGACCCGAAAACTCAGCGTGTTCGTCGGACGTGCCGTGCCTGGCGTGGGTTGGGCGCTGCTTGCGCGTGACGTGTTCGCGATCGTTCACGGAACGATCTCCCGGTACAACGGCCTCGTCAGAAACGAGGACAGGGTGTTTTGATGCAAAACGTGAGTTGGGACGAGATCGAAGCTTTTGTGAGGTCGGAGGTGGGGCTCGGTCCATCGAAGCCGCTCGCTGCTCATACCCGGCTCTGGGAAGACCTGGGTCAAACCGGCGACGAAGCCAATGACTTCATGTGGCGCTTTTTTGAGCGGTTTGCCGTCGATACCGGCGACTTCGATTTCCATCGATATTTTTTGATGGAAGGCGAGGGGTTGCTCTATTCGCTGTTTCGGCGATGGGTGCTTCGAAAACCGCACCACCTCGAGCGTGAACCAATTACGCTCGCGATGCTGCATCGTGCGGCGGTCGGGAGGAAATGGGATGCCGAGCGATTGGCCGAAGTGCAGCGAAAGCAGGATGACAGTGTCAGCCGTAGATGATGCTGAAATGAACATGAGTGATCAGCGGCAAGGTCGCGGCGACATGGCCATCCCATTGCTGATGGGCGAATGGGCCGTGCTGATGGAAACGATCCGCTTGCGACTCGACCAGATCGAGTGCATGGATCCGGATTCGCTCGATGAGGATGCGCTCGCAGATCGGTACGAAGACCAGGAAACGCTCACACGTTTGCTGGCCCATATCGAGAGCAACTTTGCACGCACCTTCGGCGGTTTGCCGGCGCAGCCGAAATGACGGTCGCATTGGGCACTCGCGGAAGCGCCACGCAGCGGCGAGCAAGCGTGCAATGGTGATGCGGATCGCAATTCTGATGTTGCTGCTCGTCCTCGACCGCACTGCCGTTGCGAGCACGTTGTCCGACAAGACGCCGCTGCGAGGAGTAGTGCCTCATGTTGCGCCGAGGTCTGTCGAAATCGTCAGCAACGGGGCGTGGTCGGCCGACATCAGCGGAGGCGAAACCGCGGATATGTGCCGCCAGTTCATTCTTCGGCAGACGGATGTCAGCGCGTTTTTCAAGCGTGCGAACCGCGTAACGGAACGGGCGTACAGTCATGACTTGGATGCCGCGAGTTGCTATGCCGAAGGCGAAGCGCGTCTAGCGGGTGGTGGCGCGGCGAAATGGAGGATAGACCAGGCAAGGCGAGGCTTCATTTCCATGCACGATGGTCGAACAATCTACCTGTATTGTCCGAAGTGCCGGGCCGCCATGTTCGCGCCGAATTAGAGAGACGCACCCTTCCGCAAGCAGGGAGGGTTGGCGGACCGCAAGATGCCGCCAACAGACTCATTTACTGCCGCGCCGTCCGCGCGTTATCCGGCATCGGCTGGTTGTAATTCGTGCGGAACGGGTTGATGTCGAGCCCGCCGCGCCGCGTATACCGTGCATACACCGCCAGCTTCACCGGTTTGCACGCATGCATGATGTCGAGGAAGATCCGCTCGACGCACTGCTCGTGAAAGCCCGTGTGATTGCGGAACGAGATGATGTAGCGCAGCAGCCCCGCGTGATCGATCTGCGGCCCCACGTAATGAATCTGCACGCTGCCCCAGTCCGGCTGCCCCGTGACCGGGCAGTTCGAGCGCAGCAGGTCGGACACGAGCGTCTCCTCGACCGGCGCCTCGTTCTCGCCGTCGGCCGCCGACAGCAGCGACGGATCGGGTTCGTACACGTCGGTGTCGAGGTCGAGCCGGTCGAGCGACAGCCCGTCGAGCTCGTCCATCTCGAGCTTGCCGAATTCGTGCGGCGACACCAGCTGCACCGACACGCTCGCGCCGCATGCGGCCGACACGTCGCGCTTGAGCACGTCGCGCACCGCGTCGACCGAGTCGAACTTGGATTGCGCGAACGAGCCGAGATACAGCTTGAACGACTTCGATTCGACGATGTTCGGCGATTCGGCCGGCACGTAGAACGTCGCGATCGCGAGCTGCGGCTTGCCGCGCGCGTTGAGCCACGACAGTTCGTATGCGTTCCAGATGTCGGTGCCGAAGAACGGCAGCGCCGACGTGATGCCGAGCTGCTCGCGCGCGCCGGCGCGCGGGATCGGGAACAGCAGCGACGCATCGTACTGCGCCGCGTAGACGGTGGCCTTGCCGAGCGGGGAATGTTCGGGATTCATTGCACGAAGCCTTTACGACAGGAAGAGGCGGTAAGCCGGGTTGGCGCTCTCTTCGACGTACGGATAGCCGAGCGCCGCGAGGAAGCGTTCGAATTCGGCGCGATCGGCCGGCGGCACCTGCAGCCCGACGAGGATCGAGCTGTAGTCCGCGCCCTGGTTGCGGTAGTGGAACAGGCTGATGTTCCAGTCCGGCGCCATCGACGACAGGAACTTCATCAGCGCGCCCGGCCGTTCCGGGAATTCGAAGCGGAACAGGCGCTCGTCGAGCGCGAGCGGCGAGCGGCCGCCGACCATGTAGCGGATGTGTTCCTTCGACAGCTCGTCGTGCGTCAGGTCGACGCTGTTGAAGCCGTGCGACTCGAAGTTCGCGGCGATCTCCGCCGATTCGCCGCGGCGCTTGATCTGCACGCCGACGAAGATGTGCGCGGACTGCGCATCGGCGATCCGGTAGTTGAACTCGGTGACGTTGCGATCGCCGACGAGCGAGCAGAAGCGCTTGAAGCTGCCGCGCTCCTCGGGGATCGTGACCGCGAACACGGCCTCGCGCGCCTCGCCGACCTCGGCGCGCTCGGCGACGAAGCGCATCCGGTCGAAGTTCATGTTCGCGCCGGACGTGACCGCGACGAGCGTCTGGTTCTCGATGCCTTCGCGTTCCGCGTACAGCTTCGCGCCCGCGACCGCGAGCGCGCCGGACGGCTCGAGCACGCTGCGCGTGTCCTGGAACACGTCCTTGATCGCCGCGCACAGCGCGTCGGTGTTGACCGTCACGACGCCGTCGAGGAATTCGCGGCACAGCCGGAAGGTTTCCTCGCCGACGAGCTTCACCGCGGTGCCGTCCGCGAACAGGCCGACCTCGCTCAGCTCGATGCGATCGCCCGCGTCCAGCGACTGCGCCATCGCGCACGAATCCTCGGCCTGCACGCCGATCACCTTGATCTCGGGGCGCACCGCCTTCACGTACGCGGCGACGCCGGAAGCGAGCCCGCCGCCGCCGATCGGCACGAAGATCGCGTGGATCGGGCCCTGGTGCTGGCGCAGGATTTCCATCGCGATCGTGCCCTGGCCGGCGATCACGTACGGATCGTCGAACGGGTGGACGAACGTGAGGTCGCGCTCCTGCTGGACCTTGACCGCGTGCGCATACGCATCGCTGTACGATTCGCCCGCCTGGATCACCTCGACGCTCGGGCCGCCGTGCGCGCGCACCGCATCGACCTTCACCTGCGGCGTCGTGACCGGCACGACGATCACGGCCTTGATGCCCATCCGCGCCGCCGAGAACGCGACGCCCTGCGCGTGGTTGCCGGCCGACGCGGTAATCACGCCGCGCGCGAGCGCGTCGGCCGGAATGTGCGCCATCTTGTTGTACGCGCCGCGCAGCTTGAACGAGAACACCGGCTGGTTGTCCTCGCGCTTCAGGTAAACGGCGTTGCGCAGCCGGGTCGACAGATTGCGGGCCGGTTCGAGTTCCGTCTCGATCGCGACGTCGTAGACGCGCGCGGTGAGGATTTTCTTCAGATAATCGTGGGATGCCATGGGCGCTCGCGTGCAGTGCGGATGCAGACGGTAAAGGGTCAATGATAGCGCCAAGGGTCCGCCCGCACGCAAGCGGCATGCCGGGCGGTCGGTCGTGGGCGGTGACCTGCGCATACGGGCGGGGCGCCGCGCGCCGCTTTTTACCGGTTTAACCGCATGGTTACCGACCGGACGGACGGCGAATGGTCGCACGAAATCGTGCCGAACCCCGCCCGGCGCGGCTCGCGGCGATAGCCCCACGACCTGTCCGGCGTGTCACGGGCGGCGCGATCATGGGTTAGAATTCCGTTTTGAATCAAGGATTCGGAAGATGCAGAGGCACCCTCGGATCGCACCGTTGAAGCCGACGCCGCGCGCAGCCAGCCCCGCGGCAGAACGGCATGCGCGCCGCGCGCGATCGTGCTGATGGTCCCGAGTGCCGCCAGGCCCTGTCGCCGGCCAGGAGGGGCGAGTCGCCCGCTCCGGCCCCATGAAGGACAGCCGCGCGCCTGGTAACAGAACAGATTTCCCCAAGATTGCGCCCACGCGCTTGCCGACGCCCGTGCACGGGATATCGGCCCTCCGAGTCGTCCGAACATGAACGCACCACAAGTTTTCGATCCGCATGGCGCGGCCGCCGCCGTCGCCGCCGACCCCGCGCCCCGCTTGCGCGAGATCCCCTACAACTACACGTCCTTCTCGGATCGCGAGATCGTGATCCGCCTGCTCGGCGAAGAGGCGTGGTCGGTGCTCGACGAACTGCGTGCGGAACGCCGCACGGGCCGTTCCGCACGGATGCTGTACGAAGTGCTCGGCGACATCTGGGTCGTGCGCCGCAACCCGTACCTGCAGGACGACCTGCTCGACAACCCGAAGCGCCGCGCGCTGCTGATCGAGGCCCTGAACCACCGCCTGACCGAAATCGGCAAGCGCCGTAGCGCCGATCTCACCGAGCACCGCGACGCCGCCGGCCGCGAGCGCGCATCGCGCGTCGAGATGCTGGAAGCGGCGGCGCAGCGCGCGGTCAACGAGTTCGCCGACGAATTCGACAAGATGGCCGAGCTGCGTCGCCGCGCGACCAAGGCGCTCGGCCGCTGCACGCAGAAGGACAACATCCGCTTCGACGGGCTGTCGCGCGTGTCGCACGTGACCGACGCGACCGACTGGCGCGTCGAATACCCGTTCGTCGTGCTGACGCCCGACACCGAAGCCGAGATCGCCGCGCTGATCAAGGCGTGCTTCGAGCTCGGCCTGACCGTGATCCCGCGCGGCGGCGGCACCGGCTACACGGGCGGCGCGGTGCCGCTCACGCCGTTCTCCGCGGTAATCAACACCGAGAAGCTCGAACAGCTCGGCGCGGTCGAGCTCACCGAGCTGCCGGGCGTCGCGCACAAGGTGCCGACGATCTTCTCCGGCGCGGGCGTCGTCACGCGCCGCGTGACCGAAGCGGCGGAAGCGGCCGGCTACGTGTTCGCGGTCGATCCGACCTCGCTCGACGCCTCGTGCATCGGCGGCAACGTCGCGATGAACGCGGGCGGCAAGAAGGCCGTGCTGTGGGGCACCGCGCTCGACAACCTGGCGTGGTGGCGGATGGTCGACCCGGACGGCAACTGGCTCGAAGTCACGCGCCACGAGCACAATCAGGGCAAGATCCACGACATCGCGGTCGCGCGCTTCGAGCTGAAGTGGTTCGACGGCGCGTACGCGCCGGGCGAGAAGCTGCTGAAGACCGAGATGCTCGAGATCGAAGGCCGGCGCTTTCGCAAGGAAGGGCTCGGCAAGGACGTGACCGACAAGTTCCTCGCCGGCCTGCCGGGCGTGCAGAAGGAAGGCTGCGACGGGCTGATCACGTCCGCGCGCTGGGTGCTGCACAAGATGCCCGCGCACACGCGCACCGTCTGCCTCGAATTCTTCG